>NZ_AUTR01000017.1:0-66759 GCF_000497875.1 Pseudoalteromonas sp. S8-8
GATATATTCGCCACTCCTGACTCTTTATCTACATTTCAGAAACATATCCCTCTTGAGTGGATTTCTAATGTGCTCGAGCAGACCGATAAAGCAAGTATTCGCAAACGTAAGTTACCTGCTGAGCTTGTCGTCTGGCTTATCATTGCAATGGGTCTTTTTCGCGACCGCTCTATTAGTGACGTTGTTGAGAAGTTAGATTTAACACTCACTGATACCCTGGGCGATACGGTTGCTCCAAGTGCTATTCCTCAAGCGAGACAGCGCCTGAGTAGCGACCCCCTCCAAGCCTTATTTCACCTATGTGCAGCCCGTTGGACACAAGAAGAAGATGCTGATGATACGTGGTATGGACTCCGGTTATTTTCTGTTGATGGAACGCAATTTCGTGCACCTGATACACCTGCTCTTGCTGAGCACTTTCACTATATTAAGCACAGTAAAAACCGTCATACAGAATATCCTATTGTACGCCTATGCGCCTTAAGCTCCTTGCGTAGCCGGTTGATACACCACGTTGCCTTCGGGCCCAGTTATCAAGGTGAGGTGAACTACGCAAAGCAGTTATTTGGTCATGTAAGTGATAACAGTCTAACTATTTTTGACCGATGTTATCTCAGCGCTGAGCTACTGATTAATTGGCGTAAGCAACACCCACAGTCGCACTGGATGGTCCCGATTAAAAGCAACACGCAATACACCGTCATTGAATCTTACTCTGAGCATGACTTCAAAGTAGAGATGAGTGTATCTGCGCATGCCAGAAAACAAGACCCTTCGCTTCCTGAGTGCTGGCAGGCCAGACTGGTTCTTTATCCTGAGCCAATGGGGCCTGGAAAAATAAAAGGTCTGCTGTGCTCTTTGGATGATAAACAGGCTTTTGGTGCACAGGCCATTCTTGATGTCTATTTCGAGCGCTGGGAAATTGAAAATAGCTATGGAGAAATAAAACACCAGATGCTTGAGGATAGTATTCTTTTGCGTAGTCAGACTGTGGATGGAGTCAATCAAGAGCTATGGGGTATATTGCTAGCCTACAATTTAATTCGAGTAGAGATAAGTCGAATAGCCAAAGAGGCTAAAGTCTCCCCGCTGAGAATTAGTTTTGTCATGGCTTTGCGGGATATACAGGATGAAATACTCTGGTGTGCCATCGCTTCGCCAGGTTCAATTCCAAAGAAATTAAGGGCAATGCGAGAACGAGTGAAACGTTATATTCTTCCAGAAAAAAGAAAACGGCCCAAAAGTAGGACCGTTCGAATTTCAAAAACTCGGTACACCATTAAGTCAAAGCATGCTTAACTGAATGGTGTTAGCCCTAAGGCCGTTTTTTAGCGATACAAGAAGAATTAACAGTTAGTTTCTTCAGCGTTTACGCCTTCTTTAACATTTTCACATGCATCTTCTACTTTGTTTTGCACGTCAGTTACTGCTTCGTCAATACGTTCGCCTGCGTCTTCTGCATGATTGTCTTCACAACCCATGATGAAGAAACTTGCGAATAGACCGATTAGTGCTGCTTTTACAGTTGTTGAATTCATAATGTAATTCCTTGTAAGTATTAATTAAATTTTAGTGTTTGTTAGTTGAATGCTTTATCTACCTGGGTGATTTACCACGTAGTGCACCTGAAACTAATGAGATCACTAAAAGTACTAAAAATATAAAAAATATAATTTTTGCTATACCAGCTGCGGCACCTGCGATGCCACCAAAACCTAACACTGCAGCGATTAAAGCAATAACTAAAAATGTAATTGTCCAGCGTAACATTGTTTTCTCCTTGGTTATCAAATTTGCTCACAATAACTAATGCCAGTTATATGCCAAATTTTATTTTTGTTTTATATCAGACAGTTATGTTTTTTAACTGTGTTTTTAGTTATTAGTTAGTTAGTAATTTTTACGCTTTGTTATGTAAGTTATTCACACTGTTACAAGTTACTGGTAAATATTCACTAAAAATAATGTTTTTGGTAAGACCAATTAACAATTGATGTGTGTTTTTGTACTTATTATAAAATTTGGCGGTTATTTTTATTAAGTTGAATAGTTAATTAACAACTTCCATATAACTATTAGCTATAGTCGTTATTTTCTGTATGTATTGTAGGGCGCATGATTGCTGGGTTATGGCATGTAAATTTGTTGAGTGTTATGTTGTTTATAGTTTAATTGGTTTTACCAATTTACAAGATGTAGACAAAGCGACTAGTTTTGTTATTATCCAGTGAATAAATATTTAATTAAATCGATTTTTTATTTTCGATATGGGTTTCAAGGGGGAGAAAAATGGATATAGGTGCTCTACTCACAACGGCTGGTAGCTTAATGCTAACTGGTATGGTTGGGGTGTTTGTATTTCTGTCGATATTAATTGGTGCAGTAACGCTTATGTCTAATTTGGTGACGCGCTATAGCGAACCAGAGGCATCACCAGCTAAATCACCGTCTTTTAAATCTCAAGGTGTGCCTAATGAGCACATCGCTGCTATTAGTGCTGCCATTGCTCAGTACAAATCAAATAATAAATAAGGGGCACACACATGGCTAAATTAAAATTAACAGAATTGGTATTACGCGATGCGCACCAATCATTGCTCGCAACACGTATGCGCCTAGACGATATGCTACCTATTGCTAGCAAGCTAGATGATGCAGGTTATTGGTCTATTGAATCGTGGGGCGGTGCTACATTTGATTCGTGTATTCGTTATTTAGGCGAAGATCCTTGGGGGCGTATTCGTGCGCTTAAAAAAGCGATGCCTAATACTAAACAGCAAATGCTATTACGCGGTCAAAACCTATTAGGCTACCGCCATTACGCTGATGACGTAGTTGAAAAGTTTGTAGAACGCGCACATAAAAATGGCGTTGACGTATTTCGTATTTTCGATGCAATGAACGATGTACGTAACCTAGAAACAGCGATTAAAGCGGCTATAAAAGTAGGCGCACATGCTCAAGGTACTATTTCGTACACAGTAAGTCCTGTTCATACGCTTGATATGTGGCTGACTCTTGCTAAGCAATTAGAAGATTTAGGCTGTCACTCAATTTGTATTAAAGACATGGCGGGTTTATTAAAGCCGTACGATGCTGAAAAACTAATTAAAGCACTTAAAGAAACCGTATCGGTTCCTATTGCTATGCAGTGCCACGCTACAACAGGTTTAAGTACTGCGACTTATCAAAAAGCGATTGATGCAGGCATTGATATGCTTGATACCGCTATTTCATCAATGAGTATGACTTACGGACACACAGCAACTGAAACTATTGTATCGATAGTTGAAGGAACTGAGCGCGATACCGACCTTGATTTAAACCACCTAGAAGAAATTGCTGCTTACTTTAGAGATGTACGTAAAAAATATGCGGCATTTGAAGGTAGCTTAAAAGGGGTTGATGGTCGTATTTTACTAGCTCAAGTACCAGGTGGCATGCTTACAAACATGGAAAACCAACTTAAAGAGCAAGGCGCGGCAGATAAGCTTAATGAAGTTTTGCTTGAGATCCCACGCGTACGTGAAGATCTTGGTTTTTTACCTTTAGTAACACCCACGTCGCAAATTGTAGGTACTCAAGCAGTACTTAACGTGCTAACCGGTGAGCGTTATAAAACAATCACTAAAGAAACTGCTGGCGTATTAAAAGGTGAATATGGCTTAACACCAGCACCAATGAATAAAGAGCTACAAGAGCGTGTGCTTGATGGAGCAGAGGTTATTACTTGTCGCCCTGCAGATAACATTGCACCAGAGCTTGCAACGCTTGAAGCTGAATTATTAAAAGAAGCGCAAGAGCAAGGTTTAACACTTGCTGATGAGCAAATTGATGACGTACTAACTTATGCATTATTTCCACAAGTTGGTTTGAAATTTATTAAAAATCGTAATAACCCTGATGCATTTGAGCCTATTCCTACCGTTGAAGATAAGAGCAATAAGGCAGCACCAAAATCGGGATCAAATAATAGTAGCGTTAAAGCTGAGCAATACAGCGTAAAAGTAGATGGTAAAGTTTACGACGTAGTAGTGGCGCAAGGTGGTGAGCTAAAAGAAGTAACATTAAAAGACTCTGAGCACATTCCTCAGTCTGCTTCAGTTGCATCAGGTGAAACACTTAATGCCCCTTTAGCCGGTAATATTTTTAAGATTAAGGTAAAAGCTGGGCAAGTTGTTAACGAAGGTGATGTAGTGATTATTATGGAAGCCATGAAAATGGAAACCGAAATACGCGCAATGCATACCGGAACAATTGCTGAAGTGTTGGTTGGTGAAGGCGATGCTGTAACTACCGGCGACGCTATGATTGCATTAGCTTAGGAGTAAATAGAGGATGGAAGGTATTTTAAACCTCTGGAATGCTACTGGCATTGCTAACTTTACAATCCCATCATTAATTATGATTGCGGTAGGGTGTTTATTACTGTTTTTAGCGATAGCTAAAGGCTTTGAACCACTATTATTATTACCAATTGGTTTTGGTGCAATTTTAACAAATGTACCAGTGGCAGGTTTGTCAGACCCAGGTGGGCTTTTGTATTACGTTTATTACGTGGGTATTGATACGGGGATTTTTCCGTTGTTGATATTTATGGGAGTAGGGGCGCTGACCGACTTTAGCGCGCTTATTGCAAACCCACGTATGTTGTTATTAGGTGCGGCTGCACAGTTTGGCATTTTTGCTACATTGTTTGGCGCTATATTACTTAACTATGTGCCAGGTTTTGAGTTTACTCTACAGGACGCATCGGCTATTGCCATTATTGGTGGTGCAGATGGACCGACTGCAATATTTTTAGCGTCAAAACTGGCACCTGATTTACTAGGCGCAATAGCGGTAGCAGCATACTCATATATGGCATTAGTACCAATTATTCAACCGCCAATTATGCGTGCGTTAACAACCCCAGAAGAACGTAAAATTAAGATGCCAGAGCTTCGCAAAGTATCTAAAAAGGAAAAGATTATTTTCCCTCTTATGGTGCTTAGTTTAACGGCTATGTTTTTACCGGCTGCTATACCGCTTGTAGGTATGTTTTGTTTAGGTAACTTAATGCGAGAGTCGGGTGTTGTTGATAGATTAAGTAACAGTGCTCAAAACGAAATCATCAATGTTACAACTATATTTTTAGGTTTAGCTGTAGGCTCAAAGCTTGCTGCAGATAAGTTTTTAACTGTTGAGACGATTGGTATTTTAGTGCTTGGCGCACTGGCTTTTGCAATTGGTACGGCATCTGGCGTATTTATGGCAAAAGGACTTAACCGCATATCTAAAACACCTATAAACCCATTAATTGGGGCAGCAGGTGTATCGGCTGTGCCAATGGCGGCACGAGTAGTTAATAAAGTTGGCCTTGAAAGTAACCCACATAACTTTTTACTTATGCATGCTATGGGACCCAACGTAGCGGGTGTACTTGGTAGTGCAGTTGCTGCGGGCATATTGCTAGCACTCGTTGGCTAAAAATGTAATTTAAAATAGATTAACCATTAAGCGCAGTTTACTGCGCTTTTTTTTGTTCTTAATTTGTTCACCGCTAAATGGTTTCTTGTTCAGCGCTTTTTGTTTACAGTAACAGCTCTTCAAAATTTTAAGGATAGTTATCATGCTTCACACACCTTTAGCAAAGCACTTACCTCATGTTAGTAAACTTGTATTCGGATGCATGGGTCTGGGCGGCGGTTGGAATAAAGACGCAATCACTGATGCACATGTTAAGCAAACTCATGAATGCATAGATAGCGCTATTGAAGGTGGCATTAACTTTTTTGACCATGCTGATATTTATACTTTTGGTAAAGCGGAGCAGGTTTTTGGTAAAGCATTAAGCGAGCGACCAGAGCTTAGAGAGCACATGTATATTCAATCTAAGTGTGGGATTCGTTTTGAAGATGACTTAGGGCCAAAGCGCTATGATTTTTCATCAAAGTGGATTGAGCAATCAGTTGAAGCATCCTTGAAGCGATTAAATACAGACTATTTAGACGTACTTATGCTACATCGTCCTGATCCACTCATGGAAGTTAACGAAATTGCTCGTATATTTAGTTGCTTAAAAGAAAGCGGTAAAGTGCGCAATTTTGCCGTATCGAATATGCAGCAACATCAAATGAATTTTTTACAGCATGCACTTGATATGCCGATTGTGGCTAATCAAATTGAGGCTAGTTTACAAAAACATCAGTTTGTTGATGAAGGTGTATATGCCGGTAACAGTGACGGTAAAGATCTTAATTTTACGCCCGGTAGTATTGAGTACTGTCGCCATTTTGAAATTCAAATTCAAAGCTGGGGCAGTTTATGCCAAGGATTATACAGCGGCAGTGATTTATCAAACGCATCGCAGGCTGATATAAACACGAGTCTTTTAGTTAATAAGCTGGCTGCACTTTATGATACGTCTGCTGAGGCTATTGTTATTGCATGGTTACTGCGCCATCCCGCATCTATTCAGCCGATTATTGGAACAACTAATGCCAAGCGTATTAAAGCCTCTTGTGATGCTGTAAACGTACAACTAACT
This sequence comes from Pseudoalteromonas sp. S8-8, assembly GCF_000497875.1. NCBI lineage: Bacteria > Pseudomonadati > Pseudomonadota > Gammaproteobacteria > Alteromonadales > Pseudoalteromonadaceae > Pseudoalteromonas > Pseudoalteromonas sp. S8-8. The sequence continues at coordinate 6,530 of NZ_AUTR01000017.1, forward strand.
CGTGAGCATTGGTATGCACTTTATGTAAGCGCTAAAGGCCATGAGCTACCATAAGTAGGGCACTAATATGAATATATTCGTTATTTTAATTGGTTTGTTTGTCGCGCTAGCGATACTTATTCCATTGCTTGAAAAATATCAAAGTAAAATAGGGCTCAACGGTGCAACCAAATACAGCAAATATATTTGGCCATTAGTGATGGTGTCTTTAGTGATTCAGCTCATTTATGTATTAATGTATTAATGGTTTTTAGCGTATACAAAAAAGCCTTTGCAGGTTAAACCTGCAAAGGCTTTTTTAATGTTTATTAATAAACTTTATTTAAGTGCTAACTGTAGCTCGCGATTGCGCTCAAGTTGGGCAATAAAGTTATCTGCAATCGGTTTAAACTTAGCAAGTTCTGAGCGAGGTAGTGGCTCTGACTTAGGAAGTTTTACTGTTTTAGGATTACGATGAACGCCATTTACTAAAAATTCATAGTGTAAATGCGCGCCAGTAACACGACCCGTAGAACCTACAGTACCAATTTGTTGGCCCTGTTTAACTTTTTGGCCCGTTTTAACTAGTTTCTTATTTAGGTGTAAGTACTTAGTTACATATTGTGTGCCATGGCTAATAAATACGTAGTTACCGTTGTACTTGCTGTAACCCGCTTTAACTACCTTACCGTTACCTGATGCAACCACCGGTGTGCCAGTGCGTGCAGCAAAGTCGATACCACGGTGCGCTCTAACTTGCCCAGTAACTGGGTGTAAGCGACGAGGATTAAAGCTCGAACTAATATACTTAAAGCTTACAGGTGCACGTAAAAATGCTTTTTTCATGCTACGCCCTTCAGGCGTATAAAAATTGCCGTCGGTATGGCGAATCGCTGCAAAGCGCTGACCTTGGTTTACAAATTCAGCGGCAATAATTTTACCGGTACCAATAAACTCGCCATCAACATAGTGAGACTCGTAAATTAAGCCAAACACATCGCCTTTACGAATGTCGTTTGCAAAATCAACATCCCAACCAAATATGTCAGCAAAGTTCATTATTTGACGTTCGCTTAAACCTGCCGCTATTGCTGAAGTCCAAAAGTTGTTAGATATTTCGCCGCCAGCGGTTTTGGTTAGCGTTTCAATTTCTTTACTATCAATAGCTGTATCGTAGTTACCTTCTTCATTTAAGGTAACAAATAAAGTATCGGTTTTTGAAATCACATAGCGCAGTTGAGCCAAAGAGCCATCTTCAGCTGTCGCAAAGCTAAGTATTTCACCAGGGTGAATTTTAGTTAGCTTGCGCGTTTCTGCGTTAGTGTTAATTAGTTTATGGAGCGTTTGAGCTGAAAAACCAGCACGTTTGAAGATAATTGCTAAATTGTCGCCATTTTTAACTTTATGATCGACAAAGTCGTATTCTGGTAACTTTTCTGCTGCTTGCTCTGAATTTAACTCAGTTAATTTTTCGTTGTCATCAACTTTAACTTGTAACTCATAGCGCTTGCCTATCTCTAATGCATCTGCATTATTGTCTTTAGAAGCAGTCGCTTTTTCAGAAGGAAGAAATGCCAAGCCGGCAATAGCAGAAACTAAACCTAAAATAAGCAATTTGTGTTTTTTTGGGAGAGTGTTAACCACGTGAACCATAACGTGCCTTTTTCTGCTGTCAAGATAATAAATACATAATATTGCAGGATATACTTAATAATGTACGAATACTAGTGCTTTGTAGATTTAAACTAACCTTAAACTACGCTAAAATCAGGGTTAGGAAGCCTTTTTTAACGTCCTATCTAACTAAGACTCAATTCATTTTGTTTAGTTGCATTAATAACTTAAAAAGTTATTTTAATTAGGTAGAAATTTGTTATGTTAGCTACATATATATATTCGGTTTAAACCTATATTAAACCGTGATTACAAGTAACTAGTCCGCCCCTTCGTAGGCAGAATTTTGGAGTAACACAAAGTGGATTTACAAACCGCTCTAGCAGAGATAAAACGCGGTGCAGAAGAAATATTAATTGAAGACGAACTAGTTGAAAAACTAAAGTCGGGCAAAAAGCTAAAAATAAAAGCTGGCTTTGATCCTACAGCCCCTGATTTACATTTAGGGCACACTGTACTAATTAATAAAATGAAAACCTTTCAGGATTTAGGTCATGAGGTTATTTTCTTAATTGGTGACTTTACTGGCATGATTGGTGACCCAACAGGTAAAAACGTAACGCGTAAACCACTTACTCGCGAAGACGTACTAGCCAATGCCGAAACATATAAAGAACAAGTATTCAAAATTCTAGATCCTGCTAAAACCACTGTTGCATTTAACTCTACTTGGATGGAAAAGTTAGGCGCTGCAGGTATGATAAAACTTGCTGCAAACCAAACTGTAGCACGTATGCTTGAACGTGATGACTTTAAAAAGCGTTACGGCAGCGGCCAACCAATTGCAATTCATGAGTTTTTATATCCACTGGTACAAGGTTGGGATTCGGTTGCACTAGAGTCAGATGTTGAACTAGGCGGTACTGATCAGCGCTTTAACTTGTTAATGGGCCGTGAGCTACAAAAAGTTGAAGGCCAAAAGCCGCAAACAGTATTAATGATGCCATTACTTGAAGGTACTGACGGCGTTCAAAAAATGTCTAAGTCGCTTGGTAACTACATTGGTATTACTGATGCGCCTAACGATATGTTTGGTAAAATAATGTCAATTAGTGATGTGCTAATGTGGCGTTATTACGATTTATTAAGCGCGCTTTCTATTGAAGAAATTGCAGCTCAAAAAGAACGTGTTGAGCAAGGTACTAACCCGCGCGATATTAAAATTGAACTAGCTAAAGAGCTAATTGCTCGTTTTCATAGTGAAGCTGATGCACAAGGTGCACATGATGATTTTATTCAGCGTTTTCAGAAAAAAGCGTTACCAGATGAAATCCCAGAGCTGACAATCACTATTGCAGAAGACACTATTTTAATTGCTAACTTGCTTAAAGAAGCAAATTTAGTAGTAAGTACATCAGAAGCAATGCGTATGATTAAGCAAGGTGCAGTTAAACTTAATGGTGAAGATAAAATCACTGATACCAAACTTGAAATAGCAAAAGGCACAACGGCTATTTACCAAGTAGGTAAACGTAAGTTTGCAAACATCACTGTAGCTTAAATACCGTTTGAAAACTAAAAAACCAGCCTAGGCTGGTTTTTTTGTGCTCGTATTTTGGGGTCTGTAAATAGTTACGAGGTAGTCACTAAATAGTCACTAAATCACTTTTAATATTTCAATACTTACAATTACTAACAACCAAAATACACGCGCCTGATTTAATCTATTAATTATTACAGGTACATCCTCGGGTGTAGGTAGTCTATCAGTACCTATACGCATTTTATTAAAGCGAGTACCTAAATAAACTGCAGGCCCGCCCAGCTGCACGCCAAGTGATGCAGAGCATGTGCTTAGTAGCCAACCTGTATTTGTTTGATAAAAATGTCTACCATAATGCTTTATGTAGTGCATGCTTTGTTTGCTCGCTCTACTTGCTGCAATAGTTAAAGCGAGTAAGCGCATTGGAATATACTCAATAATAAACAACAGAGTTTTAAGCGGTTTTAAAAAGTAGCTATTTGGGGATATATCACTACGCCAGGCTTGTTGTATTAAAGTAAATAATCGATAGGCGAGGGCAGCAATAGGGCCAAAGGCTAAAAATATAAATATAACTACGAAATAGTATCGAGCAGTGCGCAGTATTAAGCTTTCAATTAATGCTTTAATAATACCAGGAGATGAAAGCCTATTAACTTCACGGGCAAGCAGTGGTTTTAGTAATTCGCGTGCCGTCGATTTTTGATTTTGTTTAGTTAGCTTTGCAATGCGAAGTGCTTTTTTATCAATACTCTTACTCTCTAAGCATAAGTATAAAATAAGGCCAGCGAGTAATTCAGGATAAAAAGCAAACTCGAGTAGTAGCACTACAATAATGAGAATGACACTTAAAATGAGCGTGCTTGCGAGTATAGCTGCCAAATATTGATAGCTTTTAGGTTCTTTGCTTTTGTATATGCGTTTGCCAATAGCACTAAAAACAGCATTTAACGCCGTATTAGGATGATACCAGCTAATAAGGGGAATAAAGCGCTCAGCAAGGAGCGCTAGTATGAAGGCAATAAAGTCCAAGTGGTTTTGAACAATATTGCTAAGCATTTACAGAGACACTGCAGTTAGCTTTTCTAAAAGTGCGACAACCATTTTAGATGAGTTGATTGATGCTGTTTCTAGGTATTCTTCGAATGATTGTGGTGATTCTTTACCTGCTATATCAGACATTGAGCGAATTACAACAAATGGTGTGTTAAGCGTAAAACACGTTTGTGCAATCGAAGCGCCTTCCATTTCAACGGCAAGCATTGTAGGAAAATCACTGCGTGCTTTATCAATACGTACCGGATCACACATAAATGTGTCACCAGTACAAATTAAGCCAACAAGTGTTTTAACATCACTGATTTGTTCGATTGTTTGTTGTGCTGCTTCAACTAACTTAGGGTGAGCTGTAAAGCCTGCTGGCATTTGTGGTACTTGGCCAATTTCGTAGCCAAAAGCAGTAACATCTACATCGTGATGACGTACTTCTGACGAAATTACTACGTCGCCAACACTTAGAGAAGGATCGAATCCACCGGCAGAGCCTGTGTTAATTACGCAATCAGGTTTGAAGTTATCAATCAGTAAGGTAGTTGCAATTGTTGATGCTACTTTACCAATACCAGATTGAACAAGTGTTACTGTGTTACCAGCCAATTCACCAGTATAAAAAGTGAAACCTGCTTTAGTTAAAATTTGTGGGTTTTGCATCGCTTCACGTAAAATTTTAACTTCTGGCTCCATTGCGCCAATAATACCAACATTCATAATGTTTAATTCCTGAGTTTGAATCACTTGATTATACGTGAAGTTAGCAATAAAAAACAAAAAAGCGAGCTTGTTTATGAGCTCGCTTTAAATACTTTTTAGGAGAGTATTTAATTTGGTTTTTAAATTTCAGCTAAAGCAGTTGTTTGTGCTTTGGCTTGAGAAGGTGAAAGTACCGCTGGCTTATGTGAGCGATTACGAACAGGGCGCTGCGTTTGTGTTGCTGCAGGCTTACCAAGTTTAAACATAATTGCATCGCGTACTTCAGAAGGACGGTAGCCTGATTTAACTTTCATACGAATATGTGGAATGCCCGCAGACTCTAGTGCACCGTTTACAAACCAGTCGCGTTGAGCTTTGTGACCATCTTTATTAGCATTGTTAACTAGGTCAACGGCCGCAACAATAGTTAGTTTTTCTTTATCGATTAATACAAAGTCGAGTTGCTTATTTTTAGCTTTAGCTAAAGCAGCACGTTTAGATTTAATAGAAAGACCTTGCTTACAGTCAATAACGTCAATTAGCTTAACGCGACTAACAATTTTATATTGATCGCCTACAGCACGCTCGAGAAGATTTAAAAAAGCGCCTTCAACCTGCGTAAAAACAGTTTGCTTGCGGGTAAAAGGATACGGGTTTCCGCCATCGTCATTAAATTTTGACGCAACAACAGAAGCCCCGACAACTAATACTAGAATTAATAATAAAGCGAATTCCATACGGTAACTCCATAACAACAAATTGACACTGCTCAAATAAAGCAATTTACGTGCCTAAAAAGTATGAGTTATAAAATAATTACCAACTGTTTATAAAAGCTAAAACTATGTAGCTATTAAGCTTTGTATCCACCTTCAATACCTTTAACCGCAATAGCTACAGCATCGTGTGCATGGAGTGATTCATAATGGTTTATTTGCAGCCAGTAATCGCTGTAATTATCTGTTTCTAATAAAGCTTTAATTTTACGCGCTGCATCTTCACAAAACATAAGATTTTGACCATTTAAACGGGCAAATTCTTGCTCGTCTTCGCGTTTTACTGCCGCTTGTACAGGCGTTTTAAGTTCAGCTTCGAGGGTATTTATTAGAGTCACTACGTCAAATTCTTGAATATTGCTATCAAGCTTTACTTTTACGTTGGCAATAGAGCGCTGCGAGTGAGGTGTAGCGACTATGCCTTGTGTAGTGCCTAGCCATTCGTGCACATCTTTTTGGCTTAAGGTTTCTTGGTTAAACTTTTCGTTAAACGCGTTTTGTATAAGCTGGCGCGCAAGTGCTGCAGAGCAAGGGCACGTTGAAGAATAGGTAACATCTACAGTTAGCTCGTAGCTAATAATGTTATTTTCAATTGTACTGGTAAGTACAACTGGGTAGCTTTTCCAGCCCGCTTTACCACTTAATAGTGATTTACGGCGTAGCGGTAATTCAAATTTAAATTCAATTTGTGCTTTATCGCTCAGCCCTTCGTGGCTAGTTATAAAAGTATCGAGTGCTTGCGCTATTGTTTGCGGATTGACTTGCTGCTCAGTTGAAAGCAGGTCAAGTGCTAAAAATAGACGTGACATATGAATGCCTTTGGCATCTTCTTTATGCAAATTTACAAATGCACGAGCTTTGGCATTTACTGTAACTGGAGATAAGTCTCGTGACTCAAAAATAAATGGCAGTTCGATTTCGCCCATGCCAACCCAGTCTAATTTACCTGTTTGTAAAGCGGGTGCAGTGTCTGCTATATCTGGCATATTGGTTTGCATGTGCGCTACTCGTATTTTGGAGATAATAAAGCGGGGCATTTTACACTAAATAATTTATTGCTGAAATGATGAGTTTAAGAGATGAGCAAAATCAAACATGAAAAATTCTGTTTTTATCGCACAACATGGGTAGTGGTAGGAGAAAAATGCTAAAATCTGGGAAAATGGTATGTTTATACATGCGCATTGCCTTCTTTATATTTAAGCACACAGCTAAGAGATAAAATTACGTATGACCGATTATTCTTTGAGCCCTTGGGCTCGGGTACTTTCCAGCTCAATAACGCGATTTGGTGAATTTAAAACCGCAGCTATTTGTTACACTTTATTTTTAACTGTATCTCTTATTTTATCGAGCATGTTTTATTATGTTGCGATAGGCGAATTACACCTTGTTGATATTTTGGCTGTGGTATTTTTTACTGCTGTGGTTTCTCCTTTAATTATAAGTGTATTACTTAATTCAATTCGTCAATTAGATGCCTCGTATGCTTATTTAGATAGCGCAACCAAACAGGAAAAACTCTTAAACCAAACCCTAAAAGACAACATTAGCCGTTTAAATATTGAAATTGATGAGCGTAAAATGGCATTTCATGCCAAGCATCGCGCTATTGAAGAGCTGCGCCGAGAAATTGCTGAGCGTAAAAAAACACAACAAGAACTTGCCCAACAAAGTATGTTGCAACGCTCAATCGTTGATTCATCTCCCGATCTATTTTATTACCGTGATAACAACGGTGTATTTGCCGGCTGTAATAAAATGTTTGAAGAGGTAATGGGAAAATCAAGTAGTGAGCTAATAGGAAAAACGGTAGAGCAGATATTCCCGAGTCATTTTTTAGCTGAAGTTTTGGCAACCGATAAAGAAGTAGAGCAAAGCCATAAAGCACTAACTATCGATGTGGGTTATGAAGTAAATGGTGAAACACGTTGGTTTGAGCTGCGTAAATTACCTTTTATAAATGATGACGGTGACTACATTGGTTTACTGGGTTTTGGTCGTGATATCACTAGCCGTAAAGAGGCAGCACAAGCGCTCGAAACTGCCTATAAAGACAAAGGTAAGTTTATTGCTACGCTGAGCCATGAACTACGTACTCCTTTAAATGGCATTGTTGGTTTAACGCGTATGTTATTAGATACAGAGCTTAATAAGCAACAGCGTAGTTGGGGCAATACTATTTTTTCGAGTGCTGAAACACTCGGCAATATTTTTAACGATATTATAGATTTAGATAAAATAGATAGAGATCAGCTCGATATAGCAACCAATTCTATTAATGTGTCAGACTTTATAAACGATGTAGTTAATTTTGCAGGCTTAATAGCAGAGCAAAAAGAGCTTGAGTTTGATATTAAGCGCAATGGCATACTTGATGTTTACGCGCAGCTCGATCCGACTCGATTACGCCAAGTTGTTTGGAACTTAATTAACAACGCCGTTAAGTTTACTCAGCAAGGCAAAGTAACACTCGAATGCAGCAGAGAAAATCGCGTAGAAGGCCCATGGTTAGTTATTAAGGTACTGGATACCGGTCAAGGTATTCCACCAGAGCAACTTGCCCATATATTTGATATGTATTACAAAGCGCCGGATTTAAAAGGCACTAACGCGATAGGCTCAGGTATTGGTTTAGCTGTAACTAAGGCACTTGTAAGTGCAATGAAAGGGATAATTACGGTAAATAGTACTGAAGGCGAAGGAAGTTGTTTTACAGTGCAAATACCGCTTAGTTTATGTGTTGCACCAACAGAGCAAAGTTATGTTGGCCGTGGTTTGTATATTCTACTAGTAGAAGATGTGCCTCTTAACGCCGAAATTGCTACAAACCTATTAGAGCAACGCGGCCATGAAGTGTTATGGGCTGAAACCGGTGAAGATGCACTCTCGTTTGTCGAAACCGAAGATGACTTAGACTTAGTACTACTTGATATGCAATTGCCAGATATAAACGGTGACGTGGTTGCTAAGCAAATACGCTCAGATAGCCACTTCGATAAATTACCTATTGTTGCTTTAACTGCCAATGTACGCAGTGCTGAAAAAGAGCTTGAAGGTATATCAATACAAGGTGCGTTGGCTAAACCAATTAACACAGTTAAGCTTGATAAAATGCTGGCTGACTTATTTGGCATTAAGCAAAGTGAATGCACAGAGCCACAGCTAAAAGTAAGTGAAGAAGCGCTAGAGGGCATTGATGCACACTTATTAGATATTGAAACAATAGAAGACTTTGTAAATTCGATGGGCTTAGTTGTATTTAGACGCAGTAGTCAGTTATTCGAAAAGCTAAGTCCACAATATCAGCAAGAATTACTTACCTCATTAAATACCGGCGATAGAGAAGAGTATGAATCAGTAGCGCATAAACTTAAAGGTGCGGCTGGCTCGGTAGGTTTAAATGATGTGCAGCTTCATGCCAAAATAATGGAGCATGGTGCGATTGATGAATCTGATGAAGTGTTAAAGCAGTGGTTAGATGTTTTAGCAGATAAAATAAATGAAGGACAAAAAGCCCTTCATTTATTTTTACAGCAATTAGAGTAAAACTAATTAGCTCTAATTAAGCGTCAATTTTACCAATGAAACGGTAACCTTCACCATGGATGGTGCTGATTAACTCTGACGTTGAGTTATCACTCTCAAAATGCTTACGAATGCGACGAATAGTAACATCAACAGTACGGTCATTTGCACGAAGCTCACGGCCTGTCATGTGCTTGATTAATTGCTCACGACTAAAAATACGACCTGGAGAATCAAGCATTAAACGAAGTGCTCTGTACTCACCTTTTGGCAAACGTTTAGCGTCGCCATTTGGAGAAGTAAGACAACGGCTATTCTCATCAAGTTCCCAACCGTTAAACGTAATAACACCATTTGTTTCTAGTGCTGACTCTTCACCGCCTAAAGCAGTACGAGTAATAAGGTTGCGAGCTCTAATAGTTAATTCACGCGGGTTGAATGGCTTAGTAACGTAGTCATCTGCGCCAATTTCAAGACCTAAAATACGGTCAACATCGTTATCACGACCCGTTAGGAATATAAGACCTACTTTACGCTTTTGGCGTAATTCACGGGCTAAAATAAGACCGTTTTTACCAGGAAGGTTGATATCCATAACTACAAGATTAACGTCATCGTTATTTGTAAGCTTGTCATGCATATCATCGCCATCAATGGCTTCAATAACTTTGTACCCTTCAGCTTCAAATAAACTAACTAGGTTCAGTCGAGTTACGTCTTCATCTTCTACGATTAGAATGACTGGCGTTTGCATTATTAATTAACCTTTTGGAATATTTTATTTATAAAAAACCGGTGACGAATTTATAACCGATTACTAGAGATTATAGGATTATACCCATTTGTTAACAAGGAAAAAACAAATTGGATAAAAATAAAACAGTAGGGTGTCCAAAGTCTACTAAAAAGGGCAGTGCAAAAACTACTGTTTAATTGATATATACGTGGATGTAGCTATTTGAATCATAAAGTCGAAGCCATTTTCCTTTAATAATTGATACATCATTCAATCAAACAAGGTACTTAAAATAATCAGACTAATTCAAAGCAAAACTATATCACTTTCTAACCTTTCATCAATGTATGTGATACAGCAAAGATAAAAAAGTTCATAAATCGCTTGGTAATATTTATTTAATGCAATTAAATAATGTTACGCGCTTATCACATGCCTCATTAATGAGGTCATTAAATGCTAATTCAAGGATAAATTTTAAATATATGCACTTTTTAGTGATCTTTATTTAAGGAATAGTAATTATAAAGCGAGCACCGTGTTTTTCTTCAAGATCAAACATAACTCTTCCGCCAAGTGCTTGTGTTACTAGGTTGTAGACCAAGTGCATGCCTAAGCCGCTTGCGCCTTGTCCGCGCTTTGAAGTTACAAACGGGTCAAAAATTCTATTTTTAATGTTTTTATCAACGCCTTGACCATTGTCAGAATAAACTATTGTTAATTTTTTCCCTACCAGTTCTACGTCAAAGCGAATTTCATTATTTTCTTTACCTATAAATCCATGGATCACAGAGTTCATAAGCAACTGCTGAAACACTTGTTGCAGAGGTTCAGACTTACTATGAATAGCCAAGTCGGTCGGACAGTTAATAATAACGACAGGCTTTTTAGGCAGTAGTTCAGATTGAATCGATGTTAAAACATCACTTATTAATTTATGTACATTAATATAGGTATTAACACCGTCATCTTGAATAACGGCCACTTTTTTAAAGTTAGATATCAGGTCTGCGGCACGATTTAGATTACGATAAATTAAGTCTAAGTTTTCAATACCTTCATCTATAAAGCGTTTTAGATGGCTTGAGGTAAGTTTTTTATCGTCAAAGCTTTGCTGTATATCTGCCAGTTTATCTCGAAGTAATGTAGAGCCTGTAATACCTAGCCCTATTGGTGTATTCACTTCATGGGCAACCCCAGCAACCATTTGCCCAAGCGATGCCATTTTTTCGTTTTCAACAATTTGCGTTTGATACTGATGCATTCGCTCAAGGGTTGATAAAAGCTCTTGATTTGCTTCTCTGAGAGCGATTGTTCGCTGGTTTACTTTTTCTTCAAGGCTTTGGTTTAGTTGTTTTATTTCTTGTTTATCTTTTTCGTGGCGCTCAAGTTGCTTTTTGGTGCGTGTAAGCATGATATTTAAACTATTTGAAAGAGCGGTTATTTCTTTTACATCGGTTATTGGCGCGCGTGCATCATAGTTATGATTTTTAGATACATCCTGCAATAGCATGCTTAACTGCTCTATTGGCTTGGCTATACGTCGTTGAACTTTTATAGCAATAAAGTAAACAACTACCAAAATTAATAGAGTTAATAGCACGTCTATTAATATTTTTCTCTCAATATAAGTCTCTAAACTTTCGAGGCTCCCTCGCATATATACATAACCTACCAACTTTTCGTTATCGTAAATAGGGCGGGTTAGTTCAATATGATCGCTCGTAATTCGTGGCGTTTTTAGCTCATCAACACTGTCTATTCTTAACGGCACTGGAGGCGTTTTTTTTGCATTGAAGCTAATAAAAAAAACAGGTTTTTGAGATGCTTTTTCTATTGAATAAATATGTATGTTTTTTACAAGGGGGATATTTTCAAATGACTTGAGGCGTTTTTCTTCTGTTTTTCTATCATCTTCAACTACTGATTTACCAGCATCAAAAGCTACAATTTCAGAAAGTATGACGAGTTTATTAATGATTAATTGCTTTTGCTCTTTTACGCTTAAATAAGTAGATATCGAAATAGATAGCGACAAGCAAATAGCTGTAATAAGCATAATTAAATTTATGAGTGCTTTGCGAATGCTACTTTGATGAACTTTTTTAGGCATTATTTCGTTATCGCCTGAATTAATTTTGATTATTTAGAGTTTTAGTTTAGCAAAGACGGGAGAAAATGAAGGAAAAAAGCTAAATTAATTCTTATATTTATGCGAAGGTTAGCTTGAGCGCGTTTGCACTCAAGCATTTTTAAAAATAATACTAGCTGCTATATACGGCAAACTTGTTATTTTTAAATACCGTTTGGTAGCTTTCAAATTGCGTTTCTAAAATAGGCGGGTATTTTAAAAAGCTGTTAGCAACAATATTCAGCTTTCCTACTTTAGTTAAATGCTGTTTTGCATTTGCTAAAAATGTTTCTGCTACTGTGTAGTCGGTTGCAATACCTGTATGAAAAGGTGGATTGCTAATAATTAAATCAAACTTACCGGTAATGCTTTTAAGGCCGTCACTTAATATCGCTTCGCCTTTGATGTTGTTAAGCTTTAGAGTTTGCTGTGTTGCGTAAGTTGCCAGTGCACTTACATCACTACACACAAACTCAAGTGCTGGATTATGCAGCCCTAAAAAGGTTGCTATTAAACCTGCACCACAACCAAAGTCGAGAACCCTACCTTGCTTAATTGTCGGTGCGTTTTCGAGTAGAACTTTCGTTCCCATATCTAAACTACCGTGATTAAACACCCCTGGGACACTAATAGCTGTAAACTCGGTGTCGGCAACATTAACAACAAACTTTTTATGGTAGGTCGTAATATCAAAATCAGGGTGCTGGGTAATCTCAGCAAATGAGTAAAGAACGCAGTGCTTAGCTGAATCAATTTTGTTACTAAACTCAGCTTTACCAGCTAATTGCTTTTCAATTGATTTAACACCACTTTTGTTTTCACCTACCACCAATAGTTCGGCATCATCAGTAATAGTAGATCGAATATTATCAAGCGCCATTAATAACTCAGGTTTTGATTTAGGATAGTAAAGAATAACTAAATCGTAGCCGTTACCTGGTATTGTGTGATTTACACAAATCTCAACGTCTTTGGTATTTTTAGCAAACTCACCGTTAGCATGGTTGTAGCTAAATGCAGTTACCTTGTTTTGCGGGTTAAGTTTTTTAAGCTCTGTTAAAAAGCCATCTTGAACAAAGTTGACCACCAAGATAGATTTGCCCGTTAGTGCCTCGCTATTACGAAGTAACAGTAAACTTGGGTTGGTTAGTACGCTCATAAATGGCTTTGCCTTACAGTATGTTTAGTTTTATCAAAAATAAAAGTGAGTGCTTAAAGTTACAAATTACTCAGTACGTTCAAACATTAAATCCCACACGCCATGACCTAGGCGATGTCCGCGTTGCTCAAACTTAGTAAGCGGGCGCAAATCTGGACGTGGAACATAATCGTTTGTTTCTGATTGGTTTTTAAAACCAGGCGCTACATTCATTACTTCGAGCATATGCTCTGCATAGTTTTCCCAATCTGTTGCCATATGAAAAACGCCACCCATTTTCAGTTGGGCTCTTAGTTTTTCAACAAACTCAGTTTGTACGATACGGCGTTTATGATGACGCTTTTTATGCCAAGGATCAGGGAAAAACAACTGTAGTGTTGTTAAGCTTTCATTAGGTATACAGTCTGCAAGTACTTCAACTGCATCGTGTTCAAAAATACGTAAGTTAGTAATGCCTGCTTCATCGGCATCCATTAAACAAGCACCAACGCCTGGGCGGTGTACTTCAATACCAATAAAGTTTAGGTGAGGGGCATTTGTTGCCATTTCGACAAGCGATTTACCCATACCAAAACCAATTTCTACTACTACATCGTTGTTGTTGCCAAAAACTTCGCTTAAATCAAGCATACCGTTTTTATGCTCTAGGCCCATTGTTGGCCAGCATTTTTCGATTGCAGCGGCTTGGCCTTTGGTTAATCGACCTTCGCGTTTTACAAAACTGCGAATGGTGCGGATGTATTTACCTTCTTGCTTAGCTTGCTCAAGGTTAGTGTTGCTTGATTCACTCATATTATTGGCCTGACAAAAACAATGTGTTTAAAAATGGTTGCATATTATCCCTGACCGAGCCCGCAATCACAAGTATTAGCTGGTTTTACACGCCCTATAGCTTGATCTTTTTATTAACTACAATAGACTGAGCCGCCATTGAGCATCAGTAAAAGTACAATATGTTGGATTTAAATAAAGAACAGTCTAATTCGTTTTCTAATCAAGTCGTTGATTGGTATCACCTTCATGGGCGTAAAACACTTCCATGGCAGTTGGGTAAAGCACCTTATAAAGTGTGGGTGTCTGAGGTGATGCTCCAGCAAACTCAAGTTATTACTGTTATCCCATATTTTGAAAAATTTATGCAAAGCTTTCCAGATATTATTGCTTTAGCCGATGCTGATGAAGATTTAGTACTGCATCACTGGACCGGCTTAGGGTATTACGCTCGTGCGCGTAACTTACATAAAACAGCTAAAATAGTACGTGACAAGTACCAAGGCGAATTTCCGCAAACGCTTGATGAAGTAATGGATTTACCGGGAATAGGGCGCTCTACTGCCGGGGCTGTTTTATCATTGTCGCTTGGACAGCATCATCCAATTTTAGATGGGAATGTTAAGCGAGTCTTAGCGCGCTACTTTATGATAGAAGGTTGGTACGGTGTTAAAAAAGTCGAAAACCAGCTTTGGCATTTATCAGAGCAATTAACACCTAAAAATAATGTCACCGAATTTAATCAAGCTATGATGGATTTAGGTGCGAGTGTTTGCTCACGCAGCCGGTTTGATTGCGAGGCTTGCCCATTAAATTCAGGTTGTGGTGCTTTTAATGCAGGTAAAGTAAAAGAGTTTCCACATTCTAAACCTAAAAAAGCAGTGCCGAAGAAGAGTTGTCATCAGTTAATTGTTCAGTGCGGCGATAAAGTGCTTATGGAAAAACGCCCTAACAGCGGTATTTGGGGAGGACTATTTGGCTTTTTTGAATTTAATGAGTACGAGGAGCTTCAAATGTTTTTAGCTCAGCAAGGATTAGAAGCCGACTTAGTAGAGCTTGAAGCGTTTATTCATGTGTTTTCACATTTTGAGCTGAAGATTAATCCGCATGTGCTCAATGTTCAGAAAATTCCTGATGTAGTAAATGACAAACAATTAGTGTGGTATCCGCTTGATCAATCAATAGAGGTTGGCCTAGCAGCGCCAACTAAAAAGTTGGTTAAACAAATTACAGCAATAGTATAGAATAGCCCCATATTTAGCGTTAGAGAGAATCAATCATGGCACGTACAGTATTTTGTCAAAAGTTACAAAAAGAAGCCGAAGGGCTTGGCTTTCAGTTATACCCTGGTGAAGTTGGTGAAAAGATTTTTAATAACATCTCTAAAGAAGCGTGGGGTCAGTGGCAGCATAAGCAAACAATGCTTATTAACGAAAAGCATTTAAATATGATGGACCCAGAGCACCGCACATTTTTAGAAGAGCAAATGGTTGGCTTTTTGTTTGAAAACAAAGATGTGGAAATTGAAGGTTATCGACCGCCTGAAAAATAATATTTTAAACATAAAAAAAGGGCTAAATAGCCCTTTTTTTGTGTGCGATTATTTAATCACTTAACTCATCTTCTTGCTCAGAGATTTTAATTTGTTCTTTTAAAAATTGAGCTGCTTTAGAGTATTCAATTTCTAACTTATCTCTTAAGTCTATTAATTCATCGGTTGTGAGTTCACCTTTTTTACATTTATCTTCAAATGCACTTGAAAGTTCTGCCACCGTTAGGGCACCAATTGTTTTGGAGATCGATTTTAATTGATGACACCCTTCAATAATCTCATCTAAATCGTTAACCATAACGCCTGAATTAATCCCCTTAATTAGCCCTTGGCTTTGTTCTAAATACATTTTGAAAAAGCGTAACTGTTTAGCTTCGTCACCATTTACATATTTAGCAACTGCTTCCATATCAATAGGTAGCGCCATGGTTTGATGGATAACTACATTCTGGTTTTGGCTTTGCTTATCGCTCCAGCGTTTTAAAGTGTCCTCTAACGCGTTTAGCTCTATAGGTTTGGTAATGAAGTCGTTTATACCTACGGCTAAACAACGCTCTTTTTCGCCTTTAAGTGCGTTTGCTGTTACAGCAATAATGTAAGGCTGTGCATCAATTGATTCTAATAGCTCTGCTTCGTTACGGATTTTTTCGACCATATCGTAACCCGACATTTTAGGCATGTGTAAGTCGGTTAAAATAAGTGAGTAATCACCTTTTCTCCACATATCTAAGCCTTCTTCACCGTTGTTTGCTATCTCAACGCCAAAACCTAGTATGTGTAATTGATCGGTTAGCACTTGTTGGTTTAAAAGGTTATCTTCAACAAGTAAAACCAATTTGTTTGATTTACGAGCTTGCTCAACATTTAAATAATTATTAAGTGTTTTGGTTTTTTTAATTTGTTTAGGTGTATGCAAACCTGCAGCGACTAAAATAGACAGCATAAAATTAGACTTACATAAAGGAGAGGCATTAATATAAAAAATATTATTATGATTTATAGCCGCTTCATCAAGCTTGCTTAGTACAACAACTTGTTGTTTATAATCCTCTAATGAATAAAATAAGCGTCTTAGCAGCGCGTTTGTTTTATCCATATTGTCTATGCCATCAGCCACCCAAATAATATCTTGCGAATGTTGGTGCTCTTCAATTTCTTCTTCTGTGTGTGCATAAACTATTTTAGCGCCCATAAACGATAAATAACGGTACATTGTTTTTTCACGTTCTAGGTGATTACTAACTACAACAATTTGCTTACCATTTAATGCACCTTTGTGTGCATATTTAATTCTACCCGATGTGCTAAACGGCAGTTCAACAGTAAACTCACTGCCAATTCCTGTATGGCTAGTTACATGAATAGTCCCTAGCATAAGCTCAGTTAAGCTTTTACAAATAGAAAGACCTAAACCTGTCCCTCCATATTCTCGGGTAATTGAATTTTCGGCTTGAATAAACGGATTAAATATTTCGCGTAGTTGTGCCTGCGACATGCCTTTACCGTTATCAGTTACGCAAAAGCGTAAGGTAAAGTGATCAGTCGTATTATGTACCACCTCTACTGATATTTTTACATGCCCTTGGGTTTTTTCATCAGTGCTCGTAAATTTAATTGCGTTGCTACATAGGTTATAAAGAACCTGACGTACACGTACGCTATCACCGGTAAGATTTATAGGAATATCTGGTGCTATTGCTAGCTCTAAATCAAGCTCACGTTTTTTAGCAACAGATGAGAGCACACGAGCAACTTCTTCAATAGTATCGGTTACCGAAAATGGGATCGGATCAATATTTAGCTTTCCAGCCTCAATTTTAGAAAAATCTAAAATATCATCCAAAATGCTCAATAACGAAAATGCTGATTCACGAATAATCGTACTTAAACGATGCTGAGCGCCATCAAGTTCGGTCTGGCGCAGTAAATCAATAGTACCTATAACACCATTCATCGGTGTTCTTATTTCGTGGCTCATCGTTGCTAAGAACGTTGTTTTAGTTTCGCTTGCTCGCTCTGCTTTTAATGTGGCTTGCTCAAGCGCTAAGGTACGATTTTGCACTTCGGCTTCTAGGCCATTTTGTAATTTATAAAGCTCTTTTTGTGCAGAGTCATTCTCGCTCATTGCAGTTTGTACTTTTTGTAGCAATAAGTTGATGTTTTTTGCTACTACACCTAAACCAATATCAAGTTGCTCATCAACATTACTATTGTAATTAGCATCTTCAGTGATTGCCTGTAACTCTTGAGTAAGAGTGTCAGTACTTTTACGTAAGCGCGTATTAATGTACATATTAAACATTAAAGTAAGTATAAATAATGCAGCAACACTCGCTATCGCGATGATGTAAGCGATAACTTGAGAGTCTTGAGCGCTTAAAGGTGTGGCTGGTATGTTTTGCTTAATAATAAGCTCGCCAATGGGCTGATCGTTTAACAATAGTAGGTGATGCAGGATACCTTCTTCTTTTAAGTGCTTTTCAGTTTTAACAGAAGCGATGGCCGGTTTACTGCTGCTATATACCAACTGAGTATCTGATGTAGCATTGAAGCGATATAGAGTATATTCAAAGTCACCGTCTAATAAGGAGGTTAAATCAAGTAACTGTTCTACTTTACCTTGACCATACATAGTTAATGCATCAACCATAGGTAAGTCTAATCTATCGGCAAGCGTTACAATATTAATAGATGATGCTGGTTGGGCTGTCTTAACTTCAGTTTGTGTATAAAATGAGTGGGCAACAATAGCGAGCGCTGTTACAGCAATATTAATGATTAAAAAAAGTGGCAGTAAGCCTTTTACTGGCGATGAGAATTTACTCTGCATTGATTGTTTCCAATTGATGTGTTTTTACTACGATAAGTCCCTATCGTACGTATCTAAGCTAATCGTAACATTTACAAAAAATAATTCACTACGGTTTTAGTCTGATTTAGTTATATTTATTTATAGTTATAGTTCGATTTGTGGTAAAAACGAACGTTATTAATAAAAAATGCACTGAGTTGTCTGAAAACCGTTCAAACAGTTATAAAGAATAAAAAAAAAGTTGACTTGTAAGGGCAAAACTCGTTTAATACGCCGCACGCCCAGATAGCTCAGTCGCTAGAGATGAGTGGGAATTGTATTAAAAATCCTTTAAGATTTTTAATTAGCACTGTTTAAGTGCCTCGATAGCTCAGTTGGTAGAGCAGAGGATTGAAAATCCTCGTGTCCCTGGTTCGATTCCGGGTCGAGGCACCATTTATTAAAGTAGTGGTGTTTAATCAACAATTTAAACATTATTACGCGTGCCTTAGCACACAGTTTTGTGTGCCGACTTAGCTCAGCTGGTAGAGCAACTGACTTGTAATCAGTAGGTCAACCGTTCGACTCGGTTAGTCGGCACCATTTATTTAAAGTAGTTTGAAAAGAAAGCTGTAATCAGTAGTCTGTTCAAATTACCCGTCGACTCGGTTAGTCGGCACCATTTATAAAGCTAAAAGTTAAATAATTATTTTATTTTTAGTTAGCACAGTTTATGTGCCTCGATAGCTCAGTCGGTAGAGCAGAGGATTGAAAATCCTCGTGTCCGTGGTTCGATTCCGCGTCGAGGCACCATTTACTTTAAGTTCTCAATCTTTAAAATTGAACGTGCCTTAGCACACAGTTTTGTGTGCCGACTTAGCTCAGCTGGTAGAGCAACTGACTTGTAATCAGTAGGTCAACCGTTCGACTCGGTTAGTCGGCACCATTTATAAAGCTAAAAGTTAAATAATTATTTTATTTTTAGTTAGCACAGTTTATGTGCCTCGATAGCTCAGTCGGTAGAGCAGAGGATTGAAAATCCTCGTGTCCGTGGTTCGATTCCGCGTCGAGGCACCATTTATTGAAAAGCCTTGCTTATGCAAGGTTTTTTTATTTTAAGTGCTTTATAAAAGTTCTCAATCTTTAAAATTGAACGTGCCTTAGCACACAGTTTTGTGTGCCGACTTAGCTCAGCTGGTAGAGCAACTGACTTGTAATCAGTAGGTCAACCGTTCGACTCGGTTAGTCGGCACCATTTATTTAAAAGCCTCGCTTATAGCGGGGCTTTTTTGTTTTCAACTTGAGAATTAAAAATACCCATAGTTAAGAGCAAAGCAACTGACTTGTAATCAGTAGTCTGTATAATTTACCCGCTCGAGTCGGTTAGTCGGCACCATTTATTTAAAAAGCCTCGCTTATAGCGAGGCTTTTTTGTTTTTAACTTGAGAATTAAAAATACCCATAGTTAAGAGCAAAGCAACTGACTTGTAATCAGTAGTCTGTATAAGTTATCCGTTCGACTCGGTTAGTCGGCACCATTTATTCAAAAGCCTCGCTTATAGCGGGGCTTTTCTGTTTCTATATGTCTAATACCAATCCGCAATAATACTTAATCAATTTTAGGGATTAAACCTGACGCTAACTGCGTTAAAAATTTCTGATATAAGACAAAAATAACGAAATTTTTTCCTTGTTATCGACACGATTTTCTTACCTCAAAATAGATCACTTAATTAAGCGAATTGGTATAATCTCTTAGACACACTACAAAAAGTTAATTTTTTATTATTAAAAATTGCTGATCATTTGCTCATTTTTACCGTATAACTGGCTATTATGTTAGTTCATCGCTAGCTATGTAATGTTATGTAAAGTAGGTTGAGCAAAAGTTGCCAAAGTGCTTGAATTACGTTCATAAATAGCAGTAATTTAGGTTTAATTATGATTTGGCAATGCAAGCCAACCCTATTGGCAATTAGTGTGATGCTGCTTAGCGGCTGTGCGAGTGATTTTAACTCGTCGCAGCGCATGCAAGCGCCTAATAATATGCCACAGCAATGGCAGCAAGAAGCATCAAGCTCGGTATTAAAAGTACAAGAGCAATGGCTTACACAACTACAAAACCCTACGCTTAACAAATTTGTACAACAAGCACTTAAAAACAACCAACAGCTTTTACAAACTAGTTATGATGTAGAAATTCAAAAACAACAGCTTATAGTATCGGGCTCTGCACTTTGGCCTAGCCTTGATTTATCAACGCGTACTAGCCGTAGTAAAGACAACCGTCCAGTGAGCTACGACAACGCAAGTTCAGTTAGTTTAAACTTAACTTACGAGGTTGATTTATGGGGTAAGCTTTCTGATTCAAAGCGCGAAGCTAATCTTAACTATTTAGCGCAACAGGCCCGGTTTGAGCAAGCTAAACAGCAACTCGTTGCTGATGTAGTAACTGGCTGGTTTGATGTTGTTACATCGCAACAATTACTCGATTTATTTAAACGTCGCGAAGCCAATGCACAGCAGAGCCTTGATATTATCGAGTCTGGCTATCGCCAAGGTATAAACGAAGCACTCGATGTATATTTAGCCCGTAATGAGCTCAATACTGAACGCGCTCGCATTGCTACTCAAACTGCGAACCTATCGGCTTCAGCACGTGTACTTGAGCGTTTACTGGGTGAATACCCAAAAGGTGCCATTACTGCTAGAAGCGACTTACCCGTTATTAATACCGATATTCCACTAGGCTTACCTTCTGAACTTATAACACGTAAACCTACGCTGCGAGCAAGTTGGTATGATCTTTTAGCCACCGACGCTTCATTGGCGTATGCGCACAAACAACGCTTTCCAAGTTTAGATTTAACAGCTTCACTAAGTGATAGCACCGACAGAGTAAGCGACTTGTTTTCTCCATCAAGCCTTGCATGGTCGTTATTAGGTAGTATTTCAGCACCGCTTTTTGAGGGCGGACGTTTAAAAGCGAATGAAGAAATAGCGCGCCTTAATACTCAAAAGCAAGAGCAACTTTATTTGCAAACGCTTTACGATGCATTTGGTGATGTAGAAAATGCGATTTCGCAGCAGCAGTCCCTCAAAGCGCAATATAGCAGCACCCTTGAGGCGCAAGAAAATGCACTTGCTGCAGAGCAATTGTCGTTTGAGCAATATCAAAGCGGTTTGGTAACTTACACTACGGTGCTTGACGCACAAGACAGGTCTTTCGATGCGCAAAGCTCCTTAATCGACATTAAAAACCAATTAATAGCTAACAGAATTAACTTACACGTTGCCCTTGGTGGTGATTTTGCAAAGCCCTCAAGTGAACTAAAGAGCAATAATGATGAAAACTAAAACAGCAAAAATTATTATTCCAGCGGTGGTTATTATTGCCACTATTTTAATTGTTATGTTTATTAAAGGTAATCCGCCAGAGGCTAAACGCTTTGGCTCACCTCCTAAAGCATCAATAAGTGTGGCTGCGCTTGAGCTTAAACCACAAAATTACCAAGTGATGATTGATAGCTACGGTACGGTAAAACCACGTACACAAAGTTTATTAGTTGCTCAGGCATCTGGGCAAATAATTGAAGTAAGTGATGACTTTAGAGAAGGCGGCTTTTTTGAAAAGGGCGATGTACTTTTAAAGCTAGACGACAGAGATCATCAAGCTGAAGTTAAATCTGCTCAAGCCAATTTATTAACGGCAGAGCAAGGCTTATTAGAAGAAAAGGCACGTGGGCAACAAGCTATTACTGATTGGAAACGCCTTGGCGGCTCAAATCAGGCAAGCAGCCTAGTACTGCGTGAACCACAACTTGCAGCAGCCGAAGCAGAAGTTTTATCGGCGCAAGCAGTACTTGAAAAAGCCATGCTTGATTTAGAGCGCACTAAAGTAACCGCGCCATATGCGGGTCGTATACTTAGCCGTAGTGTTGATTTGGGGCAAGTTGTTACTAACAATACCCAGCTTGCCACTATTTACGCAATCGATAGCGTAGAGATTCGTTTACCGATTAAAAATAAAGATCTTCCGTTCGTAAATTTACCAGAGCAATATCGTGATGGCGCCAAAAATCAAGCAGGTTCAATTGTTAAATTTACCTCTGACTTAGTGGGTGAGCAAACGTGGCAAGGGCAGCTAGCGCGTACCGAAGGTGCTATAGATGAAGGTGCACAACAGCTTTACGTAGTTGCTAAAATTAACGACCCATATAAAGCAACGGCTAATAACCAGTACCCAATAAAAATAGGGCAATACATAAAGGCGCAAATTACCGGTAAAACAGTTCCTAACGCACTTATAATCCCTAACAGTACTATTTATCAAGGGACGTATGTTTATGTTGTTGAAGAGGGTGTACTTAAACGTAAAGACATTACACTTGCTTGGCAAAATGCGACACAAGCGATGATAAAAACGGGATTAAATCCAAATGATAAACTGGTTATTACTCCACTAGGGCAAGTGAGTTCTGGTACTCAGGTAAGTATTTTAGGCGAACAAAGCACAGAGCAACCTAAAAGCCGAGGAGCTAATGGGCAAGGTAAAGGAAAGCGCCCGACGCCAGAGCAGCTTGAGCAAAAAGCAAAAGAGCAGGGTATTAGTGTTGAAGAGCTAAAAAAACGCCGCGCAGCAAAACAAGGAGATAAGCCATGATCGCTTGGTTTGCCAAAAACCATGTTGCTGCTAACTTATTGCTAGTAACGCTGTTACTGTCGGGACTTTTTAGCTTATCAAGCAAAATACCGCTTGAGGTATTTCCTTCATTCGAAACTGACATGATAAGCGTAAATGTAAGTTTGCGTGGTTCAACACCAGAGGATGTAGAGCAAGGTGTAACTATACGAATAGAAGAAGCCGTACAAGATTTAGAGGGCATAAAGCAAATATTTAGTCGCTCTTCTGAAGGTTCTGGCTCTGTGACAATAGAAGTGGAAAGCGGTTACGACCCTCGTGAGCTTTTAGCTGATATAAAAAGTCGTGTAGACGCAATTAACACTTTTCCAGCCGATGCTGAAAAGCCGATAGTAGCGCTTGCTGAGCGAATTCGTGAAGTTATCGCGGTTACCGTATCGAGTGACTATGGCGAAAAAGAAACCCGCGAATACGCAGAAACAGTACGCGATCAAATCCTACGTTTACCTAATGTAACGCAGGTAGAGCTAAGTGGCGTTCGTGATTACGAAATAGCCATTGAAGTAAGCCAAGATATTCTTCGTCAGTACGATTTAAGCTTGGCACAAATATCGAGTGCTATTTCAAACTCAAGCTCAGATATTTCTGCTGGTAACTTAAAAACAGAAGGCGGGGACGTACTTATAAGCTCTAAAGGGCAAGCATATCGTAAAGATGAATTTGCCAGCATTGTTGTTAAAAACCAAGCCGATGGCACTATTATTCGCTTAGGCGATATAGCAACTATAAAAGATGATTTTGAAGAAACACCAGTACGTACTCGCTTTAATGGTAAACAAGCTGCATTTATCGACGTATATCGAATTGGTCCACAAAGTGCGATTACAGTTGCTGACGATGTTAAAAACTACATAAAAGAGCAACAAAGCTCTCTCCCGCAAGGGTTTGAACTAAGTTACTGGGATGATGATTCGGAGCTGGTTAAAAGTCGTATTTCGACCCTTACTACTAATGCTTTACAAGGCGGTATTTTAGTACTGGCTTTACTTACTTTGTTTTTACGCCCTGCAATTGCATTTTGGGTATTTATTGGTATTCCGGTTTCGTTTATGGGGGCGTTTATAGCGATGCCTATTTTTGGCGTAACCCTTAATATTATGAGCTTATTTGGCTTTATATTGGTACTGGGGATTGTTGTTGATGACGCCATAGTTACCGGTGAAAACGTTTACACCCATCTAAAAACAGCTAAGTCGGGCGAGCAAGCCGCAATTTTAGGTACTCAAGAAGTAGCAACACCAGTAACATTTGGTGTGTTAACTACCGTTGCTGCCTTTTTACCTTTGGCCTTTATTGAAGGGGCGCGTGGTGCCTTGTTTGCACAAATACCGGTAGTAGTTATTCCGGTATTATTGTTTTCATTGATTGAATCTAAATTTGTACTACCAGCACATTTAAAATATATAAAACTACGCCACGAAAAAGGCGAACCTTCAAAGTTTGATGTTATTCAACAGCGTTTTGCAGATGGATTTGAAAACGCGATTTTAAAATACTATCAACCCACTTTAAATTTAGCACTGCGCCATAAATTGGCTTCGGTAAGCTTGTTTATTGGTGTATTTGTTATAATTTTAACCATGATCACCAGCGGTTGGACTAAGTTTGTATTTTTCCCGCGCATACCAAGCGAAACAGTCCGCGTTAACTTAACACTACCAACAGGTACACCGTTTGAAGTAACGAATAAATACGTAATTGACATGTCGCAAAAGGCGCAGCAATTACAAGAAAAGTACCGCGACCCAGATACGGGTGAAAGCGTTATTTTAAATATATTAGCCACAACAGGCGGGCGTGGTGGGGTATCTAATTCAGGCTCTGTACGCTTTGAAATAACACCGGCTGAAAAGCGTGAATCAGACATAGGATCACGAGAACTTGCCAGCGAATGGCGCGATTTAATTGGTGTCATTCCAGGTGCCGAAAGTTTAACGTTTAGAGCCGAAATTGGCCGAAGTTCAGACCCAATTGATGTTCAGCTTAGCGGCACTTCGTTGACTATTTTACAAGACGTGGCTGATCACATTAAAACCCGTTTATCGACCTATCCAACGGTATTTGATATTGCCGATAGTATGTCCGACGGTAAAGAAGAGTTACAAATAGAGCTTACGCAACAAGGTTTAGCGCTGGGCTTAAATAGAGTCAATGTAGCAGGACAAGTACGTAACTCGTTTTTTGGCTCGCAAGCACAACGTATTCAGCGAGGCAGGGATGACGTACGTGTAATGGTACGCTTACCTATAGATGAGCGCCGCTCTGTAGCTGACCTACAAAACATACTTATAAATACGCCTGATGGAGGCTCAGTGCCTTTATCGCACGTGGCAACACTTACTGCTGGGCAAAGTCCATCAACTATTAATCGAATAGACCGTTACCGCACATTAAACGTAACAGCCGATATCGAAAAAAATAATACCAACATGACCATACTGCAGGCTGACCTAACGGAGTATTTAGATGGGTTAATGCAGCAATATCCTGGAGTAGATTACAAACTAGAAGGTGAGGCTAAAGAGCAAAGAGAGTCGTTTGGGTCGTTGGCTTGGGCACTTGTGTTTGTATTTTTTATTATTTATGCGCTATTAGCAATACCGCTTAAATCTTACTTACAACCAATCATAGTAATGAGTGTTATTCCATTTGGCATGATAGGTGCTGTAGTAGGGCATTGGATCATGGGAATGGACTTAACTATTATGAGTTTACTCGGTATGCTTGCGCTAACCGGGGTGGTGGTAAATGACTCCCTCGTACTCGTTGATTTTATTAATAAAAAGCGCAGTGAAGGTGGTAAAGTTCTCGATGCTATAAAAATTGCAGGTGCATCACGTTTTCGCCCTGTAATGCTAACTAGTTTAACGACCTTTATTGGCTTAATGCCATTACTGTTTGAAAAAGCGACTCAAGCACAGTTTTTAATACCAATGGCGGTGAGCTTAGGGTTTGGGATTATTTTTGCTACCTTTATTACTTTATTGTTAGTACCAATAAACTACATGCTAATGGAGCGTTTTCAAGGTTGGTTTAAATAACTTCACTCTTAAATACGTGATTATTAAAGCTGTAGGTAAGTAATTACCTGCGGCTTTTTTTATAAGTTAAAAGTAATATTAGACAATTGAAGATAAGTGAATAAAAAATTTAGATAAATATAAGAGTAAATAGGAAGGTTAATTTTTTTTGATAAAGCCTTTTAAAGGCGAGGGTTTGCTAAAAAGATGTTCCCCAAGATACGGTGCTCGGTTTCAGTCCTGAAACCAGAAGGTTTCAGGGCGGGAATCTGCGGTTTACCGTAGGCTTCTCGGTACATGCCGAGCCTGCACAATAGTAGACGAACAGAAACCCTGGTATAAAATTTATCGGCTCAGGGACTTAACTAAGCTCCGGTACCCCAGGGAACAATTTAAGTATATAAGACATAATCCAATCCTTAAACCCCAAACGTAAAAAATTATATCGTTCGCTTAGTTTTTCCGCACCTTTAACCCATCATTTACTTTATCGCATGGTTTTTGAGCTTGATCATACAATTAATTGGAGTTGCTTTTTATCGAGTGGTAGCATTGCCTTAACTTGCAAAGCGAAGATTCGATTATGAACGATTTACCCGATTACGAAAAAGCTCAACTGCTTTTAGAAAAAAACGAAATATTTGTATCACCTGCTGAAGCGCATGGTGTGATTAGTGGTTTACTTGCGTGTGGTTTAACCATTGACGACAAAGAATACTTAGGCCTTTTGAGCGATGTGTTTAACGATGGTGAATCGTTTAGTAACGATTTAAAGCAGTTTTTTGGCACTATTTATAAGCAAGTAGTCGCGAGCTTTAATGATGATGAATTTCAGTTTGATTTATTTTTACCAAGCGACGACGAAACACTCATCGATCAGGCTAATGGCCTCGTATCATGGGTAGCGGGTTTTATGCTTGGTTTTGGTTTAAAGCAAAAAGACTACGGTAAACTATCGAGCGATGTTAAAGAAGTTATTACTGACTTTAGCGAAATCACTCGCCTAGATACTACTTTTGAAGAAACCGAAGAAGACAGCCAAGCGCTGCACGAAGTAATTGAATATGTGCGTGTATCAGCACTACTTTGTTTTGCAGAGCTTGGTAAAGAGCAAAGCACGCAAAGTACTAAAAAAACACTTCATTAACTTTTAAAAAGTAAAACGGGTTGGTTAATAATGGTTGAAGTACAAAAGTCAGAATTTAAAGCACGTCGCGAGCGCTTACTTGCTCAAATGGATGAAAATAGCGTTGCTATTATTCCCGCTGCGAGTGAAGTTACGCGCAGCCGCGATACCGAATATGCATTTAGGCAAGATAGCGACTTTTTTTACTTAACTGGCTTTAACGAACCCGACGCCGTACTTGTACTCTGTAATAACAGCGATGCACCCAGTACTTTATTTTGCCTAGATAAAGACAAGCTTGCAGAAATTTGGCATGGCCGCAGAGTTGGCTTTGATAAAGCTAAAAGTGACTACTTGTTTGATGAAGCTTACCCGCTAAGTGAATTAAACGATAAAACACTCGATATGCTAAATGCAAAAAATGCGCTCTATTTTGCACAAGGTGCTTACCCCTTATTTGATACCAAAGTGTTTTCGTTACTAGGTACACTTCGAAGTGGCTCTCGAAAAGGCCTCAAAGCACCGAGTAATTTAAAAGAAATACGCGGCCTTATTCACGAAATGCGTTTGTTTAAATCGCCAAGTGAGATAGATGTTATGCGAGAAGGCTGTGAAATTAGTGCGCGAGGGCACATGCGCGCCATGCGTTTTTCACATGCCGGAGCTACTGAATTTCAGCTAGAAGCAGAGCTACATCATCATTATGCAATGAACGGTGCGCCGCATCCTGCGTACGGCACAATTGTTGGTAGTGGCGACAACGCCAATATTTTACATTACACGCAAAATAGCGACGTATTAAAAAATGGTGACCTAGTACTTATAGACTCCGGTTGTGAGTTACAAGGTTACGCTGCTGATATAACGCGTACATTTCCGGTAAATGGTCAATTTAGCGAAGAGCAAGCCGCGCTTTATAATATTGTACTTAAAGCGCAAGAAGTTGCCTTTGATGAAGTAAAACCCGGTGGTTATATGTCGCATGCTAATAAACTAGCAATGGAAGTAATGACCCAAGGTTTACTCGACTTAGGTATTTTAATTGGCGACTTTGACGAGCTAATGGCAAAAGGTGCGTGTAAAGAATATTACATGCACGGGCTTGGGCATTGGCTTGGTTTAGATGTACATGATGTTGGCGATTACAAAGTAAATAACGCTGAGCGTGCATTTGAGCCGGGTATGGTACTCACTATAGAGCCAGGGCTTTATATAAGCGAAGACTCAAGCGCACCGCAAAAATACAAAGGCATTGGCATTCGTATCGAAGATAACTTGCTAGTTACCGAAACCGGCCATGAAAACTTGACCCTAAGCGTACCTAAAAAAATTAGTGATATAGAAGCACTTATGCAAAGTGCTAAAAACGTATAAAGCTCGGAGAGTAAAGTGGCTAAGCAGTTTGATGTAGTTATTATTGGCGGTGGTTTAGCGGGAGCAAGCTGCGCATTAAGTGTGGCTAAAACTAATCCCGCGTTAAATATTGCCGTTGTAGAAGCGAATCAAGTAACCGGCGACTACCACCCAAGCTTTGACGAGAGAAGCATTGCACTTGCTCAGCAATCGGTAGAGTATTTACAAAGCCTCAATTTATTTGAGCAAAATGCCCCTTACACCGCAGCAATCAAAAAAGTGAGCGTGTCTGATAGAGGCCACTTTGGCAAAGCGCACATTAATTGCGACGAATTTGCTAAGCCCTCACTTGGTTACGTAGTAGAAGTAAATCCATTTGGCCGAGCGCTTCACCTGCGTTTAACGCAGTCAAATATTACGCTTTTGTGCCCCGATAGCGTAACTGCCATTGAGCAAACTCTGCATAGCAATACACTCACCCTACAAAGCGGCGAGCAATTAAATGCAGCACTATTGGTTATTGCTGATGGCGCACAATCACCAACACGTAGTTTACTTGGGCTTGGTTTTAATACCCAGCCTTATGAACAAGGCGCTATTATTGCTAATGTAGAAGTGGCTGGTGGGCATAATAATCATGCATTTGAGCGCTTTACACAAAACGGGCCTATGGCGTTATTACCCATGAGCAATAACCGTTATTCGTTAGTATGGTGTATGAGCCAAGATCAAGTTGAACAGCACATGGCACTCAGTGAACAAGCTTTTTTAATTGCCCTGCAAAGCGCGTTTGGTTATCGCGGTGGTCAATTTACTAAAGTGGGCATGCGCACGAGTTACCCGCTCGTTTACGGGCAAGTTGAGTCTTTAACTGCGCACCGTACAGTGGTTATTGGTAATGCTGCACATGCGATTCATCCTATCGCAGGGCAAGGTTTTAATTTAGGTCTTCGCGACGTACAAGTACTTAGTAATTTAATAGCAAATAGCCAACACGATTTAGGCAGCTATGCGTTTACACGTGAATATTCAAAAAAGCGCAGTGATGATATAAAAACCGTAATGAGTTTAACCGATGCACTTGTTAGGCTTTTTTCAAACTCATCGCGAGTGCTCGCATTTGGGCGCAGTATTGGGTTGTTTTCGATGGATTTATTTCCCGCATTAAAAGCGCCATTAGCCAAACAGTTAATGGGGCAAGTTAAACAAGGTAGGCGTTTATGAAGCAAGCACAGGTTTGTATTGTAGGTGGCGGCTGTGTAGGGCTAACACTAGCACTTGGATTGGCAAAAGCCGATATAAGCGTCGTTGTACTCGACGGCGCACCAACACAAGCGTTACCAACTGACGAATATGGTTTGCGTGTAAGTGCGTTAAGCATTGCAAGTCAAACCTTGCTTGAACAATTAAATGTATGGCCCGAAATTATCGCACAGCGAGCGTGTGCTTATACGCATATGGATGTACGTGATGCCGACAGCTTTGGCAAAATAGCGTTTAATAACGAGCAACTTGAGCTTGAACATTTAGGCCATATTGTTGAAAACGACATTATCCGCTTTGCGCTTATAAAAGAGCTAGAGCAACAAAGCAGTGCCACGTTAATGTTCGATACACAGTATCAGCAAATACATCAAAGCGAATCTGATGTATTTATAACACTTAAAAGCGGCGAGCCAATTATTGCAAAACTGCTGGTGGCGGCTGATGGTGCAAATTCAGCTATACGTAAACAATTTAATATGGCGCTTAGCTTTAAAGATTACGATCACCATGCGCTAGTCGCCACTGTTAAGACTAAAGAGCAACATGCAAACACCGCACGCCAAGTGTTTTTACCAACAGGCCCACTCGCATTTTTACCACTGAGCGATGCCAACACCCATTCAATAGTGTGGTCTACCAGCCCAAACCACTGCGATGAGCTCCTTGCTATGGATGATAACACCTTTAATAAAGCCGTAATGGCTGCAATAGATGGTCAATGTGGCTTGTGTGAAGTGCAAAGTAAGCGCACTGCTTTCCCACTTAAAATGCGCTACGCCCAGCAATGGGTTTCAGGCAAAGTGGTACTCATTGGCGATGCTGCACATACAATCCATCCACTTGCAGGGCTTGGTATGAACCTAGGCCTAAAAGATTCGGCTTATTTAATTGAGCTTTTAACAAGCGATAGCAAGGAGTTTGCAAGCACTCGCACACTGCGCGATTACGAGCGCACTCGTAAGCTCGATGCACAAAAACACATAGCTATGATGCAAGGGCTAAAAGAGTTATTTGAAGGTGCAAACCCAGTTAAAAAACTTATTCGTGGAGTAGGGCTATCATTAGTTGATAATCTTGGGCCAATCAAGCACCTGTTCGCCAAAGAAGCGATAGGCAAATAAGTAGGTTGGGTTGAGCGAAGCGAAACCCAACAGATAAAGTAAAGTGATGAGCTTGATTAAAAAAACCGATGTTTAGTTTAAACATCGGTTTTTTGTTTTAAAATAGTTTTGAACATATTTAAAGCCGCGCTTTTCACGCGAGCAAGCTCGGCGTCTACATGCAAAGTTTAACACTGAGCTTATCTTACCTGTAGGCGTTTAGCTTGCTGACGCGACGAGCGTAGCTCGTAATTACTATCGTTAGTTAAAAAGCGCTTTGCGTTAAATCAGTTACAAATTCTCTTGTGCTTCATTCACCATATCTTTGAGCGCATCAATTAACAGCGGGTCTTTTTTGTTTTCTTTTGCAAGCTCGAGTGCGTTTTTCATACTAGTGACGGCCTCTTTAAATTGTTTGTTAGCAGTATAGCCTTGCGATAAACGCATGTGAGAATAAGTTGCATTGGGATAATCGGTAGTAAAATGTTTAAGCGTTGCTATAGCTTTAGCTGTATTACCAAACTTTTGCTGGCTATGAGCAAACTCTACGTATACATCTTGTGGAATTTTAAGCTCAAACCCGTACTTATCACTAAGTGCTTGGTAATAACCTGTAATGAGCGATACATCAGCAAACTTTCCGTGCTCGTCAGTAACCTTAAATATTAGGTCGCTAAATAAGTGAATTAGGCTATCGCTAAGCGCTGGTAGTATAGTGCCCATATGAGTAAAAGCGGGGTAATGCTTATATTCCCATTTAAGCTGCGAGGGCGTTTGTTGTTCTAAATTTACCAAAGTATTTAATACGCCTGTATAAAAGCGTGCTCCTTCGCTTGCTACACTAATAAATAACGCCTGATCACCTTTAGGGTTTTTAGTGTATTTTATAATATTATTTTTTAATTCCTCATCACTCCACCAACTGTTTGGGCTTATAGCTATATAGTTATTAAATAACTCAGGCTGATTAACTAAAGTATAAAGCGCCAAAGTACCTGCATTAGAGTGGCCAATTAAGGTGTTGTAGCCGTTAGTTGAGTAATTACTGTTTATATAAGGCATGAGTTCATCAGACACAAACTTTAAAAACTTGTCGGTTTGTCCTGCGTCAGGCCATTTGTTTTTAACAAAAGTTTGAAACTCTGTTTTAGGCTCGCCTTCTACTTTTGGTAAATAATCACGAACACGGTTAGTTGTATCAATACCAACGAGCATTGCGTTAGGTATCTGCTCGTAATCAACAAGGGATTTAATAACACCAGACGCCGTATGAAAGTGCTCAACACCATCAAGTAAATAAATAACATAAAGCGGCTGATCGTCTTTTACAGTGTCAGGTATGAAAATTTTAATGGGTCTGTCTTCGTTAAGTATTTTTGATTGCAGAATGACTTTTTTACCAACGGTTATGTCAGTTGCATTGGTTTTTGCGTGGCTTAAAAATGGTGTACTAAAAGTAAGTATTAATACAAGCGATAGTAAGAGCTTCATAAATATCCTTATTTAATAATGTATTGCTTAATAATTGCACGGCTTTAAGCTTGAGTAAATGTTTATATTTTCGGGGTAAACATAAAGCTTAAGTAATTAAAAGCTATCGCTTTTCATGCGAGTAAGCTCGGCTTCTACAAGAGACATTGCACTCTGTGCTTAACTTTTTCGGTAGGCGAGCAGCTTGCTGACGCGACGAGCGAAGCTCGTAATAATTACCTTTTAACTCTTATCTATAAAAGCTTAAAAAACCTGCTTGCTTAATTATCCGTCTAAGCGTAAAATGCGCGCTCATTTCGGCTTTTAAACTATTAATTCCTTGCCTTAAACCGACCGGCCGAAACGGTAGAAGGCTCTATTAACCGTAAGGAATATCCATGCGTCATTACGAAATCGTATTCATGGTTCACCCAGATCAGAGTGAGCAAGTTGCTGGTATGATCGAACGTTATACTGGTTCTATCACTGAAGCTGGTGGTGTTATCCACCGTCTTGAAGATTGGGGCCGTCGTCAATTGGCTTACCCAATTAACAAGCTTCATAAAGCTCACTATGTTCTTATGAACGTTGAAGCACCAACTGAAGTAATCAGCGAGCTAGAAACTACTTTCCGCTACAACGATGCAGTGCTTCGTAACTTAGTTATCCGCACTAAAACTGCTGAAACTGAAGCGTCTCCTCTTGCAAGAGAAGAGAAGAAAGAAGCACCAGCTGCTTAATTGTTTTGAGTCCTAGCATGGCATGTAATCAGCAGTTACTATAATGGTTAGCCCATATATGAATCAGCTGGTTATATCTGGGGTAGTTTGTAAAACTCCCAAGTTTAGCCAAAGCCCTGCTGGCATCCCGCATTGTATTTTTGTTGTAGAACATAAATCGATGCAAACCGAAGCAGACCTTAACCGTAATAGTTACGTGAGGCTTCAGGTAGTTGCCAGTGGAAAGCAAATGCAACAACAGACTCAACATTTGCACGTTGGGCAGGCATTGCAAGTGAGTGGTTTTTTAAATCGCCACGAAGGTCGTAACGGCCTTAGCCAATTGGTTTTGCATGCTCAGCATATAGAAAGAATTATTTGAGGAATTAATCTCATGGCACGTTATTTCAGACGTCGTAAGTTCTGCCGCTTTAAAGCGGAAGGCGTAAAACAAATCGATTACAAAGATCTAGCTACTCTTAGAAACTATGTTACAGAAAGTGGCAAAATCGTACCTAGCCGTATCACAGGTACTAGCGCTAAATTTCAGCGCCAGCTAGCAACTGCTATTAAGCGTGCTCGCTACTTAGCCCTTCTTCCATACACTGACTTACATAAGTAAGCAGCGGATTAACAGTTTTTAAAAGGTGTAGAAACATGCAAGTTATTCTACTAGATAAGATCGCTAACCTAGGTAGCCTAGGTGAACAGGTTGTAGTTAAATCTGGTTTCGCACGTAACTTCCTTTTCCCTCAAGGTAAGGCAGTTCCTGCGACTAAAGCTAACATTGAAACGTTTGACGCTCGTCGTGCAGAACTTGAAGCGAAAATCGCTGAACAGTTAGTTGCTGCACAAGCACGCGCTGAAAAACTAGAAGCATTAGCAGAAGTTACATTAGTATCTAAAGCTGGTGACGAAGGTAAGTTATTCGGTTCAATCGGTACTCGTGACATCGCTGACGCTATCTCAGCTGTTGGTGTTGAAGTTGCTAAGTCAGAAGTTCGTTTGCCTCTAGGTACTATCCGTGAGACAGGTGAATTTGACGTATCAATTTCAGTTCACTCAGACGTAACGGCTACTATTAAAGTAATCGTAATCGCTGAAGCTTAATTTTTAATTAAGCGACAAAAGCCGTGCTATTAGCACGGCTTTTTTGTGTCTGTAATTTGGCTAATTTTAATTAGTTAAGGGCACTGTTAAATACAACCTCGTATAAGCCCCTTTTTTATTCAATTATTTTTTCATTCCCTTTAAACCTTTTCGAACTGTTATTACGTCTAACTTATCAATACACTAACTCAATAATAATAATTAAAAGGCGACATAACGGATGTTACACGCTAAACCCGAACAAACGCCTTTATGCGAAGCTAAACTCATTGAGCGTGTTAAATCAGGTGATCAAAGCGCATACACAACGCTTTATGAGTTACATATAAAACGAGTCTACGGTTTATGTTTACGCTTATTAGCGGACCAAGCGCATGCTGAAGATGCAGCCCAAGAAGTGTTTGTACAGGTATGGCGTAAAATAGCGCAATTTGACGGTCGCTCGCAGTTTTCTACTTGGCTTTACAGCGTTGCCAGTAATGTAGCAATTAGTTACTTACGCAAGCAAAAAAATTGGCTGCAAAAAGTAGTGAGCATTGAACACTGCGGTATGGATGAGCAATCAGCTAATGACTGCAAAGGCTTAAATGGTCTCGATAAATTAATAGTAAGGCTTCCTGAGCGCGCACGTATGGTGTTTGTGTTATTTGCAATCGAAGGTTACAGGCACGAGGAAATAGCCGAGCAATTAGGTATGGCTGTTGGTTCAAGTAAATCGCAATATCATCGTGCTAGGCAGCTACTACAAGAGTGGTATGAAAATGAATAAACCAAATTTTGACGACTATTTAAATGAGTCATTAAACACGCTTGATAAAGACATTACGCCACAAAAAGACCTGTGGGCGGGAATTGAGCGAGCAATGGTTAGTAATAAGCAGGACCTAAAAGGCACTGCTATTTGGCCAAAACTAACAGCAATAGCTGCCTGCACATTAGCTGCTTTAATTGCTGTAAATCTATTTGTTATAGCGCCCGAGCCACAACCCGTAGTGGCTATAAGTGATTACTTTTCGGCGCAAAAAAACAGTTTGTTGGTTGAATATGAAAATAAAGAAGCATTGACCACTAACTGGCAAACGCAGCTACAAGAGCTTGAAAACGCAGAGCAAGCAATAAAGCAAGTTCTTGAAAATGAGCCACAAAACCAAGCGCTACTAACAATGTTAGCGCAAGTATATCAACAACAACTTGATTTAATTAACAAGGTGCACGCGCCACGTTGGCAGCACATTTAGGAGTACGACATGAAAGCGATTTTATTAGGACTGAGCTTATTTCCGTTGGCAGTATTAGCGGGTGAAAAAATAGATAAGCAAATAGACGTACCAAGTGGCGGCACTATTTTTATTGAAAACCAACGCGGTGATATACATATTACAGGCTGGGATAAAAACGAATTTAAAGTATCTGGCGAGCTTGATGACAAAGCCGAGGGTTATGAGCTTAAAATAAATGGCGATAAAACTCAGTTTATTGTAAAAATGCCACGTAAATCAAATTGGAGTAATAATGGCGATGGCTCAAGCCTAACCATATTTATGCCTAAAAGCAGTAGTTTAGAATTTGCTGGCGTTAATGTATCGGTGACTGCGAAAGAGCTAAAAAATGGCGCTGAAGTTGACGTGGTTAATGGCGAAATTACGGTAGATGATATTACTGGCAACATTAAGCTCACCACCGTAAATGGCGATGTAAATGCAGAAAACCTAAGTGGGAATATTCAATTTGAAACCGTAAATGGCGAAATTAACGATAGAGAATCAAGTGGTGAACTACGTTTTAGCGCTGTTAATGGCGATATTAAATCAACCTCAAGTGCCAATGATGTGCGCCTTGAAAATGTAAATGGCGATATAGATTTTACGCTATCGTCAATTAAAAACTTACGTATTAACACGGTGAATGGCGAAGCCGAAG
The DNA here is from genome assembly GCF_000497875.1 of Pseudoalteromonas sp. S8-8. Taxonomy (NCBI): domain Bacteria; kingdom Pseudomonadati; phylum Pseudomonadota; class Gammaproteobacteria; order Alteromonadales; family Pseudoalteromonadaceae; genus Pseudoalteromonas; species Pseudoalteromonas sp. S8-8. The sequence goes on from NZ_AUTR01000017.1 coordinate 42,645, forward strand.
TACATATTAAAGAGCTTTTAAAAGGCGGTGATGTACGTTTTGAATCGGTAAGTGGCGATGGTGATTTTTACTTTCCTGACAGCGTATCTGCAAATTTTGAAATTAAAGCGCACGCTAATGGCAAAATCATTAATAAAGTTACTGGCGATAAAGTCAGTAAAGCTAAATACGGCCCAGCCAGTGATTTAGAATTTAGCATTAATGGCGGTAATGCTAATGTTGAAATGGATACAATTAGTGGACGCATAGAGCTTCGTATTAAATAACGCTCATTCACCTTCACGATTACAAAAAGCAGGAAAAGATTTCCTGCTTTTCTATTTGCACAGCCCCTTCAAGTCGATAGAATAGAGCCATTCAATTTTACTACTGTGAAGTTATGGCCAAACCAGATAAGCAAGTCGATACACTTAAAGTTCCTCCCCATTCAATAGAAGCTGAACAATCTGTTTTAGGTGGCTTAATGCTTGATAACCAAGCTTTTGACCGCGTAGCGGAGCTTGTTGTATCACAGGATTTTTATACCCGCACGCACAAGTTAATTTTTGAGGCGATGACGGCACTTGCTGAGATTGGCGATCCGATAGATTTAATCACTATTTCTGAAAGTTTAGAAAAAAATAATAAACTGGCAGGAATTGGTGGCTTTGCTTATTTAGCAGAAATAGCTAAAAACACGCCAAGTGCTGCTAACATTGACGCTTACGCAAGTATTGTACGCGAACGTGCTGTTGTACGTGAAATGATTGGCGTAGCGAACGAAATTGCAGAAGCGGGTTTTAATACCGAAGGACGTACCAGTCACGACTTACTCGATTTTGCCGAAAGCAAAGTGTTTAAAATAGCTGAGCAACGAACAAAAAATAATGAAGGCCCGCAAAGCATTCATAGCATCCTTGAAAAAACCGTTGATAAAATAGAAGAGCTTTATCAATCACCACAAGATGGTGTTACGGGTGTAAGTACAGGTTATGCCGATCTTGATAAAATGACGACGGGCTTACAGCCTTCTGACTTAATTATTGTTGCAGCGCGTCCATCAATGGGTAAAACCACTTTTGCGATGAACCTTGCAGAACATGCTGCAATGACTCAAGACAAACCAGTATTAATTTACTCTCTAGAGATGCCTTCAGAACAAATTATGATGAGGATGTTAGCGTCTCTTGGCCGTATTAACCAAACTAAGGTACGTACTGGTCAATTAGATGATGACGATTGGGCACGACTTTCATCAACAATGGGCTTGTTGATGGAAAAAGGTAAAATGTACGTTGATGATGCATCGGGCTTAACACCTACCGATGTTCGTTCACGTGCAAGGCGTATAGCCCGCGACCACGGTGGCATTAGTATGATCATGGTCGATTACTTGCAGTTAATGCGTGTACCAAGCCTTGCTGATAACCGAACGCTCGAAATTGCTGAAATCTCACGTTCACTTAAAGCACTAGCAAAAGAGCTAAAATGTCCGGTTGTTGCGCTTTCGCAGCTTAACCGTACGCTAGAGCAACGTGCCGATAAACGTCCTATTAACTCAGATTTACGTGAGTCGGGGTCGATAGAGCAGGATGCCGATTTAATCATGTTTATTTACCGTGATGAAGTTTATAACGAAGACAGTACTGACAAAGGTATTGCCGAAATTATCATAGGTAAACAACGTAACGGCCCAATTGGTAAAGTGCGTTTAACATTCCAAGGTCAATTTTCTCGCTTTGATAATTACGCGGGACCAGCGGTAGATGACGATTACTAATGCGCTTAGCCACTGCTGAAATTAATTTAGCTGCACTTGCGCATAATTTAGCGCAAGTTAAGTGCTTTGCACCTAACAGCAAAGTAATGGCGGTGCTAAAAGCAAATGCTTACGGGCATGGTTTAGTAACGATTGCGCAGCATTTAAATAATGCTGACGCATTTGCTGTGGCGCGTATAGATGAAGGGCTTGCCCTTCGAGCTGGGGGCTTAACAAAGCCAATAGTTTTACTAGAAGGCTTTTTTAACAAAGCCGACTTACCTATTTTACTCGCTAATAACTTTCAAACTATTATTCATGATGAATACCAATTAGCCGCGCTTGAAAAAGCAAAGCTTGATGCGCCAATAACATGCTGGTTAAAAGTAAATACAGGTATGCATCGACTAGGTATTGCACCAGAGCAGTTTGAAGAGTTTTATAACCGCTTACAAAAAACACCTAACGCCAAAAATACCGTTAATTTAATGACCCACTTTTCGTGTGCTGATGATGTTGATAATGCCAAAACGGTTCAACAAATCACGTTATTTGATAACTTAGTGAATGGTATTGACCAAGCACATTGTTTATCAAATTCTGCTGGTATTATCGCGTGGCCGAGCGGCCATGGTGATTGGGTGCGCCCTGGGCTTATGCTATATGGCGTATCACCAATGGCAAATAGTATTGGGCAACAACACAAGTTAAAGCCTGTTATGCGCTTAACTACGCGCGTAATTGCGGTGCGTAATGTACCAGCGAATGAGGCGGTAGGGTATGGTGGTCGTTGGAAAAGCGATAAACCAACCAAATTAGCTGTTGTGGCTATGGGTTATGGCGATGGTTATCCTCGGCACGCTAAAGAGGGCACACCAGTAATAATTGGTAAGCAGCGTTATGGTATTGTTGGCAGTGTTGCTATGGATATGATTAGCGTAGATATAGGCGCTAATGAGCACAATATTAAAGTGGGCGACAGAGTCACTATGTGGGGCCCTGAGCTACCAGTTGAAGAAATAGCATTGTGCGCTGATACTATCCCTTACGAGCTATTATGTAATATTACACCGCGCGTAAGTTATGAGTATCAGCGTTAATACAGCTATAAAGCGGTATTTACTCTTTTATAAAGTAAACGTCGCTAAAGCCCATACGGGCAAATTCTTGGTCGCGAAAGTTACGAACAGAAGCAGACCCTTTTGAGGTCATTTCTATTTGCTGTACCATGCTTAAGTAATTAGTCAGATCAATACCTTCGGCGGCAGCAATTGCTTGATACATGTCGTGGTATTTATCTTTAGCGAAATTAATCTCGCGCGGTTCGTTTTTATATTTGTAGGTTATTCTACGTGCCATATTAAGCTCATTTCAATTGAGTGTTGCAGCGATTTTACACTGTATTTAATAACGGCTCTAGCATTGAATGACTTGTTGTAATCGGTAATTAAAATAAAGAGTCAAAAATGAAATTATCAGTAGAGATCAGTAAATACCCACTTCACCAAGATTATATCCCGTTTATTCAGGGCTTTATTGACAGATTAAACGAATACGATGATTTAAAAGTGATTACTAACACGTTATCAACGCAAATTTTTGGTGATTACGATTTAGTAATGCAGGTGTTAAATACCGAAATTAAACGTTCATATGAAGAATTTGGTAAAGCTATTTTTGTATGTAAGTTTCTCTCTGGCGACTTATCGCCTGAATAACCTATAATACCAACCTGCATAAATCTTTGATCAATTTAACGAATTAAATTGCACTATAACGTCGTTAAAAATTTTTTATTTAGAACAACTAGATACAAAAATTTTTGCCTAGTTCTAGCGTAATTTTCTTAACGTTAAATAGACCCCGTATATAAGCAGATTGGTATAACAATCGGCACAACTAAACGGTAACTGCATAATATGGACTTTTTAACACAAACCTTAAGTGGTTTTACAGCAATGTCGCATTGGGAATATATTGCGGTAGGGTTGTCGATGGCTTATTTATTATTAGCAATAAAAGAAAGCTTATGGTGTTGGCCCGCGGCATTTTTTAGCACGCTCATTTATACAATAATGTACTGGAATGGCGCATTGCTTATGGAGTCATTACTTAATTTTTATTATATGTATATGGCTGTATTTGGCTGGGTTGTATGGCGTAAAGGCAAAGCTGCAAATTTAAATATTACATCGTGGTCGATAAACCGTCATGCTGTTTTAATTAGTTTAACAACCGTAGCTGCAATAGTTATTGGTTACGTTATGCAAAACTATACTCATGCCGATTTTGCTTATCTTGATAGTTTTACAACGTGTTTTGCCGTAGTAACTACTTACTTAGTGGCTAAGAAAGTCCTCGAAAACTGGCTGTACTGGATTGTAATAGATGCCGCTTCTATGTATTTATATTACGAAAAAGGCTATTACCCAACGCTAGCACTCTTTATATTTTATACCATTATGGCAGCGTGGGGCTTTAAAACTTGGTACGAAGAGTACGAACAAAGCCAAGCTAAGCCTCTAGCACAGCTTTAATCAATGATTGAGCATACTCAGTTAGTAAAAATGTGTAGTGCGTTTATAGAGCCTACAAGCATTGTTTCAAGCGAGCGATTACTTAATGGCTTTAGTAACGATAATTTTTTAATACGTACCGAGCAACAAGGGTATTTGTTAAAGTGTTATAAAAGCCATTGGCCAAGTGACGGCCTTGAAGCGCAGCGCTTTTTAAGTAACTTTAATATATGTCCTGCGCCTATTTGGCTTGATAAAGAAAACGGTCGTGCGGTATTTAATTATATTGAAGGCAAGAGCGCGCAATCGGATATAACGCTTAGCTTTATTAATAAACTTGCTCAAGTGCACAATTACAAAGTATCTACCGCGCCAATGGATATAGCTAAAGAGCTTCATTTTTATCAAAGCACCGACGTCTATACGCAATATAAACCTCAAATAGAGAAGGCACTCAAAGCCGTTGCAGCTATGTCATTTAATGGAGGCTTTTGTCATAACGACTTAGTAAAAGATAACATTATTGTAAATGCTTCAGGCATGTATTTAATTGACTTTGAATATGCACAAACTAATGATGTGTATTTTGATTTGGCAGCCCTTGCAGTGAGCTTTAATCTTAATAAGAGCAGTGAAAGCGCATTGTTAAATAACTATAAAAATAGTATCGATAAAACAAAAACGTTTAATCCTTCAATGGATAAGCTGAATTACTATAAGCTGTTTTTTTTAGTGTTATGTATTGGCTGGTATGAAGAGCGCAGCATAACTAGTAAATCTGTAATGTTACGCGCGCAGCTAACTAAACTCGTTAATAATACTTTTTTATAGATGTTAAAGACCACCAAAGCGCTCGGCGAGCTCTTTGTATTTTGTTACTTCGGCTGTATCAAATTGTGGTTCACCATTTTCATCTTCTGATTTAGCAATTAATAAACTTTCTCTAGAGAGGCGTTTTACACGCTCTACTTTTACACCTAAAAACTCAGCAACTTGCTCAGTAGACATTAAACTCATCATTATTTCCTCGTATTAAATCCATCCGCACAGCGACAATCATAGTTTCAATGTTACTAAACCGTTACTGTTTCCTATTCAATAAGAATAAATAGCGTGTTTTTAAGCCATTGTGAAGTGTTTTATTTAAAAGAGTTTAATTAATAAGCATATAAGCTGATGTTACTGGTATTTATTTAAAGATCTCTTTATCATTGCTGATGCTAAAGCACTGATATCGCGAGTTGGTGTGGCGGCAACAAATGTGCTCTCGTGGTGAAATGGATATCACGTGGCCCTCCGGAGGCTGAGTTGTAGGTTCGATCCCTACCGAGAGCGCCATTTGCTTTTACATCTACTAATATTCCCCTCTATATTATCTAGCTTCTCATTAATTACTTTTATATTTAAAAATGTATTACTGCATAAATTTTGAAATTTTATTGTAAGAACAGCTTTCTAGTTATTTATACAATGCAAAATTGCATTATTCAAAATGTTATCTAACGTTATGTATGCATATACGACGAAATTATAAATGAGGAAAACCGATTCAATGTTAAATAGTCAGTTAGAAATACTCGCTCAAGGACATGCTTATCTTGAAAGTGTAACTAAAGAGGATTATTCGCAAATCGTTGCTCCTAATTTCATTAGTTCAGCTGGGTCACATATGCGCCACATTATCGATCATTACCAATCTTTAATGACGGGCTTTGGTATAAATAATATTGATTACGATAGTCGCCTACGCGGCAGCAATATTGAAAGTAACCCCTGTGAAGCTATAAAAAAAATTGCAGAGATAGCATCGTGGATTGAACAGCTAAGTACAGATGATTTTAATAAACCGCTGTTACTTTCAAGCGAAGTATCAATTAAAAGTAAAAATGTACAAACTGTAACAACCTCATTAGCACGAGAGCTTATATTTGTAGGAAGCCATGCAGTACATCACTATGCGATGATTTCACAAATTACCTTTGCACAAAAAGCATCATTCGACCAGAACTTTGGGTTAGCACCAAGTACAGCCACTTTTTTGAGAGAAAAAAGCCAACAAAGCCAATTAAAATCACTGCAAAGTTAATATGTGCACTTTAAGTTACTTCCTAACTGATGATGGCTACGAGTTGTTTTTTAATCGTGATGAACAAAAAACGCGAGAAATGGCAATCGCCCCGAGTAAGCACACAGGTAACGCAATTTACCCTATCGATCCGCAAGGGGGTGGTACTTGGCTTGGTGTATCGCATTGGGGGCAAACATTAGCTTTATTAAACGATTATCAAAGTGCATTTGATATAAATGCCGTAAAGCACAGCAGAGGCCTCTTAATCCCGCATTTACTAAGCAATAATACCCCTGCATTGTCTCAATTAAAAAATATGGATTTATCGGGTTACGCGCCTTTTAAATTGTGTATTTTTCCGGATAAATTATCGCTAAATAATGGTCACATCGCTTTTGTTCGATGGGACTCAAAACAATTAATCGATTGCCAAGTTGAATCGCTTGCAACGTCATCTGGCGTTGAGCTAGAAACAGTTACACAAAAGCGTAAACAACAATTTAAGCAATTTATTGACTTAAGATATCCTGCAAGTGAGCAGTTTTTAGCATTTCATTACAGCAAAGCTGATCAAGGCCAATATGGTGTAAATATGCAAAGAGAAGATGCAATGACAGTCAGTATTAGCCATATTAAAGTTGGTAACACTATACGCTTTAATTATTTTGATAAGCAGTCTCAGCTCATTAGCAGCATTAGTTGTTTAAAAGTGGCTGCAGCTTAACTAAATATTTTTATAGCTGTTACATAACTAAAAAAGTCGACGCAATTAGTTGCGTCGACTTTTTTGTTGCTCTATTTTCATCTGCAGTATTAATACAGCAGGTGAAAATTATGAGTGATTTATATAATCATCTTTTTTATCACCAAGGTAGAGTTTAAGTAGCTTTTCAGGCGCACTTGGTAGGTGCACACTTAAAAGTAATCCTGGGGTGTGATTAAAGTTACTGTCAATTCCCATACAATGAAATTGAGCGCCTAGCTTATGATATTGCTTTAATAAAATCGGTATGTCTTTTTTATCTTCTTCTATTCCCATAACCAATGTTGATACATGATCTATGTTTAACGTGTGATCAATAATGAAGTCTTCAAACTCTGGATGAATTTTATTATTAAAAGGCGTATTGGCGCTAACACCTTGTTTATTATTAACCATTGCATGGTCAATAATTGCGACAGAACGAGGGTCGTAAAGCTTACTTAATGAAACCGTGCCATATAAAGTCCTATAACGTGGGTTTTGCGCCATAAACGCACCGATCCCTTTAAATAGCAGTAATAAGCCATGGTAACTGCCTTGATGTTTTTGAACTATAAACGAGCGACCCATTTCCAAGCACGGCTGTTGTTGATTAATAAAAGAGGGTTCAAAATTAAACATTTGCGATAAATAAAGGGCGCTCACGTCGCTATTTTTTTGTAATAAATCAGTTTGTCCAATTCGATAAGCTCCAATGATCTCTTCATTTTTATGATCAAAAATAAATAAATGCATGTAGCTTGCGTCAAACTTATCGGTATCACATGGCTCACCGCTTCCTTCGTTCAATGTACGAAAGGTTATTTCTCTAAGGCGTGTTATTTCAGCAACACAATTAGGTATTTGATCTTGATAACCGTAATAAACGGAGTAACTTTTAAAGTCTAATAAGTGCTGCTCGCTTGGTAAGCTAGCAAGTTCACTCGTCATTTTTGTTTTATCAACATCCTGCATAATCGCTTTTAGTTGCATTGATTGGGCATCGTCTTGCCAAGGTGTTACAAAGCGTTCATCGTTTAAATAGCAAAGCAGGCGCGCAATATCGTTAATGTCGTCAGTTTTCTCAAATTTATTTAATAACTTAGGTGTAAGTAAATTACCAGCACCTAAATTAATGGACCTTTTTTGAATTTTAAGTAATTCACGTATTAGCATTAATAATCTAAATCGGTAGTAAATACGTCCCAAATTGTAAAACATAGGGCTATTTTGACCACTAATAAACACAGGTAATAAAGGGGCTTGTGTTTTTAAGGCTAGTTGAGCCGCTAAGCGATTCCATTGACCGTCGGTTACACGTTGTTTTTTTGATTGAAAAAACGAAACCCTGCCAGCAGGAAAAACCACAAGTAAACCATCGTTATTTACATGTTTAAAACACTGTTTAATTGCACTGGTGTTAATGGCTGCTTTTGGTTTTAGCGGATTGGCAAAAATAAAATAGTCTTTAATTTCTGTAAATATTTTTAAACCAACGTTAGCCATTACTTTAGTATCGCTACGATAATGGGTGAGTAATTTAGCAATTATTACGCCCTCAATCATGCCATAAGGGTGGTTACATACTACTATGCAAGGGCCTTGCTTAGGTATTTTGTTAATAACACCTTGTGCGCCAAGTACATTAATACCCAATACATTTAAAAGCTTTTCACTAAACTTCTGCTTATCTAAACCCGATAAATTATTAGAGAGGTATATATCACGCAGTTTATTTATACCTAGTAAGCTATCGAGCAGTGGAGCGGCTACTTTTAATATATGACCCAAAGGCGAGGCTGTGTTTATTGCAGCCACACTTAGGTTTGATACGGGGTGGTTTAGTTTTGTCATATATTAGTACTCTTAAGAATTTAAAGCAGTTGTTATTAAGTGCTGTGTATATTGAGACCGAGGCAAAACAATATTATGTTCAAGAAAGGTTAATAAAGTTCGCTTTTTTATAATGATTAGATAAATTTTATAGCTAAATCACCTGCTTTTTAGTGATAAGCAATTTAGTGTAGTTGAGATGAAAGCGTTTAATTATTAAAAAGTAAAATAATCAGAATTACAGTGCAGCTCTAATAGGGCTGTAAATAATGGTTTTAGTTATATATAACTACTTACAACTCAAAAACTAGACTTTTAGGCTTAATTAATGCTATTTAAGGTACATATTCCTTAATAGAAAAATCCCGCCTTTATGCTAATTACTTTGCCCGTGTCTGAGCTTACTCCTGGTATGTATGTTGATAGCGTTACTAAGCAACATGAAGGGATCAATAGCATAAAAATTAAGACCAGTGGCTTAGTGCGCGATAGATCTATTATTAAGCGTTTAGTTTCCGAAGGGGTGCTTGAGCTGCTTATAGATTTTGCTAAAGGTGATGCCCCAGTTCCTGCCAAATATAAGCCTCAAAGCAAACCTAAAACATCTAATAGCCAGCAAAAAGCCGAAAAAACACCTATAGCAATCTCAATTGAACAAGAATTTGCTAAAGCGAGTGTCAATTACGATCAGCATGGCCGAAAGCTACAGTCGTTATACGGTGACTTAACATCTGGCCTGAGTGTTAATATAAAAGTGCTTGATGAAATAGCCAGCGAAATAGTCAGCTCAGTTTTTCGTAACGCCAACGCCATGACTATTCTTACTCGTATAAAAGATAAACACAGCTATAACTGGCGGCATATGATCAACTGCGCCATTTTTACCGCTGTATTTGCTAAATACTTAGGGTACAAAATGGCTGTTGTGCAAGAGCTTGCCATGGGCGCGTTACTTCATGATTTAGGCCAAGCTAAATTACCGCAGGGTATATTTTCAAAGCCAACTAAGGTTACTAATAATGAGCTCTTAGCGATTAAAAAGCATGTAGCGCAAGGTTTGGGTTTAGTTAAAGGCGAGAAGGGTATAACACCCCTTATGCTTGATATGATAGTGAATCATCATGAGCGCTTAGATGGCTCTGGTTATCCGCGAGGCCTACAGGCAGAGAAGTTAAGTCGTCCAGCGCGTATAATGGCAATTGTAGATGTGTACGATGCAATGACTGCCGATAGAATGCATCAAGATGGTGATGAACCAATCAACGCATTGCGGTACTTATTAGCCAATAAGCAATTGTTTGATGGTGAGTTAGTACAGCGTTTTATAAAGTGTTTAGGGGTTCATCCAGTAGGAACTATTGTAAAATTAACGAATGAACGTTTAGCTTTAGTGCTTGAAGGGAACGTATTAAATCCTATTAAACCTAAAATTAAGCTATTTTATAATGCTAAGCACAATCATCATGTTACACCGAAAGACATCGATTTAAGTGAGCACACCCAAGAGCTTAAAATACTATCAAGTGTTAAGCCCTTAGATTATCAGATTAATTTGTCTCGCCTGCTAAAAGAGCATTTGTTGAACTAGTTTTACTGCATTGCCTTTTTTTAGTTTGTTTTGCAGAAATAAACGCACCCAAAAAGCAATTTCCCATCAGTGTTAACCATAACAAAGTGCCTAGCTCTACGTGCAATGCAAAACAACACAGCGCTAAAGATATTAACGCATTTAACATTGCCCCTAGCCAATAATGGTTTACGGGGTTATCGCATTGTCCTGCTTGAGTACATGCGCAGTAGTTTGCTTTGTAAAAGCAAAACACACTCGCCCCACAAAATATTAGCCCTGTAATAATAAATAAAATGATCACAGTTTTACTTCCATTGCGATTTTATAATGAGTGTAAGTTGCTACTAATTTCAAGTCAATCTAAATGATAATTAATTACATTTAGAGTGTTTGCTCTAATACCACGCTTCTAGTCCGATGAGTTTTAAATTACCGTTAATTTGTCGTTAAAATGTGGTTAAAAACCGGTTTTTTTGCTGTTTTTTGACACTTTCATAGAGTTTTTTACAAAAAATTAAGGTAGTGTAGCCAAGTTTTAAATCCTAATAACAACACACATAGTACCCAGACAGTCAGTTTGGTTAAGGACTCAACAATGAAATTTTCTAAAACTCTTATTGCAGCTTCGCTTGCATTTGTTTCAGCTGATAGCTTTGCAGCTGCGTTTCAATTATCAGAGCAAAATGCATCGGGTTTAGGCCGTGCATACGCTGGTGAAGCTTCTATCGCAGACGACGCGTCTGTAGTTGCACGTAACCCTGCACTAATGACTTTATTTAAAGAAAAGCAACTAAGTGTTGCTGCTATTGGCGTAATCCCAGATGTAAGCTTAGAAGGTGAAGGCGCGCCAACTGGTATTGATCAATCTTCATTAGATGACGATAGCATTGCACCAAGTGCAGTGGTACCAGCAGCTTACTTTACTATGCCTTACAACGATAAAGTATCGCTTGGTTTTGGTGCATTTTCTAACTTTGGTTTGTCAACTAAATTTAATGATGACTACGCCGCAGGCCAGATTGCGGGTGAGACTGAGATTTTTACAGTTAATATGAATGCAAGTGTTGCCTATAAAGTAACTGAGCAGTTTAGTTTTGGTGTTGGCCTAAATGTAATTTATGCTGATGCAACTATAGTTCGAAAAATAGGTGTAAACCCTTTTGGCGTTCCAAGTTCAACGAACGTTGTTGATCTTGAGGGTGATGATACTGGCTACGGCTTAAATGTTGGCCTAATGTATCAACTTGATGAAAATAGCCGTTTTGGTTTTAATTATCGTACAGAAACAGATATAACATTTGAAGGAACTTATTCAAGCGCTGCACGTGGTATCGCTGAGCGCTCAGGTTCTGTTGATATTACTCTACCCGCTATCGCTGAATTTTCTGGTTCACATCAGTTAGATGAAAAGTTAGGTTTACACTACAGCGTACTATGGACTGGATGGAGTAGCTTTGACAAATTAGAAGCTGAAGTTGGTTTACCACCAGAGCAAGGTTTTGAAAAAACAGAAGACTTCTCTGACTCTTTCCGCTACTCAGTAGGTACTGATTACCAGTTAAATGAAGACATACTACTTCGTGCTGGTGTTGCATTTGATGAGTCGCCGGTATCACAAACGCACTTATCAATCTCTATTCCTGATACAGACCGTTTCTGGTTCTCGTTTGGTGGTAACTACACAATTGATCAAAACTCTAATGTTGATCTTGGTGTGAGTATTATCCGTGGTAAAACACAAACGTTTACAGAAACTGATGACTCAGGTAGTCAGTGGGCTTTTGAATCTAAAGGTCACGCAGTACTAGTTGGTGCTCAGTACAACTACAAGTTTTAATGTAGAAGTGTCTTGTGGTTAATCACAGGGCACAAAAAAGCCGCTCACTTTAATTAAAGTGAGCGGCTTTTTTAATGCCTATTAAATAGTGTTAATAGGCATTTTATGAAAGCTTATAAACTTTCTATTTTAGTTTTTTGCTCAAGTAGCTTAGTTTTAGCATCGCTAAACTCAGCTAGTTTTGCATTTTCTTTAGCAAGTACAGCTTCTGGTGCGTTGTTTACAAACTTTTCGTTAGCGAGTTTGTTTTGCACTTGTGCTAGGCCTTTTTCTGCTTTTTCGAGTTGCTTATTAATACGCGAAAGCTCGGCTTCCACATCAATTAAGCCCGCCATTGGGATCATGATCTCAAGGTTGCCAACATAAGACGTGGCACATGCTGGTGCATCGTCTTTGTTTTCAAGCATTGTAAACTCTTCAATTTTTGCAAGTGATGCTAAAAATGATTTGTTTTCTTCAATGCGTCGCACGTCGTCGCTCGATGCATTAGCAAGTAATACGCTAAGTGGTTTACTTGGACTAATATCCATTTCACCACGAATATTACGAATAGCTAAAATGAATTGTTTAACCCACTCTAAGTCGTCCATTGCTTTAGCATCAACGCTTGCTTCATTATATACAGGGAACGGCTGAACCATAATGCTGGTGTTTGCTGTTTCAAGGCCTGCAAGTGGTGCAACACGCTGCCAAATAGTTTCAGTGATGTATGGCATCATTGGGTGCATTAAACGCAGTAAGCTTTCAAGTACGGTAATAAGTGTATTACGTGTACCACGTTGCTGCGCTTCATTACCTTTAAATAATACCGGCTTAGTTAGCTCTAAGTACCAATCACAAAACTGGTTCCAAGTGAATTCGTAAAGTGTGTTAGCAGCTAAGTCAAAACGGTAGTTATCTAAATGCTCTGTGTAGGTTTTAACGGTTGCTTCATATTGACCTAAAATCCAGCGGTCAGCTAATGAAAGCTCCGTTTGAGCACCGTTTGCAAAACCACAGTCTTGCTCTTCTGTATTCATTAATACGTAACGGCTCGCGTTCCATAATTTGTTACAGAAGTTACGGTAACCTTCAAGGCGGTTCATATCCCAGTTAATATCACGACCGGTAGATGCCATTGCAGCAAGGGTAAAGCGAAGGGCGTCGGTGCCGTGTGCTTCAATACCGCCTGCAAATACTTTACGCGTATCTTTTTCGATTTTAGCGGCAAGTTTTGGCTGCATCATGTTACCAGTACGTTTTTGTACTAGGTCTTCAAGTTCAATGCCGTCAATCATGTCTAGTGGGTCAAGTACGTTACCTTTTGACTTAGACATTTTATCGCCATTGTCGTCACGTATTAAGCCAGTTACATACACAGTTTTAAACGGGACTTGTGGTTTGCCATTTTCGTCTTTTACAAAGTGCAGCGTCATCATAATCATGCGCGCAACCCAGAAGAAAATAATATCAAAACCAGTTACCAACACGTCAGACGGGTGGAAGGTTTTTAAATCATCGGTATTTTCTGGCCAACCTTGTGTAGAGAACGTCCAAAGCGCTGATGAGAACCACGTATCAAGTACGTCTTCGTCTTGGCTTAGTGTTACACTATCTGCAATGTTGTTTTCACGGCGTACTTCAGCTTCGTCGCGACCAACAAATACGTTACCTTCATTGTCGTACCAAGCTGGGATACGGTGACCCCACCAAAGCTGGCGTGAAATACACCAATCTTGTACGTCGTTCATCCACGAGAAGTACATGTTTTCGTATTGCTTAGGTACAAATTGAATATCGCCATTTTTAACAGCGTCTTTTGCAGGTTCAGCAAGTGGTGCAACACGTACATACCATTGGTCGGTAAGTAGTGGCTCAATTACCACGCCAGAGCGATCGCCGTAAGGAACCGTTAAACCATGGTCTTCAATTTTTTCAAGTAGGCCTAGTTCTTCAAATTCTGCCACAATTGCTTTACGCGCTGCAAAACGATCAAGCCCGCGCAAGCGCTCAGGAATTGGCGCATCAAACTCAAGCTCTTTACCGTCAAAGGTGTATGTTTCACCTTGGGTTAAAATAGCGGCGTCTTTATCGAAAATGTTGATCATCGGCATTTGATGACGCTTGCCCACTTCGTTATCGTTAAAGTCGTGCGCTGGGGTTATTTTTACACAGCCCGTGCCTTTATCTTTATCGGCATGTTCGTCAGCAACAATTTTAATACGACGATTAACGATAGGTAATAAAATCTCTTTACCGATTAAATCTATGTAGCGTTCGTCATCAGGGTTTACTGCAACACCCGAGTCGCCAAGCATGGTTTCTGGACGCGTAGTTGCTACTACAATGTAGTCTTTTCCATCTTGCGTTGTAACGCCATCAGCTAGTGGGTAACGTAAGTTCCACATGTGGCCTTGCTTGTCTTTGTTTTCAACTTCAAGATCAGAAATAGCCGTGTGTAATTTTGGATCCCAGTTTACTAGGCGCTTGCCTCGGTAAATTAGGTTTTCTTTGTGAAGGCGTACAAACACTTCTTTAACAGCTTCAGATAAACCATCATCCATTGTAAAACGTTCACGATCCCAATCAACAGATGCGCCAAGGCGGCGAAGTTGCTTAGTGATAGTGCCGCCCGATTCTTTTTTCCATTCCCAGATTTTATTAATAAAATCTTCGCGGCCTAAATCGTGGCGTGTTTTGCCTTCTTCGGCATGCAGTTTACGCTCAACTAACATTTGCGTTGCAATACCTGCGTGGTCAGTACCTACTTGCCATAATGTGTTGTTACCTTGCATACGTTTAAAACGCGTTAGGGTATCCATTATTGTATCTTGGAAGGCGTGGCCCATGTGTAAGCTACCAGTGACATTTGGCGGCGGGATCATAATTGAATATGGTACGCCTTTGCCAGATGGCTTAAAGTAGCCTTTTTGTTCCCAGTCTTGATATAGAGACTGTTCAATATCTTGCGGATTGTAGGTTTTATCCATTACACAGAACCTTAAATAAGTACTTAAATTAGTTGGTTAGTTTGCCTGATTGGCTAGCTATTAATATCTTGCGTGGTGAGATTGGCACCGAGTTGGCGTAGCTTTTTAAAACGCTCGCGGGCTGCTTGTTTAGCCGCTGCTTCTACGGGTACAAAATCAAAAACTTGGTTAAACCGACGAATGTAATCCGGTAACTGAGTAGCCAAGTTAATTAAAACTTTACGATTGCCAACAGGTGGCGTAATACCAATTTCTACAGGTGCGCCGCCTTTAGGGCCTTCACCTTGTAAATTATGTGGCACAAAACTATCTGGATCGAATGCCCAAATTATTTCATCAATGGCACAGGCAGCTTCGTTATCGTTAACACAAATAAACACACGCTGCCCATTTCGATACTGATCGGCCGCAATTTGAGCAGCCAAAGCAAAATGATCGTCAGCCTTCGCTTTAGACTCATCTTGTTGCTTTAGAACGAAAAATTTAGCATTCATGTTCATTGTATCGGGGTTTCCCATGACATTGAATGTATACCAAATTGATATACATAAATTAAGAGGCAGATTTTGCCATATAACGGGGTTTGCTTCAATTAATACACAAATAAATAAGGCGCCAAATGGCGCCTTATAAATAGCTAAACAGTGTGTTTAATCTTGAGCGGCTTCACTTACGCCAGCTCTATTTAATAAATACTGAGTAAGCATTGGTACAGGTCGACCCGTTGCGCCTTTTTTAGCGCCACTGCGCCACGCTGTACCGGCAACATCTAAATGCGCCCAATGATACTTTTTAGTAAATTTAGACAAGAAACATGCCGCAGTAATAGTACCCGCAGAGCGTCCACCTAAGTTTGTAAAGTCAGCAAATGGGCTTTCTAGCTGATCTTGATAGTCATCCCATAACGGTAACTGCCATGCGCGGTCGCCACTTTGCTCAGACGCTTTTAATAAATCGTGTGCAAGTGGGTTATGGTTTGATAGTAAACCAGTCGCATGCGCGCCAAGGGCTACAATACAAGCGCCAGTAAGTGTTGCTACGTCAATAACCGTATCTGGATTAAAGCGTTCAACGTACGTTAGTGCGTCGCACAATACTAAACGACCTTCAGCGTCGGTGTTTAACACTTCAACTGTTTGCCCCGACATTGTTGTTAAAATATCACCTGGGCGATACGCGTTTGAGCCAGGCATATTTTCACAACCAGCTAAAACACCAATAACGTTAATTGGCAATTGCATTTGTGCAAGTGCACGCATTGCGCCAATAACACCTGCAGCGCCGCCCATGTCGTATTTCATTTCGTCCATGCCTTCGCCTGGTTTTAATGAAATACCGCCTGAGTCAAACGTTAAGCCTTTACCAACAAGTACAATAGGGGCTTGGTCGTCAGCGGCGCCTTTGTAGTTAATAATCGACATAATTGATTCGTTATCACTACCTCGGCCAACAGCTAGGTAAGAATTCATGCCTAGTTCTGCCATTTGCTTTTCGCCAATAATATCAACAGTGATGTTGTCAAAATTAGTTGCCAACTCTTGTGCTTGCTCGCCTAAGTACACTGGGTTACAAATATTTGGTGGCATATTAGCCACGTCTTTACACAGCTTACTACCTGCAGCAATGGCTAAACCATGCTCAATGGCACTTTCGCCAATCGTTAGTTCGCGTCGTGTTGGTACGTTAAACACCATTTTACGAAGTGGACGACGAGGGTCTACTTTTTTACTTTTTAATTGGTTAAACGTATATAAGCAATCTTGCGTTGTTTCTACTGCTTGACGAACTTTCCAGTAAGTGTCGCGACCTTTAACGTGTTGCTCTGTTAAAAAGCAGACTGCTTCCATAGAGCCTGTTTCGTTTAAAGTATTAATAGTTTTAGAAATAATTTGTTTATATTGCTTATCATCAAGCTCGCGCTCTTTACCACAACCTACAAGCAATATGCGCTCGCTTAATACATTGGGTACATGATGCAATAATAAAACTTGGCCTGGCTTACCTTCTAAGTCGCCACGGCGAAGTAAATTAGAGATATAGCCATCACTAATTTTATCGAGTTGTTCACCAATGGGGGATAACCTACGTGGCTCGTAAACGCCAACCACAATACATGCGCTGCGCTGTTTTTCTGGGCTACCACTTTTTACGTTAAATTCCATTGTCACTCCTGATTTTGAGTCATTTAAGTTAGTAAGTTGGGGCTAAAAAAGTATTTTCTAGTCTTATCTACGTAACTTATGTAAGGATAATTCTTATTTTAGCTGATTTTGCTAGACTCTTACTGTGTAATTGAACTTTATATGCTTAAGGGCTACTAATGCAACATTATATCGTGCACTTAGGTAGGATAATTAAATTTGATGGCTTATAATAATAGCCTATTTGCCGGTATTAATTGGGTAAAATAGCTATTTAACTATTCAATTCTCACTATCGTAGTGAAATTCCATGTTTAACAGGGGCGAGCATTGCTAATTTTCCGTTATTTGACCGCTGAGGTTTTAAAATCGCAGGTCGCCGTATTTTTAACTTTAATGACAATATTTTTGTCACAAAAGTTAGTTGGTATTTTAGGTGATGCCTCTGAGGGCAGCATTCCTGCTAAATTAGTGCTATCGATGATTGCACTAAAGCTTCCACAACTAGCCTCGCTAATACTTCCGCTGAGTATATTTTTAGGCATTATTTTGGCTTACAGCCGTATTTACGCCGATAGCGAAATGACCGTCCTTAAAGCCTGTGGCGTAAGTGAATGGTATGTTGTGCGCGTAACGCTTATATCAAGCGTTGGGCTTGCCATATTAGCCGCTGCATTGACTATGTATATAGCGCCGTGGGCAAGCGAGCAAGAGTATCAATTGAAAGAACAAGCCAAAGCCGATGCAGGGTTATCTGCACTCAGAGCTGGGCGGTTCCAAGAAACCGGTAACGAAAAAGCCGTGGTGTTTATTCATAATATTGAAAAAGGCGGCAAAGAGCTCAATAAGGTATTTGTTGCACAGTTACCTGATAGCGAAAAAGGCAATCTAGCGCGCTTAGTATATGCACAGCAAGGTGTTGTGGTTGAGGCCGTAAATGGTGAGCAACAGCTAGTACTAACAGACGGTAAACGTTACGAAACAGACGGCACAACGCCTGCACTTAATTTAACAGAATTTGACGGTTACAGCGTACAAATACGAGAACAAGAAATAGAGCATCAACGCCGTAAATTAGAGGCTGTGCCAACTAACCAATTATTGGCTATAAACACTCCTGAATCTATTGCTCAATGGCAATGGCGACTCGCTATTCCGTTATCAATCCCACTACTTACCTTACTGGCAGTGCCGCTAAGTGTGGTTAATCCTCGCCAAGGTAAATTTGCAAAACTAGTGCCTGCTATTAGCTTGTACTTAGGCTACTTTATTTTACTAAATGCCGCTAAATTTGCAGTTGAAGATGGCAAAATCCCGCCTTCAATCGGCTTGTGGTGGATTCACCTAAGTGCCCTGTTTATAGGTGGGTTATTAATTATAAAAGGGCGACCACTGGGCGCTTGGCTTAAAGCCGTTGTAACTAAGCGGGAGTTAGGCTCATGATGAAAACGCTTGATTGGTATTTAGGCCGCAGTATTTTACAAACTACCGGCTTTGCATTGTTGGTACTTGTTGGTATTAGCACCTTAATTAAATTTATCGACCAGTTAAAGTCGGTAGGGCGCGGCAGTTACGACTTAATGACCGCAATGCTTTACACGCTTTACACAATACCTGGCGATTTAGTGGTGTTTTTTCCGATGGCCGCGCTAATTGGTGGCTTAACGGGTTTGGGGGCACTTGCCTCAAACAGTGAGCTGGTAGTGATGCAAGCCGCTGGTATGTCGCGCTTACAAATAATTGGTTCAGTGATGAAAACGGCCATATTTATGGCTGTATGCATGATGGCACTTGGCGAATGGGGTGCACCTGAAGCGCAATTACACGCTAAAGAAATGCGAAACCAAGCAATACATGGCGGCGATGTGTTTAATACACAAAAAGGTGTATGGGCTAAAGACGGCAATAATTTTATTAATATTGAAGATGTTGATGAAAACGGCAGGCTCAACGGGGTACACATGTACCACTTTGATAAATCGCTAGAGCTTACCCAAATTACTAAAGCAAGAGATGCACTGAGCCGAAAAGAAGGCTGGCTACTTCGTGACGTAAATAAGGTTATTATTACTAGCGAAAAAACCACAACAGAGCAATTACCAGAAGAGTTTTACCCTTCGCAGCTCACAGCTGAAAAGTTAGGGGTTGTTTCGGTAAAACCGGAGTCACTTTCATTTACTGGGCTTTGGTCGTATTTAAGTTACTTAGAGCAAAACGAACAAGACACAAGTACCTATGAGCTTGCTCTATGGCGTAAGTTGATGCAGCCAGTATCTGTTGCGGTAATGCTGCTGGTGGCGCTCTCGTTTATATTTGGCCCACTACGTACCGTTACTATGGGCGCACGTATTATTATGGGTGTTGTAACGGGGATTGTGTTTCACTTAACTAATGAAATATTTGGCCCTGTCGTTATGGTTTACCAAATACCTGCCATTATAGGGGCGGTATTGCCCAGTATTATATTCATAGGCTTTGCGACATATTTGATGAATAAACGGGTATAGATTTACCTATTCAAAGCATGAAAAAGGGTGACCACTGGTCACCCTTTTTGCTTTTTAATTACCGCTTAACTACCGCTTAACTACCGCTTAACTATCGCTTAACTCACGATTTGAAAAGTTGGTATTAATCAAGCTCACTATAAATACGTCTGTTTTCTTCTTTAGTAAGTGCAATAACTTCTGTTTTAGAGATGTAATCTTGCAGTGCTTTTTTGTTTTTAAAATCTACTAACACCACCAAATTACCTAAACCGAGTAAAGCGCTAACGCTGCGGATAATTGATTGTGGCCAGCTAATTAAATTACCCTCAATAGTTTGTACTTTTAAACGCCATGCACGCATGCCAATGGTTTGCCCGCTTTTAGTCCAAAAGTAGCCAAAAAATACTAAGGTAACAATAATTAAAAGAGCGGTACGAATACCCGAAAGAAGATTTGAATTTTGAATAAAGGCAGATACATCCTCTGCGCCATTTAAACTAATTACATCGAGAGAAATAAGCCCTTGTACTGCAAATAAATACAGCACTACAGTTAACATCGCAAACGCAATAATGGCTAACGTATCGTAAACTAACGACGCAAAACGGCGCCAAAAACCAGCACGTGGAAACTCACCCGACATAAATACACTCTCACTATTAATATGCGAGCTAGTTTAGCAAAAAAGCTTACAAATACTAAGACATGTTAATGCTTAGAGAGGGAATTGATTTTATTGCTTTAAGTTACTACCTACAGGGGAAATGAAAAAGACCCTGCTATTGGTAGCAAGGCCTTTTAATTTATAGCGGATTTAACCTAGCTTGATAGCAAGGTATTTTATGTCGTCACCACTTATTTGCGGTAAAAAATAAATATCGCCGTATTTAAAATACTGCTGCGAGTTAATTATTACGGCCTGTGCTGCCTGAGGCAATGAATCGTAAGTTTGGCCCAAGCTATAATCATTCACATTACCCACTTTTATTGCCTGATTAAGACGGGTTGGTGGCTCATCAACCACTGTATAACCGTCATTATTTGCGACGTAATACACGTTTTGATATGTGTAGTAGGTGGTATTGTGATGCTTAAAATGCCTGTAATTTCTTGGTAGCGTATTTATACGCAGGCCTCTAGGTGGCGTAACTACGTGGTAGCCTCTTTTAGCTTTACGGTAGTAAAGGCCGTCGTTAAACGTAAACGAAATACCATTAAATCTAATCGATGCGCTATTGCGTGGTAAATGGTTTATAAATCGATTTTGTCTGTAAGCGACTGAATTATTATGGTTTGTTAAGTAGTTATATTTGCGCTGGTTGTAGCGGTATTGTTCACGCTTTTCCTGCTTGTACTTAGCAAGTTTACGTTTTTCTTGCTTACGGTCTTCTCGTTTTTCTTTTTTATGCTCAATACGCTGCTTTTTTTCATGGCGGCGTTCATCGCGTTTATATTCAACACGTTTGTCGTGGTCACGTTTAAAGCTTTTATCATTCTCTCGCTCGTTTTGTGCTCCAAGCGCAGAGCCTGATACTGCGCCAATGGCGAGCAGTGCAGGTAGTAAAAAAGTAAGTTTCATAGTATTGCCTCGTTTATGTTTTTACATAACTGGGTTCAATACTAGCGGTTCAAACTGAATGTTAACTGACATACAACAGCAAACGGAGCTATGCTTACAGCTTTTTACATTTTACTGACGGTTCTTGACATAATATCTAGTTTTTGACGATTTTTAAGGGTAATTCTGTTCTTTTTAAGGGGGGTATTACGAGAGATATTTTAATAATATTGCTATTAAATTATGTATTTGGACTTTTTTGTTGTGCTTAGAAAACGTTATTTCCGTGCATTTTTAGATGGGAAAATACCAATAATAGAGTTTAAGTGGTGTAAAAAGCTAAGTTTGCGGCGCGTTGTTTATTGCCGCAAACATGACTTTATATTTTAAAGTGCGCATTTATCTTTTAATAAATTTAAGGCTAGGGTGATACGTTATGGTATTAACTTTAACAAATGCTGTGTTATTAACGTTTCTTTTAACAACTTTAACTGGAACATACTTGATTACCTTAGTTTGGTTAATTTTTTTCAGTTCTCGTTTTAGCTGAACCTTTTTATATTCTTGCTTTGCATATCTATCATGTGGTGCTGCAAATGCAAAACTAGATAAAGTGCCCATAACTAATAGTGCAGGTAGTATAAATGTAAGTTTCATAATATTGCCTCGTTTGTGGTTAACATGGCTAGTATTGACGTTTGAAACTGAATGCCAACTGCATATAGGGGCAACTGTAGGGAGGCTTTACACCCTTTTACTTATCTTTACTATTCTTGACGCTAATACCAATCCGCAGTAATACTTAATCAATTTGAGAGATTCAATCTAACGCTAACTCTATTAAAAAATGACTGATATATGGCTGCATAAATGCAGAAGGTAGAGAAATGAAAGAGCAATTGTCGAGAACAACTAATAACAAATTCAGCAGTGTTATCAACACCTTTTCTTACCTCAAAACAGGTAGCTTAATTAAGCTACCTGTTATAAAACCGTATTGGTTCTATACCAATTCCATATATCGTTTAGAGTTTAGGTTGGCTACTTTTGATAAAAAGGATAGTCGCTATAACCTACTTCAGTACCGCCATACATAGTGGCTGCATCGGCCTCGTTAAACGTCCAATTATTCGCTATACGCTCTGGTAAATCAGGGTTAGCTATAAATGGGCGACCAAATGCAAATAAGTCACCGTAACCTTCACCTAAAATACGTACCGCTTTTTCTACTGTGTATTTACCAGCATAAATAATGCGACCTGAAAATTCAGCTCGTACTGCTTTATAAAATTCTTGTGGTAAATCAGGAGCATTTTCCCAATCAGCTTCCGCTATTGATAAGTAAGCAATGCCAGCTTGCTCAAGCACTTTAACGGCTTGTACATAAGTATGATGAGGGTTTGATTCAACAAGTCCTAGATACACTCGTGTTTCATCTGTGCTTTCAAATAAAGGAGCAAAGCGAACACCTAAACGATCAGAGCCTACAACGTCACTTACCGCTTCAACTATCTCTTTTAAAAAGCGCAGGCGATTACTAAGCGTTCCACCGTATTGATCGTCACGGTTATTAGTATGTTCAGAAATAAACTGATTAACTAAATACCCGTTAGCACAATGAAGCTCTACGCCATCAAAGCCTGCTTCTAGAGCATTACGTGCAGCTTGCGCATACATGTTTACCAGCTTGCCAACCTCAGTAGTACTTAGTGCACGGGGCTCACTTGGTTCAGCCAATGCGCCTTCACCAGGTGCGGTTTCAATAAATACTTTTACATTGTCAGCAATAATCTCTGAAGGGCCAACCGGTTTACCTGAATTTGGTTGTAGCGTGGTGTGCGATACGCGCCCTACATGCCAAAGCTGAGCAAAAATAACACCGCCTTTAGCATGTACTGCATGTGTTACTTTTTTCCAGCCTTCAATTTGTGCTTGCGAGTGAATACCTGGGGTCCAAGCGTAACCTTGTCCACGAGGTTCTATTTGTGTGCCTTCGGTAACCATAAAACCAGCCGATGCCCGCTGCGCATAATACTCAGCCATTAATTCATTAGGAATATTGCCAGGCTGAGTGCTGCGAGAGCGAGTAAGAGGTGGCATCACAATACGGTTTTTGAGTGTAAAAGGGCCAAGCTCAATTGATGAGAATAAAGGGGCGGTATTAACTAATTCTGATTTCATTTTAAATTCTCTTATAAAGCAAACAAAGGCTTAAATAGTGGTTAAGCAACATTGGCAGCATAGAGATTTAAAGATACAATTTGAAACAACACTTTTTTGTGCAGCATACAATTATGAATGGTATTAGTCGGCTCGATATAAAACAGTTAAGAGTACTCAGTAGCTTATTAGAACTGCAAAATCTTTCGCAAGTAGCCAAAAAAATGGGGTTAACGCAACAAGCTATTAGTGAGCAACTACGAAAGCTACGAGACTTATTTGACGATCGCTTGTTTATTCGCCAAGGCAATAACATGGTTGCTACTCCTAAAGCGCAAGGACTCAAGGCGCCTATTAATCATATTTTAAAGCAATTAGAATCGTTATTAGAGCCCGAGCTGTTTAGTCCGCAAACTTATAAAGGTGTGTTTACCATAAGCGCAACCGACTACGCCACGCAGGCCTTATTGCCGCAATTATTTAATATTACCCGC
>NZ_AUTR01000018.1:0-41055 GCF_000497875.1 Pseudoalteromonas sp. S8-8
CGGCAGGCGAGCTTGATTTGCTGATAAGCTTTCCAGAATTTATACCCGACAACCTTTCTTATATCACTTTGTTTGAAGAACAGCATTTGTGTATTACCGGTATAGGTAACACTACTTACACTGAACCTTTGAGTTTGGCGCAATTTGCAAAGCATTCACAGCTAGTGGTGTCGCCATCGCGCGCTAATTTGCGCGGATCGCACGATCAGTGGTTTGAAAGCCAAGGGCTAAAACGTAATATTGTAATGTCGGTACCGAGTTTTTCAGCAGTGCCCGACATTTTACATACAACCGATATGCTAGCGTTTTACCCATCAAGATTATTACCAAACAGCAAAGTTAAACAGCTAAAAATAGAAGCTCTGCCTCCTACCTTTAAAGTAATAGCCGCATGGCATCCGCGTACCAATAACAGCCCAATCCATAAATGGTTGATAGAGCAGCTGCAAAATTTATAACGATGTAAAAAATCTAAAGTGATTACTTTTTACTGTTAAATTAATAACCCAACATTTAGATTAAATCATTTAACCCCTCCTTAACCCTCGACCTAATAAGCTATGTGTAATAGTACGAATTAGGCATAGTTAAATGGTTTATTTTAAAAAGCACTCAACCGGTTTTTTATTTGCACTTAGTTGCACGCTTGCTGCGTGTAGTAGTCAGCCAAGCTATCAAGGTAATGGCATATTGCACAACGAGATCTCTATAAGTAAATAGCAGCGTACAAACGGATACGCCACACACTGCTAATAACACAAATAAGCCCGCCAATATTGGCTACGGTTTAGGGGTGGAGTTAAGCGAAAAAATAATAAAACGACACGGTTGGGTATACGAAGTAAACGACATGCCTGGGCGTTATGAAGTGGTGGTCGATTTTAGTTAATACGCTTTTTTTAATACTTAGATTTAAAATATAAAAACCGCGCTAAGGCATCTTTAAAATTGCTTGAGCGCGTTTTTTTTATATTCAAAAATATTTAATTTAACGCTGAGAACATAAAAAACTTAGTGATAGTAATGTGTTAAGTAATTTGCTAAAACTGTAGGTAAGAAAAGTGAGGGTAGCGCGAGTAGGGATGTACGTTAATTTTGTACAGCTAACTTGTTGAGTTTCTTATAATGTTCGATTTATGTAACAAATAATGAGTAAAATAATATACGCAGTACGGAGTGTTAATTTAGACAAAATCAAAATAGGTGAGTCTAATGTACATTCAATGTTCAATAGAATACGAACGCATCAAACAGGCTCTGGAGATGAGCTTGAGTTGATCGGTGTGCACTATGGGAAGTACCAAACGGATAAGCAAATCCACCCTCTTTTAAATTCAAG
Source organism: Pseudoalteromonas sp. S8-8 (assembly GCF_000497875.1). Taxonomy (NCBI): domain Bacteria; kingdom Pseudomonadati; phylum Pseudomonadota; class Gammaproteobacteria; order Alteromonadales; family Pseudoalteromonadaceae; genus Pseudoalteromonas; species Pseudoalteromonas sp. S8-8. Next base: position 1,340 of record NZ_AUTR01000018.1, read on the forward strand.
CCATTCTCATTTAGAGTGGTTTAATAATACTGAAGAAGTAGCAAATTTCATCCAATCTAATTTTTTAATTTTTCCTAAAGCACTGTCACTTTTAACTGACATTAGTTGGTCAACAACAGAGACAATATCAACTGAAACAATCGCAATTAATGAGTATGTGAAAGGAAATATTAACAATAATGAGTTTACTACATGGTTGGCTAGCTTTAATGTTCTTGAATATATACAAAGTCAACTTAGAAAACACGAAGACGTTTAGCTTCAGTTAAAGTTAATTAAAGCAATTTTTTAGGTTTTTTCTATACATTATAACCTGCAGTTTTAGCACTGCTTAGTGCTACGTCTTTAGCATGCAAGAAAGGATAAGCTTTATGTTTGGATTTGGTAAGGGAAAGAAAATTGAGAAATTAATTGATGCAATTGGTTCTACTTTTTCTGGTCAAATGATGATATTACCAATTAGTCCTGAAGAGTTAATTTCGTTATCTAAGCATGACAAATTAATATCCGGTTATATTATGGGATTTCAATTGCATATTATTTCTCAATCACCTTTCAATGAAAAAGATCATAAAGGGATACTTTTAGATAGCTACTTTAATCTTTTTGGGTCGTATGATGCCCAAGAGGTGATTGATTTTGCTTTCAGTTCAGCAGGCGATAAATTGTTTAATTCAGGAGTTGCACTTGGAATTCAAGATATTATTAACTTCAGCAAAGATCCAATGGATGCCCCCTTAAGCCTAATAAGAATACTTAATGAAGAAAATCAAGGTGATGGTATACCATTTTGACTTGCTTCATAGCTAACGATACCATCAAGCCAGATTCGCAATAGTTGACTTAATCCAACTCAGCTAAACATTTTAGCGAACTATTACTCATCGCTTCTTATAGCTTAAATAGACTTACATGGAGTGTTAATTCATATGTTCAAATTCATAATTATTTTAATCTCAATTACTTCTTTCAATGCCTTGGCTGCAGAGAAGGTTAAACTTGGAGTTTTGGGGAACGTCGGGGCTGATGGTTTTTTTAGCCCGACGGTAACATCATTTGTTATTGAAAAAGTAGAGCCTAATTCACCCGCTGAAAAAGCAGGGATTGTTGCAGGACAGAAAATCATTTCTATAGAAGGCTGTAAAATTCCAGGCTGCCCTGCCAGTGAAGCAAAAGAATTAATGCGCAAGGAATCTGGAGAGATTTTACAATTACTTTTAGAGAATGAAGATGGTAGCCAAGTAACTTTAAAAATACCTATGAATGCTTGGTAAATCTAAGAAGTTTTTAAAATACCTAAATATACCCAGCCTATAAAGCATGGTTATTGTCAAAGCGTGGTTTTGTGTAAATGAGCTAGACGCAGTAAATATTGACAACGTTAGCGAGCTTTTGGAGTACTACTTACTCGGTTTATATGTAGGTTACTGCTTAAAGTAATTGGGATAGATTAAAAAGGTTTGATCAGTAATAACCTTATTTAATTAATGAATACATTGGTATTGCGTTAAATACGGCAATACCAATGATTATTAGACTAAAGCTTATAAATCGCTGCGCCAACCCATGCCAGACTCTTCCATTAAACGCTTGTACACGCCTTCTATGTTAAGTGGTAACCATGCATCAAACTGTTTAAAGTCACTAAATTGGTCTAATTTTACATTTTGTTTAATTTCGTCAAGCGTATTACCAGCTAAAACGCCTGCTGTTACTTGGCTATATAAAAGCTCTATATAAGTTAAATAGCGCGCTACATCAGCCTTGCTGCCAATATCGGCATGTCCGCCTACAAAAGTATCAAAGTCATATTTGAGTACCACTTGGGTTGAATTAATCATGCCTTGAATATCGTAACTCCACAGCTTTTGCCACGGCATTCTGCCAATAACAATCCAATCAACTACAAACAACGTTTTTTGCTTTTCGAATAATATACTAACCGAACCACGACCATCGTTTGGACCATGGTAGTTAAGCTTTACTGTAGAATCACCAAGGGTAAGTAGTAGCTCGTTATCAAAAGTAAGACTGGGCATTACCGTTTTCATTTGTGTGTTTTTAATATCTTGCGCAGCGAGTTTATGCGCTACAAACATGGTGTGCGGGCTTTTAAATACCTCGGCGCCGTAAATATGATCGCTGTGATTATGGCTATAAATTACATATTTTACCGGTACGTTATAGCGAGTTTTAATTTGCTCGTTTAACCAGGTGGCGGCTTTTTTGTTAAGCGGGTCGGTAACAATTGCACCCTCAGGAGTGATTAAAAATACTGAGCGGTGTCTGTCGTCTATAAAGCGGTGTAAGCCGTCCCCTAAGTCTTCTATTTCATAGGCTTGTGTGGCAAAGCCTATAAATAATAGGGCTGTAGTTAATAGTTTTTGTAGCAAGCGGGGCATACACCATTCCTTTTTAAATTGATTAAATTAATAACGCTATTAAAAGAAGAAAGTACAAAGCTGTAAAAAATTTCAGCTGTTGGTTAAATTAAAACTTAAAACTTAAACCTAAGCCTAAACCTAAGTAAAAGGATCAAATATGAGGATGAAATAAAAAGCCATTATAAAAATGGCTTTAGATAGGTTGGTTGGGTTTATCTTTGTGTTAGTTGTTGGTTTATTTCTTCAAAGATACTGGCATCATCTATGGTTGAAGGTATTTGTAGCTCTTCGCCATCAACCAGTTGGCGCAAATACTTACGCAGTATTTTACCCGAGCGTGTTTTGGGCAGCCTATCTACACTGACTATATTTTTAAGGCACGCAATAGCGCCAATTTGATTACGAACACTTAAAACAAGCGCTTGTTCTACGTCGGTACTTGAGCCTATAAAATCATTTTTAAGCACGATCATTCCCATAGGGAGTTGCCCTTTTAGGGGATCGTTTACACCAAAAACAGCGCATTCGGCAACAGCAGGGTGCGCGGCTACTATCTCTTCCATTTCGCCGGTAGAAAGCCTATGCCCTGCTACATTTATAACGTCGTCGGTTCTGCCCATAATAAATAGGTAGCCGTCTTCATCAATATAACCGCCATCACCAGATAAATAATAACCTTCGTATTCATTTAGGTAGCTTGCTTTAAAACGCGAGGTATCTTGCCAAATTGTTGGCAGGCAACCCGGTGGAAGTGGCAGTTTAATTACCACGGCGCCTTGCTCGTTAGCTGCGCATTCATTGCCATCCATATCTAATATTCGCACGTCAAAACCTGGAGTAGGCACGGTAGAGCTGCCAGGTTTTGTTGCTAAGTACTCAAGCCCTACAGGGTTACAAGCAATAGCCCAGCCGGTTTCTGTTTGCCACCAATGATCGAGCACTGGCAGTTTGGTTTTTTCTTTAAGCCACTCGTAAGTGGGAGGGTCTAATCGCTCGCCAGCTAAAAATAAACGTTTTAAGCTTGAGGTATCGTATTGATTAAAACCATCGGCATTTGGATCTTCTTTTTTGATTGCTCTAAAGGCGGTGGGGGCACTAAATAATGCATTTACTTTATATTCTTCAACCACGCGCCAAAATGCACTGGCATCGGGCGTTTTAACGGGTTTACCTTCATATAATACTGTCGCGCAGCGATACATTAGCGGCGCGTAAACTATATAAGAGTGCCCAACTACCCAGCCAATGTCAGACGCTGCCCAAAATACGTCGCCGGGCTTCATACCATAAACGGTTTCCATGCTGTATTGCATTGCCACTGCGTGACCGCCATTTTCGCGCACTACGCCTTTGGGTGTGCCTGTCGTGCCTGAGGTATATAAAATATAAAGCGGGTCATCTCCATTTACAGGCACCGGATCTGCGCTTGCAGCCGTTTGCATTGCCTGGGTCCAATCTATGTCTCGTTTAGGCTTAAGAGTGGCGGTAACTTGTGGACGCTGATAAATAATGCAGTGCTCTACTTTGTGCGTAGCTAAGTCTATTGCGTTATCAATGAGTGGTTTGTATTCAATAACGCTGTTTACTTCAACACCGCATGAGGCGCTAAGTATAAGCTTGGGCTTGGCATCATCAATGCGTACAGCTAATTCGTGTGCAGCAAACCCACCAAATACCACCGAATGAATAGCACCAAGACGAGCACACGCCAACATACCAATAACAGCTTGTGGGATCATTGGCATATAAATAACAACGCGATCGCCTTTTGTAACACCTAACGATTGTATTACGCCTGCAAATTTAGTAACTTCTTGTTGCAGTTGTGAGTAGCTATAAGTCTGCTTTGTATTAGTGACTGGGGAGTCGTAAATAAGTGCAGTTTGCTCGCCAAATCCGGCAATAACGTGTTGGTCTAGCGCTAAAAAACTGGTGTTTAATTGCCCGTCACTAAACCAATGATAAAGCCCGTCGTCGTCTTGTGTGTATGCTTTTGTGGGGGTTTTATACCATGGAATATTTTTACTTTGTTCGAGCCAAAATTGGGCTGGGTTTTGTTTAAAGGCAGTATATTGCTGTTTATATTCGCCTGACATGTAAGGCTCCTAAAGCTAAATTTGTGTGTGAGAGACCTTACAAAATGTAGGCTTTTTTTAGCAAGCAAGCTATTCGACCTTGGTCGGCTAAAAGTTAATCAATACACTGGTTTTAAAAATACCAAATTGACAATACAAAGCGTGTGGTTCAGCATGGCGGGCAGTAAAAATAAGAGAAAATACGATATGAGTAACGTAGTAAGAGTAGGGGTTGCGGTTATTATAAAGCATCAAAACACAATTTTACTAGGTGAGCGCATTGGTGCGCACGGTGCTAATACATGGGCAACACCTGGTGGGCATTTAGAGTTTGGTGAAAGTGTTGAGCAATGTGCAATACGAGAAGTGTTTGAAGAAACAGGTTTAAAGGTAAGTAAAATTACTAAGCTTGATTTTACCAATGATATTTTTACAGCAGAGAACAAACACTATATTACGTTGTATGTAAAAGCTGATTTTGAAGGCGGGGAGCCTGAGCTTAAAGAGCCTAATAAATGTTTAAAGTGGCGCTGGTGCGATATTAATAATCTACCAACGCCACTGTTTACATCACTAAAAAATTACTTATCTGAGGCTGTACTAGCCTAGTTATTTTGTTGGCGGTGTCGCTGGGCTTAACGCAAGTTTACTAAAGCTTACTTGAGCGTAATCGCCATTTTGTTTATCTGTAGACCAATCGCCAGTACCTAAACAACCTGGGTACCAAATACCTTTCGCGCTTTTAGTACTACATTGGTTATAAGCGCCGGCTTTAAAGTAATGCCAATCTGCAGCGTAACCATTTGGATGATCTTTTTCGTCTACTTTGCCATAAGCATCTACGTTATTACCTAAGTTAATAGAGTAGTTAACGTCTTCTTTGCCTTGTGTGCTAAATGTAAGGTGCATAACATTTTTATACACATTTACCGTGTAGCTAAATTCTTCACCTAGTGCAATACCGGCGCTGCCTGGCTCGTTAGGGTTTTCCCATGTATTACCCCAAACAGGGTAAGTAATGTCTTTACGGTCAGGATTTGTTTTAGGTAAATTACGTTCGTAGTTCCAAAAAACTGAGCCTGTTTTGTGCCCAGGCCATTTTTTGTAATATATTTTAATTGGTTCATTGCCCCAGCCATAACCAAGCTTGGTATCAATAAGTGCCTGATCTTTACCCGCGTGAATTTGTCCTACAACAACCGAGTAAGCTGCTTTTTTATCAGGATCAGTCGCACGTAGCGCAACGTGATCTACTTTTAACGTTGCTTCCATTTTTCCACCAACAGAACCAAATCGGTCAGATAGCGGGTGAACAGCTAAAGCAAAGTTGTTTTTAGAGTGTTTAGTTTTAATTTTAGTATTTGATCCACGGATCATTTGTCTAAGTTCACTACGGGTATTAGTAGAGTTAGCACTTGTAAGCGCTTTATTAGGGGAGGTAAATACCATGTAGCCTTTTTCATCAAGGTAGAAAAAATCAGGGTGTGCGTAAGTCTGAATTTCTTCTACATCTATTTCATCAATTTTACCGTCGTTGTTTAAATCAACTGGTACATTTATTTTCCAGTGAGATAAATCAAACTTTGTTGCAGGTACCGGTGCATCGCTTTGCTGATTAGTGCTTTGGGTACTTGAACAAGCGGTAAAAAGTAAAGGGGTGATAACGGCTAAAGCCGTAAGTTTAAATGTGGATGTATTTTTTATCATTATTGTCTCTGTGTGATGAAGTAAAAATTGTGCGGTACAGGCATCGCTTAATCTCAATCTAGCATACCAATTTAACAATTAAAACTTACCAATTAGTAAAATTAAATATTTTTAAAATGATTTATTGTTATACCAATTTGGTTGAGGTGTTTTTTAACGGCTTTTATGGAGGTGTTTCCGGTATGTATTTTTTATGTGCTTGGCTATTCTCTTAGTGATATTTAACGTAGATTTTGGCGCTAAGGTGTAGTCTATTTTTTGGGGGGGAGGAGATTTTTAATTTTGTAGTTTGCTTTGCCGCGTTTAGCAAATAACTAAATAACCACTGCCAATAACTAATGCCGGGCTTTAACTATGGTTAGTGCTGCAAGTTAGTCGTGTTTGGTAATAAAAGTTGCCACTTGTTTAAAATGGCATGATATTCACCATTTTCTTTAATATTACTTAATGCGTCAGAGAGTGCTTTAGCTGTTTTAGGATTAAGTTGATTACTTGCTGCAAAATTAAGTGAGGAGGGAAGATCGCTTAAATGAATTCGTTTTGTTATTAGGCTAGGATCGAGTCCTAGGCTTTTTAGCTCGTTATTAAGTGTAAGTGTATTAGTTACTACAAAGTCGATCCGGTTTTTATAAAGCATTTGCCAAAGTTGATTATAGTAACTGACCAGTATTAAATTGTTATTTTCGGTAAAGCCTTTTTGCTTTAAGTAGGCTTCGCTCAGGTAGCCACGAATGGTTGCTACTTTATACTCTTTAGCAAAATTTAAGTGAACAACTTCATCTACATGGCTTTTTAAGCTAATTAAATAAGCATCTGCAAAATACACTTCGCCTAACCACGTATATTTATTAATCCGCTCTGGGGTTTTTAACAAAGACAACATTATGGCGTTGGTATTTGTTTTATGCTCCTTAAAAACGCGGGCCATAGGCATTATTTCAAAATTAGCGGTTAAGTTTGTTTGCTTCACAACTGCTTTGGCAATGTCGACTAAAGCGCCGCTTACTTCACCTTGCTGATTTTTAAAGTGATAAGGAGGAAGGTCTTCAGCTATAAAAGTAACCGAATCGGCGTTACACAGGGGGCTATATAAAATAAATACAAAAGCACTTAATAAAACACGCAAAAACATAAAAAATCTTTTAAAGCAATAATACACCTAGTGTAGAGAGTATTAACTAAAACATATATATATTATGTTTATATAACGTAAATAATTTGCACTTATTTGGCTGTGCTTGCTGTTTTGTATTTTATAAATTGTAATGGCGAGCATTTATGCCAGCGTAAAAAAGCTCGATTAAAAGAGCTTTGATCTTTAAATCCTAAAATATTAGATAAATCAGCAAGTGGCATGCTGGCTATTAATGTATCTGCACGTTTTTTACGTTCTTTTTCGAGTAGCTGAGCAAAGGTTAAGTTTTGTTGTTTTAAGCGTCGTTGTAGCGTTCGGGGTGTTAAATTAAGCGCATCAGCTATGCCTATTAGGTTGCAGTTTTGCAAGGTAGTTTTAGCTGTAAGTAACTGATTAACTTTATCGTCAATACACTGCTGGCTTTTAAAGTTAGAGAGTTGCTGCTCTGACAATTGCTTAAAAGTAGAATTAATAATGGCGTTATCGGTTTTAAAGGGCAGCGTCAAATAATCGCTCGGAAAGCTAATTTGATTATATTCAGCACTGCTTTTTACAGGGCATTTAAACCATGATTCAAGGGCGCGCCTTTGCGATGGCAACCAATTATAAGTGAAACTAATACTACTTGGCGAAAGCATTAAATTTATTAACTGGCGAATTACACTTACCCACGCGGTCATGTTTCGTAAAACAACATGCTCATTACAACTTTGGTGAGCAATCCAACGAATAGTTGCTGTATCAGTATTTAGTTCAAACTTGGCTTTACCAATATCAGCCACCAAGCTGTCGTAGCTTAACAATGCTTTAATGGCACTGCTTAAGTTATCGCTTGATTCAATTAAGTAACCTAAAACGCCGTAGTCAGCAGTGCGAATTTGCTGACCTAGGGTAAAACCAAAAAGAGGATCGTTAAGTGTTTTCTTGCCATAAACTAATAAAGCATTGTAACTATTTAAACTAATACGCGGCGCTAATTGATGGGTACGCTGATTACTAAATTCGTCAAAGCTAATAGCGTGCAAAGCCGTTTTAGTATTAATGCCTTGCGCTTGTAAGTAATCAAGAATACTTGAAAAGTAATGATCAGCCAATGTGTGCATTTGTCATCTAAAGCTAAAAAATAGTCGTGTATTAGCAAGTTTGCCACGTTAAATTTTTATATGCTAGTTGAATGCCTAATAACCTCTTGCTGTAAAAATGATACTTATAACAATTAAACAAGCGCTTAATGCACAGCCACAGCAAATAATAAGCACACTATTGGATCATCAACAGTTGCATCGATTTTTTAATGCCAAATTTACGCTGCTACAAGCACAAGACGAAGGGCAAATAGAAGGCGGAAAAGGAGCTGTTAGGCAAGTGAAAATAGGTAAAATAACTTTTTCAGAGCAAATAATCAGTGCCGATCAAAATCAGATCAGTTACCAAATAGTAGGCGATAAACCAGTAGCTAATCATCGAGGCGACATATACCTCAGTGCAAATAAAGACATCAATACTTTAGTTACCGAACTTAACTATTGCATAAGCTGCTCAGCTCCATGGTGGATGCCAAATGCATTACTTAAATATGTTATTACAAAAGATATAACCCAAGCGTTAAACAATTTAAATAATTATTTTTTGGCGGGTAAAGTATGAACTCAGAAATTATTTTGCTCGCTCTTAGCCCGTTATTTTTGATATTTGTTTGCTGTGAGTTTATTAAGTTTAAGTGCTATTACGACATAAAAGATAGCCTAGCAAATACAGTGTTAGCGCTATTACACCAAGGCGCAGATGCTATTGCGTTACTGCTGTTAATGCCTTTATTTAATTGGTTGTATGACTATAGATTGTTTGATATTGAAGTGAGTGTGTTAAGTATTGCATTTGCATTTTTACTACAAGATTTTTTGTATTATTGGTTTCATAAAGCATCGCATCATATTCATTGGTTGTGGGCTGCACATGTGGTGCACCACAGCTCAACTAAAATGAATTTCACCACCGCATTTAGGCAAAGCTTAATGTACCCCGTAGCCGGTATGTGGGTGTTTTGGCTACCTATGATTTTAATTGGATTTGAACCGCTAACAGTATTTAGCGTGGTTGCATTAAATTTGGCGTATCAATTTTTTGTACATACTCAAATAGTGGGTAAGTTAGGCTGGTTTGAAAAAGTATTTAATACGCCTTCGCATCACCGAGTTCATCACGCAATAAATACAGGCTACCTTGATAAAAACTTTGCAGGTGTACTTATTATTTGGGATAAGTTATTTGGCACCTTTGTAGAAGAAGATAAATCAAAGCCTTGTAAATACGGCATTATAGGGCAGCTTAATAGCAATAACCCAGTCGTTATTACGTTTCATCAGTGGGAGCACTTATTGAAAAGTGTTTATAAGGCATCGGGAATAAAAGCTAAATGTAGAGTGCTATTTGGCTACCCTACAAGTAGCATTAAATATAAATAATATTGAGAAAGTTAAAAGTAAAACTGCATAGCTAAACTCATTGATGAATTATGGCTATGCCATTGAGCATGCTGTACTTTGCTGCGCAGCGATACATTGCGAGAAACAGCGTAATTCCATGTTATAGCTATTTCGCTGTGCTTACTTGCTGCGTTATCAGTTAGCCATAATATATTGCCAGTTAAAGCGAGTTTATGGTTATTGCTTACTTGCCAAATTACACCGGCTTCGCTGCCTATTCCAGTACTAAGTCGGTCGGTTATATCGCCTGTATTTAGCTCAAATTGACCAAGAATATAGCCGTGTAGATTATTAGGATCGCCATAAGATTTACCATAGCCTCCTTTTGTAAAAAAGCGGCCTAAACGTTTATTGTCACTTGGTTGTCGGTCAAAGCCCATTTTAAAGTTCCACGACCAGCTATCAAATACGCGGTTATCGGGTGCAAGCGACATAGCATCTAATAAGTAAAAATGTTCAATATCTGCATTTCCTTCGTCAGTAATAGCGGCTTCCAAATCAAAAAAACTAATTTGTGCACCCGCTATAAAACCTTCAGGCCTATCTAATAAGTCATGATACGCAAGCCTATAACCAAAATTTGTAAGGTTTGCTTGGTTATTATTTTGTACCCTACCTAGCGATACTTTAGAAGAACCATGACCTTGCTCTGGGGAAGCAATAGGGCGGCTTGGCTTAGTAAATGGCGAAGCTACTTTATATTTGCTGCGCATTAGGAGTAGCTTAGTTAGTCGCGGGGCAATTTCTTCACGATTTAATGCTTTATCGTAAAATTCAAAATTTAACCATTCATACGCCATTTCTAAAATAGCGACTAATTGCGACTGTGAGTAATTACGAGTATTGAGAGAGCCACCTTGCATTAACTCTCTTGCATCATCAAGTTGTTCGTCAGTCATTTGAGTAGAGTAATGGTAAAGCTTAGTACCAAAAGCAGGGCGGTAATTAGGTGTTTGTAATAAGTTGTTATTTCTTAGTACTGCAACGGTATCTGATGGAATAGCTTGCATATTAAATGACGATGTTAAATCAAGGTCCTCTTGTGCAAGTTGTAATAATGCAAGTAATTGGTAAGAGCAGTTTTCATCAATAAAAAAGTAATCGAATGTAGCTAATTGTAGCTCCCATAAGTGCAATAAAATAAGCTCTACCTGTGGCTCTGATAAATTAAGTTTGTATTCCCAAATATCACGAGATTCTAAATCATTATATTCGCGTACTTTTTTATAGTATGGCATAAGTGAAAACTTACCTGGATAGCTGCCAATCAAGCCTTTTAGTGCATACATAGCTGCGTTATCTGAGCCGTCTGGTTCTGCTGCAAAATTAACTGCGAATGCGAGCAACTCTTTATGGCGAGTCTGATCTTTTGCATCAATACGAAGTAAAGTGTGGCCAAACATTGATGATGGGCTATTCATAAATGCAGTTGGAAAAACTAACGTAACCCCTTTAGGGTTTATTATTTTTTGCCACGCCTGTAGCTCTGGGCAATTAAGTTCGGGCCAGTTATTTTCAATTTTTGTTTTTAGCCATTTATAACGTGCAGGAAACTGACAACGATATTGTGTTGTTTTTGGGTCAGTATTTTTACCACTAAATGCGGCTATAGTGGCTTTAAGTTCGTCATATGGGCTTGTTTTACCTGTAGGAGATAAAAAAAACTCAGCACTGTCTACTTCACTTTTCCAATCACCTAATGTGGCCAAGCGGTAGTGACCTAATTTAAGCCAGTAAGAGTGTGTTGCTAATGTATTTGTTTCAATACTTTGAGCGTTTGAGTAAGTACTAAAAAGAGCGAGCAGTAAACCAAATAATATTTTTTTCATAATCACTAAATTACAAAAGCCGCTAGAGAAATACTCCAGCGGCTTTATTTATACGTATAAAACCGGCTAATTTAGCTGATTAAGAAAGAGTATAAGAAGCAAGTTGTGCGTTACTTGCAAGAACAGTGTTTAGGTTTTCTAAAACTGTTTGTGAAGTCACGTTTTCAGAAGTAAATACTGAAGAAAACTGTGCTTGAGCAAGCTTATTGAACGCTGCTTTATCTTGATCTGCAACACCCCAAGCTTCAGCTAGAGTAGCTAAAGTTTCGCCTTCACCTTTTGACATATCACGAGCAAGTTGCTCCATGTTACCGTCAATGAATAAAGCGATTTTTTCTGAAGAAGTTACTGTACCAGTACCATCACAACCAAGAGTACCAAAAGTGATACCAAAAGTTTGGTTACCAGATGTACCATTTGTTGTAGCGCCTAAAATTTTAACGCCTTTACCTTGCTGACCAGCAAATAACATAGAACCAAGACCACAACCAATATCTTGGTCAGCCATTGCGTTTGAGAAAGGAAGTAAAGATAGAGCTGCTACTGCGATTAGTTTTTTCATTTTCATAAATCCATATATGATTGTCTTTATTTAGGGTAAATAAAGTTCGCGGAAGATTCTAACAGACTTGCAGAAAAAAGGAACAGGTTAAAACATGAATATTTTACACTCTAATTTTTAAATATATTAAAGTTAATGTCAGGATAAAAATCAGCCTAGTTTCCACTTTTTATTGAACTGGTGGCGGTTTTTTACTTCTTGGGGCACCTAATAAAATACAAGTATGGCAAATACATACAGATAAAAATGCACTAATACCCAATGCACCGCCATAGCCGTCAAGTTTTGGTACAAGAAATTCAAATAAGATTGAAAACAAAATAGATGAGCTTGCTACAGTATAAATACCAAATCGATGTGGGGCGCTCATACCTATGAATGTGCCGCCAAAAAATACAATTGCGTATAAATCGGGGTTCAAATTTAAAGCGCTAAAAATTAAATAAGCAATAATAGAAAGTGAAGACGACGCTCTAACCCCGTCAAAGCGACTATGCTTAGCTAAATAAAATGTTAAAAAAGCCCCAAGCAGTACAAGTAATGGATATTCAATACTCATAATACAATTCCTTTGGCTAATACAAAAAGTGCCACGCTTGCAAAAGCTACGCTGCCAAGCTTGCCACCAAAACCTGTAAACATATTCATAGTAAGCACATACAAACTTGAGCCAATAAGCGAAATAATAGCAATTTCCCAGTAACTGGTAATTAAATGAGTTGAACACATGCCTGCAAAGCTACCAGCATAAATTGCAGCATACGGATGGTTTTTATAATGTGCAGGAAAAGGAATAAACGAGCCAATAAGCCCCGTTAGCGCAGCAGAAATCACTAAAGGTAATGCAAAAGTAGTGTGCATAGCAAAGCAAGCTACAAAGCCTAAAAAGAAAGTGATGAATTTTAAAAGTAAGAATTTAATCATAGCGGCGCATTTTAAACTAATCCTTTTGCGCTTTCTAATACTCTCTAACAAATAAATGTTATAAGTAATTACAAACTTTAAAAGCGTGTTTTTTAAACTGCATTTAGGTATTAAATATGCTTAATAGTGCCGCTGTTAATGTTCTATAAATCACAAGTTATGTATAATGGCGATAATTTAATGTATTAAAGTGTTAACCAAGGGTTATTTATGTCTAACTGTTTACATCTGGCTATTCCGGCTGGCGATTTAAAAGTGGCTAAAGCGTTTTATTGTGACGTACTAGGCTGTAAAACGGGTAACAGTGAAGAAGGTCGCTGGGTAGATATAGATTTTTGGGGTAATGAACTTACCTTGCACCAAAGTGTTGAGCGCCTACCAACAGTTCGCCATGATGTTGATATGGGAGCTGTAGCAGTACCTCACTTTGGGATTCACTTATCTGAAGATGAATTTAACGGGTTAAAAACACGTATTGAAGATGCGGGTATTGAATACCTAGATAAACCATATCGCCGTTTTATTGGTGATGAGTTTGAGCAAGAAACGTTTTTTATTGAAGATCCAAATGGCAATGTGCTTGAAATGAAAACCATGGTAAATCCAGAGGTTTTATTTAAAAAAGTATAAATGCTGTTGTTTAAGTTAAGCTAAAAAACCACTTTAACAAGTGGTTTTTTTATAACTATTAATCAGTGTTTTGATAAATTAGTTAATATTTACAGGTAAAAAAAATTACGCTACATACATGATTTTTATTCACTCTACAATGTAGGTATAGACACGTAGACTTAATTTCAATTCTCATACTTTATTGTTATTTATGCTGCTTAAACTCATAATTGCACCTTTGCTTATTTTACTAATAACATTCGCCCAAAAACGCTTTGGTAGTTTTGTTAGCGGCATAATTCCTGGCTTGCCTATTACCTCTGGGCCTATTTCTTATTTTATAGCATTAGAGCAAGGTAAATTATTTGCAGCTAACTCAGCGGTGGCCTCTCTTTATGGTATGAGCGGTATAGGCTTATTTTGTTTTAGTTACTTGGTTGTATCACGAAGGTTTGGAATGCTTAAATCGCTTTTTACAGCGTTGAGTATTTGGTGTGTATTTAGCGTTATTACTTTATTTTTACCAGTGAATATTATTGTGGCGAGTGTGGTTTCACTTTGTATTTTACTCGGTTTAACTATTATCTCTACAAAGCTAAATATATCGGTTGATGCAAAACCATTAAATGCTCGCTGGGAGCTTCTGGTAAAAATGATATTAGTGACGAGCTTTATCGTGCTTGTTACGTTTATATCACAGCATATAGGGTCTGCGTGGAGCGGGTTAATATCTACCTTTCCGGTTATTTTGGCGGTAATGGGCAGTGTTGCCCATTTTAGTGACAAACAAGCCTCAACGTTTAAAATTCTTAATGGCGGTCTTATTGGTTCATTAGGTGGGTGTGTATTTTTTGCGGTGATTGCGTTTATGTTAAAACATAACTTTATGATTTGGCAGGTGTACGCAACAGCTGCCATTTTCTCAACGTTATTTACTATTATTTTTAGCCAACTTATTAATCGCCAATTTACTAAGCAAGCTTTGCTAAACACCAAAAAAAGCAGTGCTTAAGATTGACTCTCTCGGTTAATTTACATCTCTAAAACCATTACCTAGTTATGTAGTTGAATTAACATTTCACTGGGGGTTTTATTAAAGTGGCGTTTAAATTCGCGGCTAAATTGCGATGGGCTGGTATAGCCAACCTTTAATGCGGCTTCGTTGGCTTTGCTTCCACTACTGGTTATAAGCTCTTTAGCCTTAGCTAAGCGTACTTTTTTTAAATACTGCAAAGGTGACTCAAACGTTACTTGCCTAAAAGCACGATGGAACGACGATACGCTCATGTTTACATCTTCAGCCAACCCCTCAACTGTAATTTGATTGGCATAACTACTGTGCATAGTTGAAAGCGTGCGGGCGATACGCGCATAATGCCCATCATGCATAGCAAGCCCTATTAAAGTATGTCCTTGTGGGCCACAAAGTACACGATATACTAATTCTTTTACTATATCTTCGCCAAAAACGTCAGCCTCAATGGGGTTATTAAGCACGCTAAGTAAACGGTGGGTTACTTGCTCCATTGCGCCATCTATTTTAGCCGATTGAACGCCACTCATTTGCCCAGTAGTGAATGGCTTATGTGTACCAATTTGGTTTACTAATTTATGTAACATTACCGGGTTTATATCTATAACAATCCCCATAACAGGCAGGTTGTTATCGGTAAAAGCTTCGCATTCAAGTGGCACAGGTACACCTAAAACAAGGTAGTCGCCTTCACCATATTTTATTTGATGATCAGGAAAATGAATTATCTTATGTCCTTGTCCAACAATAATAATACCTGAGTTATATATAAGTGGCTGGCGCGGCGAGCTTTTACTTGCACGATGAAAATACACACCTGGAATAATGGTTTCCATGTTGCCTTCAAAGTTAAGTAAATTATTGTGCTCTGCGAATTTTTGCATCATGTTGGCTATTGAGGACATTAAAACTTCTACTATCGTACGAATTTTGCGTAAAATATCAATCTTGACAGTTTTAGGCAAGCTTTTGCGAGTTATTGGGCTTTTTTTATGTTTGTTTTGCCACTAATATGCACTCATTGAAGTTTAGCCTAGTTAGTAACTAAGCATTCTATTTAGTATTTAACCGTCACCTAGGAGCAAAATAATGAAATTTAGCTACGTAAACCCAACACTTATCCAGTTCGGCCAAGAACAAATTGCCTCACTAACTGATTTGATCGCAAAGGATCAAAAAGTACTTGTAGTGTACGGCGGCGGTTCAATTAAAAAGAACGGCGTGTACGACCAAGTTGCAGCAGCACTTGAAGGCTTTGACTGGGTTGAGTTTTCGGGTGTTGGCGCTAACCCAACTATAGAAGTACTAGACCAAGCAGTAAAAATTTGTAAAGAACAAGGCATCGACTTTGTACTAGGTGTAGGCGGCGGTTCAGTAATCGACGGCGTTAAATACATTGCAGCATCTGCAGTTTATGATGGCGAAGGTTGGGATATTCCTACTGGTAAGCACACTATTACTAGCGCATTACCAATTGGTGCAATATTAACATTGCCTGCAACGGGTTCAGAGTCTAACCAAAACTCAGTTGTGAGCAAAGAAGCAACAAAGCAAAAACTACCGTTTGCATCACCAGAAGTACTTCCTAAATTTGCGATTATGGACCCTGATGTAATGAAAACATTACCACAGCGCCAACTTGTGAATGGATTAGTAGATGCATGGGTTCATACCTGTGAGCAGTACCTAACATTCCCTGAAACAGCATTGGTTCAAGAAGGTTACGCAGAGGCACTTTTAAGAACGCTTAAAACACTGGGCGATAACTTTGAAAACCAAGACGACGCATGGTGTGCAAACCTTATGTGGGCAGCTAACCAAGCACTTAATGGTTTGATTGGTTCTGGTGTATCGCAAGATTGGGCAACACACATGATTGGCCACGAGCTTACAGCCGCTTACGGCGTTGATCATGCTCGTTCACTTGCTATTGTTCAGCCTTCTTTACTACGCAACCAATTTGCAGTTAAAAAAGCAAAACTAGAGCAAATGGGTAAAAACGTATTTGGTCTTGAGCAATCTGACGATTTAGCTGAGAAAACAATTTTAGCAATCGAAGCGTTTTACCACAGCCTTGACGTAGCGACCCAGCTTACTGAGCATGGCGATGATAAAGCCGCTGCTATTGACAATATTATTGGCAAACTTGAAGCACACGGCATGCTGGCACTTGGTGAAAACCAAGCTATTACGCTTAAAGAAAGCCGCGAAATTTTAGAGCAAGCAGTTGCTTAATTTTCAAAGCTAAGCGCTTACTTAAATATACTAAGTTTTAGCGTTAATAAAAAACCGTCGACCTTTAGGTTGGCGGTTTTTTTATGGTTTATTATAAATACTGTGTTGCTAATTAACCAATAAAGTCTGTATTAATGTTTTTAATGATGATAGTAAACTGTGCTCAACGGTTAGGAAAAATCTAACGATTAAATAAATTAAAACAGGACTAAACTCATGAAATTACTAAACACATTACTTAGCTCAAAAGCAGGCGTAGCAGCATTAATTTTACGAGTACCAGTTGGCCTTATTTTAGCGGCGCATGGTGCACAAAAACTATTTGCTTGGTTTGGCGGTTACGGGCTTGAAGGTACAGGTCAATGGATGGCGAGTATTGGTTTAGAGCCTGGCTATTGGTTAGCAATGATGGCAGGTAGCGCTGAGTTTTTTGGTGGCATTGCATTAGCAATTGGATTGTTAACTCGCCCAGCAGCTGTAGTTGCCGGCTTTACTATGATGATTGCTATTTTTAGCGTACATATTAGTAATGGCTTATTTATGGCAAACAATGGCTATGAATACGCATTAACGTTACTTGTAGTAACTGTAGTTTTAGCAATTCAAGGAGCGGGAAGCTTTTCGCTTGATAACGTATTAGTTAAAAAGCTAGCTAAAAAATAGAGTTTATTAATTGAAGAATAGCGGCCAATTTGGCCGCTGTTTTTGTAGGTTAACTACTAAATTATTTAGCTGAAAAAGTTAAAGAATAACTGTACTGCTTTTGCTCAAGTAAATACTCTTTATGAGTACTTGGGCTCCATGAATCATCGCCACCTACGCCCATATGTTGATGATCAATGTGTACATGTACGCAATCATCAGCAATTAGTTCGTTAGTGTGCTTTGCTTGCGTTAGCGTACTTTGCGAATACTCGCTGGCTGCAAACAAAAACGCGCCAGTTACAGTTAAGTTATTAATACTCAGCAATTGGCAATCGCTACGCAGGCCATTATCAGTTGGAAATATATACGGTGTATGTAGCTCATTTAAGCTCAAGCTGTAATAACCTAAACGTGCTGCGGCTTTGCGATCTGGGTAGTTTTCAAAAGGCCCTAAACCTAGCCAGTTTACTTTTGTATCGCTTTGCTTGTTAAGCGTTGTGCTTAGCCCTATACGCGGCATTGGCGGCAGAGTATCGTTTAAGTGCACGTCAATATTTAAGCTAATATTGCCGGTATTATTTAGTGTATATAGCCACTGTGTTTGAGCCTGTAGCACGCCATTAAACTCGTAATTAAATACACAAGTAATACGTACATCAACACTTGATTGCACTGCGTGAATCGAGCTGCATGTGCGCTGCCATTGCCCTATACCTGCACGCAACCAACGAGCCTCCCATGCATTGGGGTCTAGGTTGTCTACTTCGCTTACACCAATGTCGTTATCAAGTGGGGCACGATAAAAGTTATCAACCAGTGGGCTACTAATAACCTGAGTATCGTTTTGTAACCACTGCTCTATAAGCCCTGATTGCTTGCTAAAAATAAGTTTAAATTTATCGTTTTCAATACTTAGTTGAGAGTCGGTTTCATTAACACTTATAGCGTTTTGCTCAGATGATGATGCAAATGACTTACTGCTTAAATTATTACTATTTATAAGCTTAAATTGTTCGGTATCCATAATATGTTGAGCGTTTGCAAAGTGTGAGTCGTTAATTAGTGCTACATCTAAATTAAGGTAATATTGTGCACCTTGCTCAAACGCTGTTTTAGTTTTAATCGTTAACGTGTGCGTACTTTGCGGGGCAATATTAAGTACATGCTCGCCTTGCTCAACACAGATGCCATTTTGCATTAATTGCCAAACCAGTTTTTCGTTATCTGTGTGTCTAAATACGTAATCGCTTAATATATCAATGGTGTATTGGTTTTGATTTTGCTCACGCAATGTAAATTGTAAATGTTGCTGGCTGTATTTAGCCTCAAACAGGCTAGGGTGCGGCGTGCGGTCTGGGAACAATAGCCCGTTTATACAAAATTGACGGTCATTTAGTTCATCACCAAAGTCGCCGCCGTAAGCCCAATAATGCTTGCCGTTTTCGTCTGTTTTAGATAAACCTTGATCTACCCAATCCCAAATAAAGCCGCCTTGCAGGCGTGGATATTCTCTAAATGCTTGCCAGTAATCGTCAAAGCTACCTAGGCTGTTACCCATTGCATGGGCGTATTCACATAAAATAAGCGGGCGAGTTTCACCTGGTAGGCTCAACCATTTTTTAATAGAGTATTTAGGTACCGCATCGTCTTTAATATCGGTATCTACACGGGCGTACATTGGGCAAATAATGTCGGTAGCCGTTGTGTTTGCGCCTCCGCCTTCGTATTGCACTGGGCGAGAGGGGTCAAAGCTTTTTGACCAGCCGTACATGGCATCATGATTTGCGCCGTGTCCGCATTCGTTTCCTAGTGACCAAATAATAATTGAGGCGTGGTTTTTATCGCGCTCAACCATTTGCGTATAACGCGACATAAATGCACCAGCCCACTGCGGATCGCTAGCTAAACGCCCCATAGGAAACATGCCATGGGTTTCTATATTTGCTTCATCAACTACGTATAAACCTAGCTCGTCACACAGTTCGTAAAAACGAGGGTGGTTAGGGTAGTGAGCAGTACGTACGGCATTAAAGTTATTTTGCTTCATCAGCTTAATATCTTCAATCATATCGGCGGTAGTAACTGTATGGCCGTTTTCTGGGTGGTGTTCGTGGCGGTTAACACCGCGAATAAGTAGCGGTTTGCCGTTTAAGCAAAGCTGCCCGTTAAGCATTTCTACTTTTCTAAAGCCAATGTTATAAGCTTCAACGTCGACGGTATTGCCTTGTTCATCAAGCAGACTCACAACGCAGCGATATAAGTACGGGGTTTCGGCGGTCCATTTTTTAGGGCTTTGTATATCAATTGTTTGAAATACTACATCGCTCCAGCCACCTTTTTCATCAACACGTTTATTGTTAGTACTTTGAATTTGTGGCTCACATAGTGGTGTTTTATCATCAAAAATTTGCATTGCTACTTGGTAGTTATTCGGCGCATTAATCGCCGTTTTTATATGTAGTGCTGCATCGCGATAGCAAGCGTCTAAATCGGGGGTTATAAACACATCACGTATTTGGTTTTGTGGTTTTGTAAGTAAGCTAACATCGCGAAAAATACCGCTTAGCCACCACATGTCCTGATCTTCTAAATAACTGCCATCGCTCCAACGAATAACCATAACGGCAATACGGTTAGTGCCTGCAACTAACAGTTCGCTTAAATCAAACTCGCTCGGTAAACGGCTATCTTGTGAATAACCCACCCACTGTCCGTTACACCACAGGTGAAACGCCGAGTTAACGCCTTCAAAAATAATATGATTACGCTGAGTTAGCTGACTTTCGCTTATATTAAATTCAGTGCGGTAACAGCCTGTAGGGTTGTCGCTTGGTACAAAAGGCGGGTTAACTGCAAATGGGTACTTAACATTACAGTAAATAGGTTTATCAAAGCCGTGTAATTGCCAGTTAGAAGGCACTGTAATACTTTGCCAGTTGCTGTTTAGTGTTTCACTTAGCAACGATTCATCAACCGCTTCGGGTTTATCAAATAATTTAAAGTCCCACTGACCGTTTAAACTTTGTTTTTGCGATTGCGTGTTAGTACGGGCATGGTCAACGCTTTTAAATCCATTGAGTGGGCTGTGCGCTTTTACTTGATTAACTTGTACTGAAATTGGGTTTTCCCAATCTCGGCGATTAATTATGTGCTGTAAAGAGGTCATGTTTATCCTATTGCATAAGCGGGCAATTATAATGCGCTAAATATAGCTAAAAATAATCGCAGGGGTTATGCTTAAAGCTCTCCTTTATTTATCCAAAACTATCATTGTAATTATGCGCTATAACATTAAAGACATACTCGATATTGGTCCGCGTTGTATAGAACGCTTTATTGATTCACAAACGCTCGCGCAAATGTCAAACCTTGAAATAGCACTTGCGGGTTGCTCAAACCTATCGGGTCGTTATTGCGTAGCACGCTCAGCACCGCTAGAACATACACTTTTTTATACGCTTGCAGGGCAGGGTAAATTAACAACACAAAATGAGCAGTACACACTTAATGCCAATACACTTATTGTGCTACCAGCAAAGCAAAGCTTTGAAGTGAAAATTGATGCTGAACATTGGGATGTTATTTGGTTAAACCTTGCAAATACTAAACGTTGGCAGCATTTAAACTTAGCGCAAGCACTGGTACTAACCGAGCAAAAACTTGAACCGTTACACCTTGCTATGGAGCTTTTATACAGCGAGTCTAATGCTAATTTACGCGAAAGCGTAACGCCTATTTTAAGTCATTACTTAAATGCTACGCTGCAAAATAACTCACAGGGTGCGGCGCATAACCGTTTAATTAGTCTGTTTGAAGAGGTAGACAAGCGCTTGCAGTTTGATTGGACAATAGAGGTAATGTGCGAACATGTGCATTACTCATCGCCGCATTTGCATCGTTTATGCCAAGCGCAATTTGGTAAAAGCCCAATACAACAACTTATTTATTTACGCATTGAACGGGCTAAAAACTTATTGTTAAACACGGCTTGGCCAATTTCGCATGTGGCAAGTTATGTGGGGTACTCTAATATTTTTAATTTTTCCAAACGTTTTAAGAAGTCGGTAGGTGTGTCGCCAAGCGAATTTAGAAAATAACGTTAGCGGCTCTCTACATTTGAATAAATTTAAGGTATTGTGCGATTTCTTAAATTGCATTTTAGAGTTTTAGGTAGGTAATGCGCTCAAACCGTTTTTTAATAGTGATATTATTAGTGCTTGTACATAGCTTTATTAGCTGTGATGGCGCTGCGTATCATTTGCAAGAAGACGTTGATCACGTAACCAGTTCGTTATCGCAAGGCGACTCCACGGCCGATGATAACCAAAGCGATAAAACATCAACTACCGAGATTCATGCCCACCAACATTGCCATTGTGGCTACAACAGCACTTCTAGCCACTCAATAAGCCCAGAGCAAAGTAAAGCAACTTCGCCTGCTTGCTATAACGGGTTAAATTACCCGCCAGATGTACCGCCACCCAATTCACTTAGTTAGTTTTTAATTTTAAATACTTTGTAAAAAACTGCCTGCGCTTGTGCGCTATTAGGCTAGTTATTTACATATTTAGGTTGCTTGATCGCGCTTATTTTTAAAATAGGCGTAGTGATTAAGTTAACTCTGTTTGTTAAAAAACGGACACGCTATATGAATAAAAAACCAATTATGTTGGTGGCGCTAATGTGCGCGCTACCTGCTTTTAGTACTTTGGCGAATGTTAAAACATTAACCCTTAAGCAGGCACTGAGTAATACCGAACAACAAAATCTGGTATTAAAACGCTACCCTTATCATCAAAAAATATTGAGTGCGCTTAAATCTCAAGCTGCACTTTCGCCTAATCCTGTATTGAATGTTGAAGCCGAAAACTTACTGGGTACTAACAAGGCGCGTGGCATTCAAGGCGCTGAAATAACGCTCGGGCTTAGCCAACTAATAGAGCTGGGCGATAAGCGGCAACACCGTATTAATTACGCAACCGCCAATATTAAAGCCCAAGCAATACAGTATCAAAATACCCGTTTAGCGTTATTGGCAACCACTGCTGAGCGATACTATCAAGGGCTTAAATTTCAAACATTATTAAGTTTAAACAACGAGCGTAAACAGGTCGTTATCCAAGCGCTTAAAGCGATTGAGCAAAGAGCCAATGCGGGTGCTGCGTCGCAAGCTGATGTAACGCGCATGCGTTATGCACTTAGCCAAGTAGAGCTTGATAAAGCCATGCTTAATAGTGAATTTGAGCGAGCAAGTTTATCGCTTAACGAGCTGTGGAGTGAGGAGCAACCCTACGATACTTTTGCTGGCAATATTAATGTAATTATTGCGCTTAAATCAGCGCAAGCACTTTTAGATGCGGTTAACCAAGCCCCTGAATTTGCATTATTACAGCAGCAATATTTACAGCAAACAGCTAACTTAACACTGCAAAAAGCAAACGGACAAAGCGATATTAATGTAGGGGGAGGCGTGCGCTATAACCAACAAAGTGACTCCAGCTCATTAGTGTTTTCGTTTTCTATGCCACTGCAATTAAGTAATTCAAATAGCGGAAATATTGCATCTGCAAATAGTCAGCTCATGCTTTTAAATGAGCAGCAAGGGCAATTGCGCATCCAGTTACGCCAGCAAGTACGTACTTTGTACGCTTATTATCAAGGTCGAGCTAATCAGGCAAAGCTGTTATCTGATCAAATTATTCCTCAGGCACAAACATTGATTGAGCAAAGCTTAAAAAGTTATCAACGCGGACAAATATCGGTGTTGCAATTGCTTGATGCTCAACAAGCACTTTTTGATTCTAAACGCACACTTATTACAACTCACGCAGAGCTGTACCAAGTGCTACTTACTCTTGAGCGTTTAACAGGCCAATCTTTAATTGAGACTCATCAATCATGAATAAAAATATAATCGCATTACTAGTATCACTTTCGTTTGCCAGCAGCTTTGTAAGCACAGATGTATTTGCCTCTGCTGAGCATGGCGAGTCAGGTCATAAAAAAACAGAACAACACGAGCAAAAGCAAGGTCCACACGGCGGCTTTTTATTAACTGACCCTAAATTAACCCTTGAGCTTAAATTGCAAGAATTTGCAGGTAATGTTGAGCTACGTGTATACGGCTATAAACAAAATCAGCCGATTAATATAAACGACTTAAACATAACAATGAGTTTAAAGCGCTTAGTTGAAGCGCCGCAAAATATACAGTTTACAGCTGAGGGCGACTATCTTGTTAGCACGCAATCAATTAACGAACCACATTCGTTTGCACTTGCCGTTACTGCTAATTATAAAGGTGAGAGCATTAGCTATGAATACGACCAACACGAAGGGCAAACTACGCTAACAGAGCGAGCTATTGAGCGCGCAGGCATTAAAACCGAGATAGCGCAAAGTGGTGAAGTGGATATTACCGATACGCTTTTTGGCGTTATTGCACCAACGCAGCACGGCACGGTAGAAGTAATGGCGCCGTATACGGGATTGATCAGCGATATTTTTGTAAGCATTGGTCAAAACGTTAAAAAAGGCGAGGTACTTGCCAGCGTAACCAACCGTGAAACACTGCAAAATTACCCCATTAAAAGTCCAATTAGCGGTGTTGTAACCGAGCAATACTTAAAGCGTGGCGAGCTTGCAAGTACCAGTGCACTGATGCAGGTAGTTAACCTTGATAAAGTATGGGTTGAGTTATCGGCTTTTCCTGAAAACATTGAAAAGCTAGCCATAGGGCAAAGCGCAAAAGTGTACGACTTACATCATCATTTAAACGCGCAAGGTGAGGTGTTTTACATAGCCCCTATGATGAGCGGCGGGCATATTGCGCGTGCGCGAATCGAGCTTAAAAACCCTGATGGTCATTGGCGTCCTGGTATGCATGTTAATAGCGACATTAGTACTGCAAAAGTAGATGCTGCAGTGCGAGTAAAGGCTACAGCTGTGCAGGAATTTAACGGCAAACCTAGTGTGTTTATTAAAAGCGGCAATGTATTTGAAGTACGCCCTGTAAAGCTTGGTGCTAAAAACAGCGAGTGGGTAGAGGTACTTGAGGGGCTTTCGCCAAATAGTGAGTACGTAACGCAAAACAGTTATGTAATTAAAGCTGATATTTTAAAAAGCGGCGCAAGCCACGCTCACTAGGAGGCACCATGATTAATTGGATAGTTTCTTTTGCGGTTAAACGCCGCATGCTGGTGCTTGCGCTTACATTTTTATTTGCTGGATTTGGTGTATACAACATTCAAAATTTAGCGGTAGACGCAGTACCCGATATAACCAACGTACAAGTGCAAATTAATACCAAAGCGCAGGGCTTTACGCCATTAGAGGTAGAGCAACGCATTACCTACTTAGTAGAAACCGCCATGGCGGGCATACCTAAGCTTGATTACACCCGCTCGCTTTCGCGTTATGGGCTTTCGCAAGTAACGGTTATTTTTAATGAAGGCACCGATATTTATTGGGCGCGTCAGCAAATTGGTGAGCGTATTCAAAGTATTCGATCCGACTTACCTAATAACGTAGAGCCAAACTTGGGTCCTATTGCCAGTGGTTTAGGCGAAATATTTACTTATAGTGTGCACGCCGCGCCTAATGCGTTAAAAGAAGATGGCACTGCCTACAACGCCGAAGACTTACGTACTTTGCAAGATTGGGTTATTCGTCCGCAGCTTTTAAAAGTAAAAGGCGTAACCGAAATAAACAGCCAAGGTGGTTTTGAGCGTCAATACCAAGTAGCGCCAGTGCCCGAAAAACTCATTGCCTATAAGCTTACTATTAGCGATGTAATTAGTGCACTTGAGGTTAATAACAGTAACCGAGGCGCAGGCTATATTGAACGCTTTGACGGGCAATATTTAGTACGCTCGCCTGGGCAGCTTAAAACCATTGATGACATAGCCAATACCGTTATAGCTAAGCGCGACGATGCACCTGTACGCATTAAAGATGTGGCTAACGTGTTTTTAGGCAAAGAGCTTAGAACCGGCGCGGCCACTTATAACGGCGAAGAAACCGTGCTCGGCACCGCCATGATGCTAATTGGCGAAAACAGCCGCGTAGTGGCAAAAGCTATGGCTGATAAGTTAGTTGATGTGCAAAAAAGCTTACCCGCTGGCGTTATTGTTGAAGCGGTTTACGACCGTACAACTCTTGTTGATAAAACCATAGCAACCGTGCAAACCAACTTATTTGAGGGTGCCGTTTTAGTGATAGTGATTTTGCTATTACTGCTGGGTAATGTAACGGGCGCGCTTATTACGGCAATGGTTATTCCGTTGAGTATGTTGTTTGCCGTTACAGGTATGGTGGGTAATCGCGTATCGGGTAACCTAATGAGCCTAGGCGCAATCGACTTTGGTTTAATTGTTGATGGTGCTGTAATTGTAGTTGAAAACTGCCTGCGCCAACTCGGTGTAGCTCAGCATAAACATGGCAGGCTACTTACCTTAAACGAGCGTTTAAATGTAGTGACCGCAGCCACCAAAGAAGTATTTACACCGGCTGTATTTGGCATTGTTATTATTATGCTGGTTTACTTACCTTTATTTGCACTAAGCGGCGTTGAAGGCAAAATGTTTCAGCCAATGGCATTTACTGTAGTTGCGGCGTTAATTGGCGCGCTTATATTTGGCGTTACCTTTGTACCGGCTGCTATTGCAGTGTTTGTTCGCGGTAAGGTTGATGAAACCGAAAACGCAGTCATGCGCGGCGTTAAAAAAGTGTATAAGCCATTACTTGGTATATCGCTTAAATTACCGTGGCTGATGGTGGGTATTGCCACTGCATTAGTATTAGTGCTTGGTTTTAAAGTTAAAAACATGGGCGCAGAATTTTTACCGAAACTTGATGAGGGTGATATTGCTATGCATGCGCTGCGCATTACTGGCACCGGTATTGAGCAATCTGTGCAAATGCAAAAAGAGCTTGAGCAAGCCATATTAGATCAGCCTGAGGTTGCTAACGTATTTTCAAAAATTGGTACTGCCGATGTAGCAAGCGATCCTATGCCGCCCAATGTTGCCGATACTTTTTTAATACTCAAACCGCAAGATGAGTGGCCTAATCCAGCACTTACTAAAGCAGAATTGGTTCAGCAAATTCGTACCCGTGTTAACGATGTCCCTGGTAATAATTACGAATTTACACAACCAATAGAAATGCGCTTTAATGAGTTAATTGCTGGCGTGCGCGCCGATGTGGCACTGCGTATTTATGGTGACGACTTAAGCGTACTTAAAGAGTTTGGCGAAAAAGCCACAGGGCTAATGCGTAATATTGCAGGTGCTACCGATGTACGTTTGGAGCAAATGGAAGGATTGCCAACACTTTCGGTAACACCAATGCGCGACCATATGGCGTTATTGGGTTTAAGCGTAAACGACATTCAACAAACACTTGCCGCCGCTGTTGGCGGCGTGCAAACCGGGCTAATTTACGAGGGCGATAAACGCTTTTCGTTATTAGTGCGCCTTGATAAACGTTGGTCTAGCGATGTATCAGCACTTGCTCGTTTGCCAGTTGCTTTACCTAAAGATAGTAACCCAGAACTTGCGTTTGTACCGCTTGGCGAAGTGGCAACAATTAGCATTGAAAAAGGGCCTAATCAAATAAACCGCGAAAGTGGTAAGCGCAACGTCGTGGTAACTGCCAATGTAGAGGGGCGCGATTTAGCAAGCTTTGTAAGTGATGCGCAAGCGAGCATGAATGAATCACTTAATTTACCAAGTGGCTATTGGCTTGAATACGGCGGCACGTTTGAGCAGCTACAATCGGCAAGTAAGCGATTGTCGTTGGTTGTACCGGTCACTTTACTGCTTATATTTGGCTTACTGTACAGCGCCTTTGGATCGCTTCGTGATTCATTGATTATATTTAGTGGTGTGCCACTGGCATTAACGGGTGGTGTGCTTGCGTTATTGCTGCGCGATATGCCGCTTTCAATATCAGCAGGTGTCGGCTTTATTGCCCTAAGCGGTGTCGCGGTATTAAACGGCGTGGTTATGCTGTCGTTTATTAAGCAATTACGAAGCGATGGTTTAAGCTTGTTTGATGCAATTCACAGCGGTGCATTACAGCGCCTGCGCCCAGTACTGATGACTGCGCTGGTGGCAAGTTTAGGCTTTATACCTATGGCGCTTAATTCGGGAACGGGTTCTGAAATGCAAAAACCTCTCGCGACAGTAGTGGTTGGCGGGATTATTTCATCAACTTTACTGACACTGTTAATATTGCCTGCGCTTTATAAGTTAGTACATTCTAAATTTACTAAAAAAGCAGAAGCTGAATTAGCTTAAATACTAGCTATTAATAATGTAATAAAAAAAGCAGCTGTACTTACAGCTGCTTTTTTATTTGGGTATTATTTAGCAAAAATACTACATTAATTATATTGAAAAAGATTATCCCAACGCTCATCTAATATCGTTTTTGCGTGATCTAAATTTATTGCGCTATACACATCACTAGTGCACGTTACCAAACGCATACGCACCAGCTTTTCAAGTGCGTCGCTAATTTCAAAATCAAGATCGCACTGGTATTTACTTTTAAACCAATGCTCTATTTGTTCATCAAGCGTTTGTGCGGTTAAGCCGCTTTCTGATTTGAGTAAAAAGGTATACGCAAGCAGGGCTTCTTTTATGTCTTCTTCTTCGGCAGCGTCAATAAGCGTGTGAAAAACACCCGCGTTATTATCAAGGTTTTTAAAGTAGAGGTTATCGCTAAGCGCTTTCATAAATTTAATTTTACGGTTTTTAAACTTACTCCATTCTTTAAAAATAAAGCTGCCAAATACTCCCATGCCAATAGCAAAGGTAATAAAATGTTGTTGGGTCATTTCTACAGCTTCACTTCTAAAACCACCCCAAAAAGCAAACAGAGCAAGCAATAATACGATTGATGCGCCAAGTTTAGTTATAAGTACCACTGCACCGCCAACTAAAGCCGATGAGCCAATAATTGCTTTATCAATAGGGCGCATGCGTACTTCGCTATTAGGAAATAGCATTTCGAGATCGGCCTTTGGCACATTTTGAAACAGCTTTACTATGGTTGAGCTTGGCTCAAATCCCATTGGCGTTTTATTTTTAGCTTCAAAATAAGCGCTATCTTTAAAGCGAATAAACACGGCAACACGGTCGTAATTAGTAAAGTGCAGCGGCTTTTTACGCAAGCCCCAAAAGCTGGTAATAGTTTCAGTGAGTTGCGACTCGCCACGGCGATAAAATACCACTTCTTCAAAGTCGTCAAATTCAACTTCAAGGCGCACCTTAAATAATGACTCTTCATTTAATGCATCTTGTAAGTCTTCATTGGTTATCACTTCAAAATTAGCGGCATTAAGCATCTTAGCAAAATCTTTAGCAAACTCATGTTGGCACTGCGCTTTTTGATCCGCCGATACTGGCGCTAACGATCGCGTGTCACTGTTGGGATCAAAAGGGGCGTAGTTGTTTTTAAGTGACTCAAGTGTTGAGTGGTAATCGTAATGAATAAGGCTTGCTAGTAAATCGCAAAATTGTTTAAACGATGTTTTTTGTGTACTGCTTTTAAGCTCTTCGTTACACATATCAACAATATCTTGCTTTCTAAAGGGAATAAAACGCGCACTTTGCATAAATTAATAACTACTGTGATAGGGAATCTAACTGCATGGGCACATAATAAAATATTCTTATGGATATTACTAATTTGTTAATGCAGTAGGACCTGATAAATTTAGTACGCTGTTTTCAGCGTGTATTAACCTAAATGTGTAATTATTGGCTTATTGAATACTCTTGTTCTTACTGATAAGTGAAAAGGATTTACTATGGCCATTCAAAAAAAACTAAAAGAAAAAACGCGTAATTTTATTGACTCTAAGCATATGCTTAGCGGTATTACAGTGGCGTCATTTTTAGAGTCAACCATAGTTCCTATTCCACTCGAGGCTGTATTAGTACCGCTAATGCAGGCTCGTCGAGAAAAGCTATGGCTTATAGCATTAATGGCGACCTTGGGCTGCATAGTGGGCGCATTGTTTGGTTATGCGTTGGGTTATTATTTATTTGATGCGGTTGGCGATTGGATTATTAATACGTTTTCGAGCCCTGAGCAATTTGAAAACGTTAAACAGCAAATGCAAGATCAAGGTTTTTGGTTTGTAATAACACTAGGCATAGTGCCTATTCCGTTTCAAATAGCGATGCTTGCTGCAGGCGCGACTAAGTACTCTATTTGGCTATTTTTATTGGCCTCAGGTATTGCGCGTTCTATTCGTTACTTTGGTTTGGCTATTATTGTTTATTATGCAGGTAATGAAGCTGAGCGAATCATTAGTAAACACAAAACTAAGGCAATGGTTTTAATAACGTTACTTGTGTTAGGAGTTTGGGGATTAAGCTTGGTGATTTAAGCTCATTATTAAAGGTTATTAACCACCTTATTCTAATAAGCCTTTTTGGTAATGTGCTATAGTTTTTTAATATAGTATCGAAAAGCTTAGGGTTAATATGATTGAAACTGTAAAACTCACTATCAGGCTTTCTAATTTTTTTAAAATGAGCTGGAAAAATAAAACTGTAAGCCTATTTTTATTAGCTTATATTGTTATTTTTTCAGCCTACTCCCTAACTAACTTTCCTCCCTTACAAGTTCAAAATAATGTTTACGGTTTTACAACTGATTTTATTAATTTAATTGTTCTTATTTTTTTATTTTGGATGGTTCAGTGCTCCAAACTTTCAAAGCTTGCATATACATTTTCGACTCTCGGATTAATGCTCTGGTCCATGGGTAATACAGCTGATTTAATCGATGAGATAGTGATACAGCCTTACTGGGTAAGTATTTATTTTGAAGATTTATGCAGAACCAGCGGCATGCTTTTAACTTCCTATGGTTTATTTAAAACGATGCGCTTTATACAAAGTATTAATAATCGATTAGCGCGTGAGCTAATTATTGATGATTTAACCAAGGTACATAACAGACGTTATTTTTATCAGCACGCTAAAGATGCTCAGCACTCACCTTACGTTATTTTAATTGTAGATATAGACCACTTTAAAGCAATTAATGATGAATTTGGTCATGATGTTGGTGATGTAGTGCTTAAAGAACTAGCAACTAAATACGACAATGCTTTTACGCACCAAAACAAATTTGCTCGCCTCGGTGGTGAAGAATTTGGTGGCTACTTGCCTACAAATAATATGACGCAAGCATGTGATTTTTCGCAGCAATTAATTGACCTTGCGCACACCATAAATGTTCAAAATTCTCGCCACTTAACAGTAAGTATAGGTGTTGCAATGCAAACGCCTAATGAGCCTTTAGATAAAGTGATGAAGCGCGCTGATCAAGCTTTATATTTAGCTAAGAAGAGTGGCCGAGATCGTTTTGAAATTGCCCCGTAAGCGTTTTTAATTATATAAAAACACGTCCTTATTGTTTGCACATTTACTACACTTTTTAACGTTTTCGTAAGGAAATGTCAGTGAGGGTAATGCTTTGTAAATCATGAAATTAAAATAGAATGTTTGGGTCATAATGGGGATATTAATAATAAGGAATAACCTTAATGACCAACTCCCTTTTAAAAGCTGCATTACCCTTAAGTCTAATTACTATTTTGTCGGGCTGCGGCTCTGATGATAGCTCAAGCTCTACAGGTTACATCCAATTGTATAACGGCTCTTACAATAGCCCATACACACGTTTGTTTGTTGAAGAAACAGAACGTTCAGGCGCTGATTTTGCCGATGTAACTACTCGCCATAACTACAGCACAGGCACTTATGATGTAAGTTTTGAATACCTAGATGCTAACGACAGCTATATAACAATTAGCGACCAAGAAATTTCTATTAAAGGTGACAAAACACAGTTAGTAGTAATGAGCGGCAACTTTGATGAGCCTACATTTACAGAGCTTAGCGTACCTATTACAAGCGATACGGGTGAGTTTAACTTAGGGTTTTACAATATTGCAGGGGAGGACACTAACTACGATATTTATTTAGCAACTGATGATGGCGTATTTGAAAGCGCGACACTTTTTTCATCGGCTCAATATTTAAGTGAGTTAGATCTGCAAAGCATTGATGAAGGCTATTACACTATTTACATAACAGAAGCGGGCAGCAGTGATGTTGTGTACGAGTCGTCATCTGTTTATTTATACGATGAAGCAAGTTATGTAGCAATGATCCGCCCAAGTTATGCTACAGAAGAAGGCGGTATTACGCTTGATGTAGTAACCGATAATAACTACGTTACTGAGCTTAAACATCAATCTGCACTGGGGCAATTACGCTTTATAAATACGGTCGATGACTACTCACCAGTGAGCTTTTCTGCTACACGCGGTACAACTGTAAACACAACAAATACAGTCGCTAGTGACTCTTATACCGATTATGTTGAACTTTCGCCCAATAGTTACAGCGTAGCGATGTACGACGAAGAAGGTACAAAACTAGCTGATAACTTTTTAATGACGCTAGAGCGTGAGCAAAGTGCGGTGGGTATTTTTTATAACGACGTTGATAACGGTTTACGTATGATGAGCGTTGAAGAAAACCTAACACCAAGTAGTTACAGCCATACGGTATCGGTTGTAAACCTAATTGAAAGCTACGCAGGGCAGTCGGTTTCAGATGTTGATGTGTACTTTACACTTAACGGCGAAACGGTAGACGACACCAGTAACGTAGTCGATGGCCTAGATAAGTATGACCAAGAAGAACAGGTTGTAGATAACGAAATTTACACGGTTTATGTTGTTTATGAAGATAATGGCCAGCAAATTGTGCTTATTCAGCAAAGCGATATGGACTTTACACAAGAGGGTAACTACATATTGATTTTAGAGCATGATGAAACAACAAGCTCAGGTTATAAAATGACCCTAGAGCGCACTATTACCGATAGTGTTGAATAAATCTAAACATATTAAGTAGCATAAAGCCTAAGCACTTTAAGTACTTAGGCTTTTTTATTGAACAAAATTTACCTACTCATTAATAATTAGGTACACTCAGGGCATAATAATTAATAAGAGTGTGCCATGGATGATTTAGTTGGGTTAGCCGTCATAGTAATACTGGTTGTAGTTGCCGGTGCTATCTGCGGTTTAATAGCGCTAGTGCAGTTAAATGGATTAAAACAAGAAGTGGCTGTTTTAAGGGCCAAAGTAACACACTTACAAACACATAAACCGATATCGCAAAGTGAACCTCAAAGCGAAGCATCTACTGCTCAGGCAGCGCTTTCAAGGTCTGAGCCAATTGCTCATAAAACACAGCCAAACTTAACGTCCCAAAGCGTGTCGCCACCTGTAATAAATCAGCCATCAGCGCCTCCTAAAAAAGCCAAACCAGCTGAAGCATCAGCCATAGAATTACTATTTAATAAATTACGCGCAGGGTTTGAGCAAAACTGGATGACCTGGATAGGCGCAATAGCGCTTGCGTTTGGTGGCATATTTTTAGCTAAATACAGCCTAGAAGCGGGATTATTATCGCCTGTAATGAGGCTGAGCTTAGGCGGCTTATTTGGGCTTGGCTTAATTGCAGCTGCGGCTTATTTACACCATAAACGTATTATATTTGAAGGCTTTAATAATTACATACCCGCAGCGCTTGCAAGCGGCGGGTTTATTACCTGTTTTGCTTTAACGCTTTTAGCCTACAGTAGCTACGATATGCTTAGCCCTACCGTGGCATTTTTTACACTGGCAGTTATTGCAATTAGCGCAAGTGCTATGGCGCTTAGGTTAGGCCCATTATTAGCGGTATTAGGTATTATTGGCGCTTATAGTGTACCAATATGGGTTAGCACTGGCAGTGGTAACTTGTTTGCATTATTTATGTATGTTGGCTTTGTAAGTTTGTCGGCCGCGTTAGTTGCACATAAAGTACAGCGAGCTTGGTTGTGGTATTTATTATGGGCAGGGCACATTGGTTGGTATTTAGTTGGTTTTACATTACTTAAAATTAATACCGTTTGGTTAATGGGGGCATTTGCTTTACTTAGTATTATTGGGTTAATTGCTATACCGCGCTTAGGTCTAAAACTGAATGTTATTGAACATCGCCCGCACAGTTTAAAACGCTTAATTAGAGTGCTTCCAGATCATGCATTATTACTCGCCTTTATGGCGCCCTTAATATTTACCATGCTAATAAGTCACTTTGATATGCAGTGGCAAACAATCGGCGTGTTGAGTATTGTATTGGTGTTGTTTTTAGTCCTTAAAAATAGCCGTTGGGATATTTGGCAGGGTGTAGCGTTAGTTATTTCAACGCTATTAGTGATAGGCGCTCAGCGCACGCATCTTTCGCCAAACCTATTTGATGACGCACTCTTTATATTCAAAAATGAGTATGGTTTGGGTTTATTTCTCGGATTGTTACTTACCGCTTTTGGGCTTTATTACGGTAAAAAACAGATTAAGCGTTTAGCGTTTCATATTACGGGGGCATTTAGTGTATTTGTAATGATAGCGACTTTATATACGCTTATTCCTAATTCCGCGTTAAGTACTGCATATCCACTTTGGGCCGTTGTATTGTTTGTAGTCGCCGCTATTTTAATAAAGCTCGCGCAACATAATACAACGCTATTTCAGCGTTTTACTTATTGGGTAGGCGCTAATGCCAATATTACGTTAGCAATTACCATGCTACTAAGTGACAGCGGCCTAACCATTGCTCTTGCTGTACAAGTATTACTTATAAGCGTACTTATTAAACGCTATAGCGTGCCTATGCCACATTGGCCTATAAAAGCCTTGGTTGCTGCGTTATTACTGCGCCTTACGCTTTCACCTTGGACGCCAAGTTACGATGCACTCACGGTATTTGGTTTGCATTGGAGCATTGTGGTTTATCCGTTATGTATTGCGTTATTTTTTGCCGCAGCTAAGTGCTTTGACTCATCAAAACTGAAAATATGGCTCGAAGGTGCAGCGCTTCATTGTTTAGCACTTTTTATTACCACCGAAACAAGTTATCAGTTAGTAGGGCATTATCCGCAATTTGATTCACTTAACTTTTACGAACAAATACTCCTTACCTGTAACTGGCTGGCATTAGGGTGTGTGTATTTACACAGAGCAAAACTTGCCGGTACTTTAGCTAAGTTATACCAAGTTGCGGGCTTTGCACTTGTAGGGTTAGCAGGGCTTTTTGCTATTAAAACACTGCTTGACGACAACCCATTATTTGAATCACTTTACATAGGTGAGCTGCCAATATTTAACTGGTTATTACTATTGTGGTTAGTACCTGCAGGATTAACGCTTTGGCTGGCCAAGCTTGTAAAACCAATAAACGCTAAAGCTACGCCATTTATATTGGCCGTTGCGGGTGGGTTTATATTATTGGCAATAAACAGCTTTATTCGCCAATACTGGCAAGGGCCTTATATTTACTTATCAAAAGGCGCAAGTAATGCAGAGCTTTATAGCTACTCTGTTATTTGGTTAGTAATGGGGGCGGGTACTGTTATTTTTGGTCATTTAAAAAACCAGTTATTAATACAAAAAATAGGCTTAGGCTTACTAGCTGCAGTTATTGTTAAAGTGTTTTTAATTGATATGGCTAACTTGGAGGGCTTACTTAAAGCGCTTTCGTTTATTGGATTAGGACTTTCGTTGGTGGGGTTAAGTTGGTTATTCCAAAAGCTTAGAAGCCGAGTAAATCCAGTTTAACTTTATAAACACTTAATAAAGCAAAGCCCAGTGAAGATACTGGGCTTTTTGTTTTACGCTATTACTTGATAGCTTTTAACTTGATCACTTTTAGCTCGCTTATTATGTACTGTGATTAAGCAGTGCCTTTAGTTTGCCCGGTTTAATTGGTTTACTTAAATAATGAATATTAGCGGCTTTGGTTTCTTGTTTAAGCTCGGTGTCGCGCACTGCGGTAATTAAAATAGCGGGCACTTGGCTTTGCCAAATTTCGCGCAGGGTTTTAATTAGCGTTATGCCATCGCAGTCATTGCCTAATTGGTAGTCCATTAAAATAACATCGGGTGCACCGTTTTGCTTAGCGTGCGCCAGTACATTATTTACATTATCAAATAGCGTGTAATTAGCTTGCCACTTTTTAAGTAAGCTTGCCATTGCAGCTAGATTTTCAGGATCGTCGTCTACGGCAACAATATTAATTGCTGCACGGTTTTCTATTAGGCTGTTTGTCGTACTTTTTTGTTGTACAAACTGCTCGTCACCATAAGGTACCTCAATGCTAAAACGGCTACCTTTATTTGGCTCAGAATGCACATCAAGCGGCAAACTTAATAAGTCAGCCATACGTTTTACAACACCTAAGCCTAAGCCTACGCCTTTGTTATCGCCCGACTCAACACGGTAAAAGTCATTAAATATTTTAGCTTGCTCTACTTCGCTAATACCAGGGCCTGTATCCCATACTTCTATTCGTAAATTATGCTTTCGGTTCCTACAGGCAATTAATACACGGCCATTATCGGTGTATTTAACTGCATTAGAGACCAAGTTTTGAATAATTCGGCGTAAATAGGTTATATCGCTGTGCACAATTTGCTGGTGTGAACGCACACTAAGCTTAAGGCCTTTATCACTTGATAAAATAGCGTATTCACTTTGCAATGGCGCTAAAATATCTTCAATATAAAAATGGCGAGGGGTTGGGGTCATAGCGCCTTGTTCTAGCTTGGCTATTTCAAGTAGTGCCGACATTAAGTGCACGGTTGAATCGAGACTGTCGCCTAATTTTTCAAAGCTGTTTTGGTTAGTGCTGTCGAGTTGCTTTTCGTCAATGGCAGCAAGGTATAAACGTGCTGCGTTTAACGGCTGTAAAATGTCGTGGCTCGCCAGTGCTAAAAAGCGCGTTTTACTGTCGTTGGCTTGCTCTGCTTCTCGTTTGGCTAAAGTAAGTGCTTGCTCGGTTTGTACACGGCTATCTATTTGAGCTTGTAAGTCTCTATTAATGGTTTGCACTTCTTGAGTTCGCGCTTCTATGCGGTTTTCAAGATCCATGTTTACTTCTTCAAGCGCATTTTGCGTACTTATGTGATTGGTAATATCCGAAAAGCTGGTAACAAATCCACCATCGGGCAGCGGATTACCAATCATTTCGTATACTTGGCCATTACGACGGTGGCGAATAAAGTGATGCGAGCTGCCGTATTTTAAATGCTGCACACGTTTTTCTACTTGGCGTTCTATTTCGCCAGGGCCACATTCACCACGGTTAGCGTTGTATCTAATAATATCTTCTATGGGTTGGCCTACTTCTAAAAATCCTTCAGGATAGCCAAACATTTCGCTGTAGCGTCTATTCCAAGCTACTAGCTTTAAATCTTTATCAACAACTGAAATACCATGGCTTAAATTTTCGAGTGAGGTAAATAACAGATTTTGATTAAATTGCAACGCTTGTGTGGTTTCGTCAAAAAAGTTTACAACTTCTTCAAACGCCATACGCTTACCCGACGATACCGTATGTATTAATGCTTGTGCGGAAGATGCGCCCAGCACGCCTGTTAACGCGCGTTCGCAGTAGGCTATAAATTCAGGCTCTGGGTGTGCGTTGTTATCGCTTAAGTGATGGGCGAGTGCGTAATGCGCCAATACTTGTTGGCTGCGCTGAATACCTAAAAAGGTTTGTAGTAGTATTTTAAAGTCGTAAACAGTGGCTTTTACGTCTTTATTTAAGCGCCTTGATAAAATAGCCTGATCTTTAGGGTTAACAAAAGCAGCTGCCTGAATCTTATCAATTAAGCGCTCCTCAGCCCCAAGTGAAAAACTAATATAACACCCAATATTGGCAAACAAAGCTATCAAGGTTCCGCGTGTTATAAGCGTTTGTTGTAGCTCGCTATCAAGCGTTGCACCGGCATCGAGTATTGGCAGCATTAAAAATAGTACCCAGCAAATAAAGCCCGCAACTAAACCTGCATAAACCCCATAAGCATGGCCTTTTCGCCAGTATAAGCCGCCCACAATAGCGGGTAATAATTGAGTAACAAGTGAAAAAGCAACTAAGCCCATACTTGCCAGTGCGCTGCTATGGCCAAACCATTGCTGATAGAAATAGGCCAAAATTAATATGCCTGCAATAGCAAAGCGCCTTACAAGTAAAATGCGAGACTTATAACTGGTGGTAATTAAGTTGCGTTTAAATTTACGACGTAGCATTAGGGGTAATACCACATCGTTTGAAATCATCGTGCTTAATGTAAGCGTTGCTACCACTATCATTGCGGTGGCGGCCGATAAACCACCTATAAATACAAAGGTGGTTAAAAAGGCGTTGTCGTTAATTAACGGTAGGGCAAGTACAAAGCTGTCGGGTGAATAGCCGCTGCCAATTTCAGGATGAATAGCCGCAGTCGCAATAGGTAAAATCATTGCGGCAGTTAATAGTAAATACAGCGGGAAAGCCCAGCGAGCGGTAAGTAAGTGGCGTTTGTTTTGATTGTCGACCACGGTTACATGAAACTGGCGTGGTAAACATATAATAGCCGCCGCAGCCATTAAAGACTGGCCAATAAAGTTAAAACTAAAAAAGTTAAAGTCGCTCCAATGGGCCCAAATCGACTCGGTTACTTTATTTGAAGTAGGCTCTGGCATATTAAATAAGGTGTAAACAGCAAGGCCTGCTACAGCAATAAGTGCAATAAGTTTAATCATCGATTCAAACGCGACAGCAAGCATTAACCCAGAGCGATACTCTGTTACGTCCACTTTGCGGGTACCAAAAAATATTGCAAATAAGGCCATAATTAATGTGGCAGAAAGCGCGAGCATATCGCCTGATATTTTATTACTGTTTTGCAAAAGTAAAAAGCTGGTACTAAGCGCTTTTAATTGCAGTGCAATATAGGGAATAGTCGCTAGTAAGGCGATTACAGTAACCATAATAGCGGTAGTTTGGCGTTTGCCGTAACGAGCTGAAATAAAGTCAGCAATAGTGGTTATGTTTTGTTTTTTGCTTACCAGTACCAGCTTACGTAAAAACCCTTGGCCGAATAAAAACAGCAGCGCAGGGCCCAATAATATTGGCAAATAACTCCAACTGCTGGTGGCGGCTGTACCCACTGAGCCGTAGTAAGTCCAAGAGGTACAGTAAATCCCAAGTGAGAGTGAATACACAAAAGGGTGATGGCTAATACGCTTTGCCAAAGGGGTTGTTTTATCGCCCCAATTGGCGAGCCAAAACAGCACACCTATATAACTTAAAGCAACAATAATGAGTACGGCAGTCATGTTGTTATTAAACCTTATTATTTTAAATAGTCCCTCAACCCTATGAGGGATTAACACAATACCAGAACTGAGGTTAAGTGTGAGGCTTGAATTTAAAATAAAACTTTCATTTTATTTCTATCTTATTGAATATTAATAACAAAAATAAAATCATCTCAAGCATTAGACTAATGTCGCATTAATAACCAACTTACCAATTTAATCATAAAGCCAGCTTACAAAAACAGCCTAAGCAATTGAAATAATATAAAAATATATAAAACACGCTTGAATGATAAATACAGTTTACGTAAACGTTAACAAGCTGTTACGACTATGGTCTCAATTCAATATGTAACCAGCGTTGCTAAATTGGTAAGCGAAGATAAAAAACCACTCATCGCGATATTGCGGTGCTTAAAGGGGAAAACAAAAATGGCTTTTAAAGATGAAGAACAAGCAAAAGCTTATTGGGCAGAAAACATTTCGCTGTTATTTAAACTATTAGCAGTGTGGTTTATCGTGTCTTTCGGCTTTGGCATATTACTGGTTGATGTACTTAATGAAGTGCGTTTTTTTGGGTTTAAACTTGGCTTCTGGTTCGCCCAGCAAGGCGCGATTTATACCTTTGTTGCTTTGATTTTTGTGTACGTTTTCAAAATGAATACGTTAGATAAAAAATACGGCGTAGACGAATAGGAGCTAAGCAATGGATGTTCAAACACTCACGTTTATAATTGTTGGTTTAAGCTTTGCGCTTTATATCGGCATAGCAATTTGGGCCCGTGCGGGTTCAACTAAAGAGTTTTATGTAGCAGGCGGCGGCGTACCTCCTCTTGCTAATGGTATGGCAACGGCTGCCG
>NZ_AUTR01000019.1:0-55000 GCF_000497875.1 Pseudoalteromonas sp. S8-8
CGGGTATTATTTCGTTTGCAGGTTACGATGGCAGCGTTTACTTAATGGGGTGGACAGGTGGTTATGTATTATTAGCCATGTGTTTAGCGCCTTACTTACGTAAATTCGGCAAGTTTACTGTTCCTGATTTTATTGGCGACCGTTACTATTCACGCACTGCGCGTTTAGTAGCCATTGTATGTGCCATATTCATTTGTTTTACTTACATTGCAGGGCAAATGCGTGGTGTAGGCGTCGTATTTTCACGCTTTTTAGAAGTAGAAATTGAAACCGGTGTTTACATTGGTATGGTGATTGTATTCTTTTATGCGGTACTTGGCGGCATGAAAGGCATTACCTACACACAAGTAGCGCAGTATTGTGTACTTGTATTTGCCTACCTTGTACCAGCCATTTTTATCTCGATGATGATGACGGGTCACTTTTTCCCACAAACCGGTTTTGGTGCCACATTAATTGGCAGCGATGGCGTGTACGTACTTGATAAACTAGACGGCTTAAGCGCTGAACTTGGTTTTGCGCAATATACCGAAGGCTCTAAGAGCATGATTGACGTGTTCGCTATTACTGGCGCGTTAATGGTAGGTACTGCTGGTTTACCACATGTAATTGTTCGCTTTTTCACTGTACCTCGCGTAAAAGACACGCGTATTTCTGCGGCATGGACGTTAGTGTTCATCGCGATTGTTTACACAACAGCACCTGCGGTTGCAGCCTTTGCTCGCGTAAACATGGTTGATACTATTAATGGTAAAGACGGTAGCGGTACAGCTTACGCAGAAGCACCAGGATGGATTAAAAACTGGGAACGCACAGGTTTAATTACATTTGATGATAAAAACGGCGATGGCAAAATGTTCTACACGGCGGGTAAAATCACCGATCCGAACAGTGCTAACGAAGTAAACGTAGACCGCGACATTATGGTATTAGCTAATCCAGAGATTGCTAACTTACCAGCATGGGTAATTGCACTTGTAGCTGCTGGTGGTATTGCCGCGGCACTTTCTACAACAGCAGGTTTACTACTGGTTATTTCGACCTCGGTTTCGCACGATTTACTCAAGCGAACCCTCAAGCCCGATATTACCGACAAGCAAGAGTTACTTGCAGCGAGGTTGGCAGCCATGGTCGCTATTGTTATCTCCGCGTACTTTGGTATTAACCCGCCTGGGTTTGTGGCATCGGTAGTGGCATTTGCATTCGGCTTGGCGGCAGCGAGTTTCTTCCCCGCAATTATTATGGGTATATTCTCTAAAACAATGAACCGCGAAGGCGCAATTGCAGGCATGGTAACGGGTATTGGCTTTACCGCTGCATATATCATTTTCTTCAAGTTTGTTAGCCCAGAGCTAAACAGCCCTGAAAACTGGTTCTTAGGTATTTCGCCTGAAGGTATTGGCTTAATTGGTATGATTATTAACTTTGCAGTTGCTGCAATTGTTCTTAAGTTTACTAAACCAACACCGGTTGAAATTCAAGAAATGGTTGAAAGCATTCGTAACCCTAAAGGGTCTGCAGAAGCACACGACCACTAGGCTACAATTTATAGATATAGTTTAGAAAACATAAAGCACCAAAAGCCCGACTTTAGTCGGGCTTTTTATTTGTTTAATAAATAAGTACATTAGATTGGTACATCACCATTTAAAGAGCGAATACAATGAGTGTAGAACAACAAGAAATAGCCCAATACGTTTGTTTGCAAGCACCTTTTACTATGCTTGATAGCAGCGCATACGAATATTTTGTAAATCATCTTGATATTATTTACCTCACCCGCGAAAACCAGACTCAGTGGTTACAAAGTGAAAACCCTAAACTGTTTTTAATTCGCTCTGGTTTGTATGACCTAGTTGATGGTAAGGGCGATGTTGTTACACGCTTAGCGCAAGGTGACTACTTTGGTTTTCCGTCGCTGTTAACCGGTGAGGCAATTCAAAATAGGTTGGAAGTACAAAAAGAGGGCATAGTGTATATGCTCTCTCAAACGCACTTTGATTTTTTACGCAGAGAATATAAATCGTTTGAGCAATACTTTGTACGCGCTCATGCTAACCGGTTGTTGTCATCGCATTATAAAAGTAAAAACGATAGTTGGTCTGAACGTAAAATATCAGAGCTGATGACCCGCACCGCCATTACGCTTACGCCCGATGCAAGTATTAGGCAAAGTGCTAAAAAAATGAAAGAGCATGGCGTATCGTCAATAATGATAACGCAGCACGCACACTTAGTGGGAGTTGTGACTGACCGCGACTTACGTAATCGAGTACTTGCCGACGAAGTAGATCCACAAGACGCAGTAAGCAGTATTATGACAGCCAAACCTAAGTTTATATTTGAAAATAACAGGGTGTTTTCGGCGCTGCACTTAATGCTTAAATACAATATTCATCATTTACCCGTGCTTGACGAAAATCATAACCCAATAGGGATGATAACCAGCACCGATTTACTACGCCAACAAAAAAGCGACCCCGTACAGCTTATTGGGCGCATATATAAAGCGCATACTGTTACTGATTTAAAACGCTACGCTAAAGAAATTCCCGAACTTTTGCGTGGTTTTTCGTACAACATTGACGACATATCGCTAATTGGTAAATTACTCAGTGGTTTAACCGATGCGCTTACATCGCGCCTGATTCACTTATTTCAAGAAGAGCATGGCGCAGCGCCAACCAGCTTTAGTTTTATTTGCTTTGGCTCGCAAGCACGCGAAGAACAAACCCTGCATTCAGATCAAGACAACGGCTTGTTACTCCCTAACGACTTAACCACCGAGCAACACGCTTAC
Source organism: Pseudoalteromonas sp. S8-8 (assembly GCF_000497875.1). Lineage (NCBI taxonomy): Bacteria > Pseudomonadati > Pseudomonadota > Gammaproteobacteria > Alteromonadales > Pseudoalteromonadaceae > Pseudoalteromonas > Pseudoalteromonas sp. S8-8. Next base: position 2,801 of record NZ_AUTR01000019.1, read on the forward strand.
TTTAAAAGTATGGGGGAGTTTGTATGTGAGAATTTAGTTGAGTGCGGCATTAGGCGTTGCCCAGGTAATATTATGGCAAGCAGTGATGAGTGCCGAATGAGCGTAAACGATTGGAGCGAGCGCTTTTTTAAATGGATAAAAAGCCCCACACCGAATGCAATGCTTAACTGTAAGATATTTTTTGACCTGCGATTTATTGAAGGTTCAAATGCTTTATATACCGCTTTTTGCGAGCAATTAATTCGTATATCGCGTAACGACTTATTCTATGCCGCAATGGCAACCGACATAAGCAGCAACAGCGTGCCAATTGGTTTATTTAATAAATTTAAAACCGAAAAAACAGATCAAAATAATAAATACATAGATTTAAAAAAACGTGGTGTCGTAATTATAAATGACATAGTGCGGTTATACGCTTTAAAAGCGGGTATTAGGCGCGGCAACACACAAGAGCGGTTGGATGCACTACTAAAACATAAACTGATCAGCAAAGAAGATATATACAACCTAAAAGACTGCTGGCGGTTCTTAACGCAGCTTCGTTTGAGTACACAAATAAACGAAGAGGGCTTACCGAGTAATTGCATTAACCCTAATAAATTAAACTCACTAGAGCGCCATCAACTAAAAGAAGCGTTTTACCTTGTTAAACAAGCGCAGCAAGCCGCCGCGTTTAAGTTTGCTCGCGGCAGTTTATAATGATGGATTACTAACATGGTAAAAAAGCTGCTCACTCGGTATTTAAAGCGCCGTAAATTACTAGGTAAAAATGCCTTACAACAACGTTATTTGGTGATTGATTTAGAGCTCACTGGCCTTGATGCAAAACAGCACGAAATTGTATCGGTAGCGTGGGTGATAATAGATAATCAATGTATAAAAATGAGTGAGTCACAGCACCTTATAAATAAAGACGTAAAAAGCCTTGAGCAAAGTCCTGTTTTTCATGGAATTAGCGACGATGCTATAACAAAAGGACAGAGCTTGTGCAGTATATTAACGCAACTAAGCTGCCATTTTAGCGACTGTATTTTAGTGTTTCATAATGCCATGCTCGACTGGGGTTTTTTAAAAATAGCGCTTAAAAATGCCAATATAACAATACGGCCTAAACTGATACTCGACACACTGCATATTGAGCAAAAGCGCTTACTCCATCATTCAACTGAAATAAAACAAGATGATTTAACCCTTAATGCATGCCGCACACGTTATGAGTTACCAAGCTATCATTGCCATCATGCCCTCACTGACGCACAAGCAACCGCTGAGTTACTGCTAGCCCAGTGCCATCAAATAAGCCGTGGCAAAAAGCTAAAAGTAGGCGAGTTGACGTAGGTTGGATAGAGGACAGCGAAACTCAACGATAAAATGCCTTATCGGTTAACACCGAGGTTTAGTAATATACAGTTTACTTTTATTGTTGTATGTATAATTATGGGTACAGTTACGTAATCATTATCTAACTAATCGCTTCAAGGAACGAACATGAAACTCATTACCACTATTTTTCTAACCTTATTTCCTCTTATCACTTTTGCTAATTCAAGCTTAGCTACAAATCGTCAAATTGCAGTTCAAGGTACTGCAGAGGTGCTTGCCAATCCTGATATCGCTAAAATACTATTTCAAATTATAAGTATTAAAAACGAACCTTTAGCAGCTAAGAACGATCTTGATAATAAAGTTAATTTACTAATTGACGGACTAAATCAATTTGAAATAACTGCCGATGATGTAGTTGCTTCAAGTGTTAAAGTTGAAAAAACGGGTATGGATTACATTGAAACAGGGCATCAGGCCCCCGCAGAATACGCAGCTATAAGGACCTTTGAAGTAACACTAAAAAATATTGAAAGAGTGAATGATTTAAGTGATTTTTTATTGAGTTTAAAAGTAAATGCGATTCAAAATACTGAGTTTTTATCTTCAAAAGCTGAGCTGTTACAAGCACAAGCTACACAACAAGCACTTAATAACGCAAAAGAAAAAGCAAATATGCTTGCTAACTCCTTTGGTACAAAAGTGGGTGAAGTACGCACTATTAGCTCAACTCAAAAAAGCGTTTACAGTGGCTTTGGTGCAGCGGTTAAAAAAATAGATAGAGTAAATCCAATGAGCGATTCATTTCCTAAAGCTCGCAAAAATTATTTACAACAAACGGTAAGCTTTAAATCATCAATAAACGTGGTGTTTGATTTAGAAGTAAATGATTAAGTTAGGGCGTGTTTTTCTTTCGATGTTGAATTTGCAGCGGTATGTTTGGTATTAAAGCAAGGCAGAGCCTATGGTGTGTAGTTATTCCACATAAGTAGGCGATAACACAGCATAAATACCAAACATGCGCTGCCCTTTGGGTTCGTCCTAGGGACAACTCACTCTTTGTTGCTCAGTTTTTACTTAGCCCACTAGGTTTCAAATCTCGCGCCGCGATTAAATAGCCCCTAGATAGAACAAATTTAACCCTGAAAGGTCAACACGCCCCAAAATTTTCATTCCAAATACATTTTCATAATGTAAGCTGGCTTTAAGTTTTTGATTAATTTGAAGGTAGCCATATTATGAGCGATGAAAATAACACGTTAAAAGCACAAACTGAGGCAAAAATAGCAGCAGGGCGTAAAGGTAATCCTGATTTTATGAAAGGTGTTGATGAAACGATTGCACAAGCAAAAGCGTTTCAACAAGGTGCTAATGCACTTGATTTAAACCAAAGCGCACCAAGTTTTGAGTTACCAAATCAACATGGTCAATCGGTGCAGTTAACCGAGTTACTTGCTAAAGGGCCTGTGGTTGTTACTTTTTATCGTGGAAGTTGGTGTCCGTACTGCAATTTACAGCTCAAAGCGCTTCAAGCACGTTTACCTGAAATTCACGCATTAGGTGCACAATTGGTGGCTATTAGCCCACAAGTACCCGATGGCTCACTTAGTGATGATGAAATAAGTAAAATGGATTTTTTAGTGCTGAGTGATCAAAATGCGGATGTAGCAGCAAGCTACGGAGTAGCATGGCAAGTACCCACATTTTTACTCGAGCATATGCGAGTAGACCGAGGCTTAGATTTAGAGTCGGTTAACAATGGCAATAGTAGTGTTTTACCGATCCCTGCCACCTTTGTTTTAGATAAACAAGGTAAAGTGACTTGGCGTTATGTTGATGTTGATTATCGTACTCGTTCTGAGCCAGAAGATATAATTAACGCATTGAAAAATTTAGTATAAAAAACTTAATTTTAAAAGTCAGAACCCTCGAAGAGCTTGCAATGCCTAAGCTCTTTAACCTTAATTTAAAGTTTCTAATGCTTCCCTCTTATAATCAGATGCAAGGTCGATTACAATACAGACATCTAAAAGGCGTATTGCCTTTATCTGCACGCTAAAAGAGTGGATTTTATATTTCATGGCAATCAAACTTGCAATTAATGGTTTTGGTCGTATTGGTCGAAATATTGTCCGCGCGTTATACGAGTCTGGTTTGAGCGACGATATAAAAATTGTTGCGATTAACGAACTTGCTGATCCTGAAGCTATTGCTCATTTATTAAAATACGACACATCCCACGGTCGTTTTTCTTTTCCTGTAAAACTTGGTGAAGACACCATTAGTGTTGCAGGCGATACCATTGCACTTTTTTGTGAAGAAAACCCAATTGAATTACCTTGGCAAACGCTCGATGTAGACGTTGTACTTGAATGTACTGGTGTTTATCACTCGCGTGAACATGCGCAGTTACATATTACCGCAGGCGCTAAAAAGGTGTTGTTTTCGCATCCGGCCGATAACGATGTTGATGCTACGATTGTGTATGGCATTAACGACGATGAGCTTAAAAACGAGCACACAATTGTGTCTAACGGCTCGTGTACAACTAACTGTGTTGTGCCGGTTATTAAAGTATTAGATGATGCATTTGGTATTGAGTCGGGCGCTATTACAACGATTCATGCGTCGATGAACGATCAACAAGTGATTGATGGTTATCATCATGATTTACGCCGTACTCGCGCTGCAAGCCAATCAATTATTCCAGTTGATACAAAGCTCGCCCGTGGTATAGACCGTATTTTACCTAAATTTAAAGGCCGTTTTGAAGCTATCGCCGTACGTGTACCGACTATAAATGTCACGGCAATGGATTTAAGTGTAACGGTTAATACCGATGTAGATTTAAACGCAGTAAATAACGCACTTAAAGCACAAGCAAAAGACCGCTTAGAAGGTATTTTAAGTTATACCGAAGAGCCGCTTGTGTCGGTTGATTTTAATCACGACCCACATTCTTGTATTATTGATGGCACACAAACACGTGTTAGTCACAAACGACTGATAAAGTTATTAGTATGGTGTGATAACGAATGGGGTTTTGCTAATCGTATGCTCGACACAGCGCGTGCTATGATGGCAGTGAATAAGTAATTTATTAATATAATAATTTTAAACGTATTTTTCAGGTTCAGTATCGTTAACTAAGGAGATGTTCATGTCGGTCATAAAAATGGCAGATTTAGATTTAAACGGCAAACGCGTATTAATTCGTGAAGATTTAAATGTACCAGTTAAAGCAGGTAAAGTGACGTCAGATGCGCGTATTCGTGCAGCACTACCTACTATTAAATTAGCGCTTGAGATGGGTGCTAAAGTAATGGTTATGTCACATCTTGGCCGTCCTACGGAAGGGGAATATGATGAAGCGTTTTCGCTAGCACCTGTCGCTGATTACTTAAACGATGCCCTTGAGCAAACTGTACGTTTAGAAAAAGATTACCTAAACGGTGTTGATATTGCTGATAACGAAGTTGTTGTTTTTGAAAATGTGCGCTTTAACAAAGGCGAGAAGAAAAACGACGAAGCGTTATCTAAGCAACTTGCAGCACTGTGTGATGTATATGTAATGGATGCATTTGGTACGGCTCACCGTGCGCAAGCATCTACGCATGGCGTTGGCTTATTTGCTGATGTGGCATGTGCAGGTCCATTGTTATCAGCTGAACTAGAAGCGTTAGGCAAAGCACTTGATAACCCAGCTCGTCCATTAGTGGCGATTGTTGGTGGTTCTAAAGTTTCAACTAAGCTAACCGTTTTAGATTCACTTTCTAAAATTGTTGACCAATTAGTTACCGGTGGCGGTATTGCAAATACCTTTATTGCTGCATCAGGTAGCCCAGTTGGTAAATCGCTTTACGAACCAGATTTAATGGATGAAGCTAACCGCTTATGTGCAGCAGCGATTGCTAATAATGGTGAAATTCCGGTACCGACTGACGTAGTTGTTGGTAATGAGTTTTCCGAATCTGCTGTAGCTACGCTTAAAGATGTAAGCGAAGTAACAAGCGACGATATGATTTTTGATATTGGTCCTGATACAGCGAGCAAGCTTGCAAAAATTATTGCAAATGCGGGCACTGTTGTATGGAATGGCCCTGTTGGCGTGTTCGAGTTTGACCAATTTGGTAATGGCACACGTGCTATTGCACAAGCAATTGCTAACTCAAATGCGTTTTCAATTGCTGGTGGTGGTGATACCTTAGCCGCAATTGATAAATACGGCATTGCCGATAAAGTTTCTTATATTTCTACTGGTGGTGGTGCGTTCTTAGAGTTTTTAGAAGGCAAAAAACTTCCAGCAGTTGAAATGCTAGAGTCGCGCGCTAAGTAATTTTAGTGGCGTAAGGTGAGGGGGTAATAGCTCTCACCGACAATTAATTATTAAATACCTCTCACCCTAATTTAATAGTTAATTTAGACGGAATATTACTGCAAAGCAGTGGTTTTTCGTGGCGTTGTTATAACGCCAAACTAACACATCCGTTCAAACTAGATGGTAGGGAACTACTGTCGATAAATTGGAGAATACCCAATGGCTTTAATCAGTATGCGACAACTTTTAGATCATGCAGCAGAGCATGGTTACGGCGTACCTGCTTTTAACGTTAACAATCAAGAGCAAATGCGCGCAATAATGGAAGCGGCTGACAAAACAAACAGCCCAGTAATCGTTCAGGGATCAGCTGGCGCACGTGCTTATGCTGGTGCTCCATTTATTCGTCATATGATTTTAGCAGCCGTTGAAGAATGGCCACATATTCCCGTTGTTATGCACCAAGATCACGGCACATCGCCAGGTGTATGTCAGCGTTCAATTCAGCTTGGTTTTTCATCAGTAATGATGGATGGCTCGTTAATGAGCGACGGCAAAACTCCTTCAAGCTACGAATACAATGTAGAAGTAACGCGCGAAACTGTTGCTATGGCGCATGCTTGTGGCGTATCGGTTGAAGGCGAGCTAGGTGTACTTGGTTCACTTGAAACAGGTGAAGCTGGCGAAGAAGATGGTGTTGGCGCAGAAGGGTTACTAACCACTGAGCAAATGCTAACAGACCCTGAAGAAGCGGCTGACTTTGTAAATAAAACACATGTTGATGCACTTGCAATTGCCTGTGGTACTTCGCACGGAGCTTATAAATTTACTCGCCCACCAACAGATGACATTTTAGCGATTGACCGCATTAAAGCGATTCATGCACGTATTCCTAACACGCATTTAGTGATGCATGGTTCATCTTCAGTTCCTCAAGAGTGGTTAGAAATTATTAATCAGTACGGTGGCGAAATTCCAGAAACTTATGGTGTGCCAGTTGAACAGATTGTTGAAGGCATTAAATTTGGTGTTCGTAAGGTAAATATTGATACCGATTTACGTTTGGCATCTACCGGTGCAATTCGCCGTCATATGGCGCTTAACCCATCTAACTTTGATCCACGTAAATACCTAGCTGAAGCTACAAAAGCAATGACAGAGATTTGTGTTGCGCGCTATAACTCGTTTGGTACTTCTGGTCAGGCTAGTAAAATTAAGCCAATTTCACTTGATGAGATGCACCTTAAATACTTAAGCGGCGAACTAGACCCTAAAATTAGATAATAGATCAATTTATAATTGATCATTATTAGGGCCTGTTTATCTTTCGAGGTTAAATTTGCAGCAGTATGTTTGGTATTTAGGCAAGGCAGAGCCTATGAAGTGTGGTTATTCCCCATAAATAGGCGATAACGTGGAATAAATGCCAAACATGCGCTGCCCGAAGGGTTCTGCCTAGGGGCAATTTACTCTTTGTTGCTCGGTTTTTACTTAGCCCGCTAGGTTACAAACCTCACGCCGCGATTAAATCGCCCCTAGATTGAACAAATTTTAATCCTGAAAGGTCAACAGGCCCTAAGCCAGTAACTTTGTTGCTGGCTTTTTTAATGTCAGCCCTTTTTATATTGCAGGTTACGGCTTCTATTGATCAGATCGCTGTACTATCAATGCCGTACTTTGGGATCACGCATTTACTAACACAGCCTTTTCGGATCATTACTTTACTAAGCCAAATACACTTTTTCGCTATTTTAGGCTCTGAGATAATTTGATCGTTATTTATTTGTATAAACAATCAACAACTTATGGCTTTGACTAGGTACAACTCTGATCTGAGAGTGGATCGGCTTGGTAAAAATCTGATCCTTTATTTTGGGCTTAGTAAAATTTAGATCTATTTTTAAACGTATTGATTGTTACACAGGCGGGTTTGTTAATTTTAAAATAGCTTTAAAGCTACTTTTAAACGATCGATCTGTAAAAATGTCTTGGTTAGTAAAACAATGATCCCAGCTAATTTTGTATTATTTAATGATTTAACTAGCGACAAAAAGCAGATAATTTCAAAAATTAGCTATTTATAAATTTATCGTAAATCTCTTATTATTACGTTAAATATTAAAAAGGTTTTAAAAATATGACGTTAATGAGGTTTTTTGTCACTAATTTGTGTTTTTTTTACCACCATTTTAATTTACACGTTACACTTTCATAAAAATGTCATACTTAGTCATAATAATGAAAACTAATTCGATAGCGTAAGAGATAAATTGGAATGTCACGTAAAGTACTAGTCGTAGATGACGAAGCTCCTATCAGGGAGATGTTGATTTTTGTTTTAGAGCAAAATGGATTTCAAGCAATTGAAGCAGAAGATTACGACTCTGCTATTGCAGCTATGGTTGAACCTTACCCAGATATGGTTTTACTTGATTGGATGTTACCAGGTGGAAGCGGTATTCAAATTGCTAAAAAGTTTAAGCAAAACGAACACACCCGCCAAATCCCAATTATTATGCTTACAGCCCGCGGCGAAGAAGAAGACAAAGTACGTGGCCTTGAAGTAGGTGCTGACGATTACGTAACTAAGCCGTTTTCTCCTAAAGAGCTTATGGCACGTATTAAAGCGGTTATTCGCCGTGTATCGCCAACCTCATTAGAAGAAGCTATTGAAGTACATGGCCTGCGTCTAGACCCTATTTCGCATCGTGTTACCTCAGAAGGTAATGAGCTTGATATGGGGCCAACCGAATTTAGATTACTGCACTTTTTTATGACTCACCCAGAGCGTGTTTATAGCCGTGAACAACTGCTTGATCATGTATGGGGAACTAATGTTTACGTAGAAGATCGCACGGTTGATGTGCACATTCGTCGTCTGCGCAAAGCAATTGGCCCACTTGGACATGACCGTTTGGTGCAAACTGTACGTGGTGCGGGATATCGTTTTTCAAGTAAGCTGTGATCAGCTTAAAGCTTAGCTAATGTATGAAATACGCATGTATTACTACTCTAAGGTAAAGTGAGTGTATGTATCGAGTTGTTAATAAGCAGGCGTTAGTAAAGCGCCTGTTTATCTATTTTTTACCCTTACTATTAATTGGTGTGCTAGTTGGCGCGCCATTTTTGCTTTTATTTTTAGGATCTTTTTCCCTCCTTATTTGGCACTACCATCAACTTTATCGTTTGAGCGATTGGCTACTTAATCAACGTAGCTTTAATCCACCTGAGGGCGAGGGTGCATGGGAGCAAGTGTTTGAAGGTATTTATCATCTACAGCACCGTAATCGTAAAAAACGTAATGAGCTTGCTGATTTAATTCGTCGCTTTCGCGATGGAGCTGAAGCAGTACCTGATGCGGTAGTGGTATTACAAAACGATTTAAGTATTGTGTGGTGTAATCAATTAGCCCTTAAAGTGCTTGGTTTGCAGTGGCCAACCGATCATGGTCAGCGTCTTGATAATTTAATTCGCGAACCTAAGTTTGCTAAATACATGCACAAAGGTGAATTTGACGACGCGCTTGAGCTGGATAACGGCCATAGCATTGAGCAAGTACTAGAATTTAGGGTAATGCCTTATGCAAGCACGCAACTTATGGTTGTTGTGCGTGATGTAACGCGCTTAAAACAGCTAGAACAGATGCGTAAAGACTTTGTAGCCAATGTGTCACACGAACTACGTACACCGCTTACAGTGGTTACTGGGTATCTTGAGATGATGGATGGCGACATGATGCCGCCGCCAGCAATGTGGAACAAAGCGCAAAATACTATGCTTGAACAATGCAAGCGCATGGATAGCTTAGTCAGCCAATTACTATCGCTTTCGCGTATTGAAGGTGCTCGTCGCCAAGACAATGATAAAGCCATAAACGTACCGCAATTACTTGGTTATATTCACACTGAGGCAAACTCAATTAATCAAGACAAAGGCCATGAGCTTATTTTTAATATTGATAAAACCCTCGATATTAAAGGCTCTGAGGATGAACTGCGTAGTGCGTTTTCTAATTTAGTATTTAACGCCATTCATTACACTAAACCCGGTGGCAAAGTGGAAGTATGTTGGCAGCGCAAAAACAATAAAGCGTGTTTTAGTGTTACCGATAATGGTGATGGTATTGCGCCAGAGCATATTAACCGTTTAACTGAGCGTTTTTATCGTGTTGATAAAGCCCGCAGCAGAACAACAGGTGGCTCAGGCTTAGGGCTCGCGATTACAAAACATGTACTAACGCGCCACGATAGTAAATTAAATATTAGCAGTGAAGTTAACAAAGGTTCGTGTTTTTCTTTCGAATTTTCAATAGATAAGATAGTTTCGCTAGCTAAGTAATTAGGCTGAAAAGCAAAGTCATAAAAGTGTCATTTAAGAGTAATGTAACTGTCATGTACTCACTTTAGAGTGGGCAGCAGTTAGAAAATGGGACGAACAAACCGGAGAACCCTACATGAAATTTAAAAACTTAGTTGCCGCAATGGGTGTGGCTGTTACAACTTTCGTATCTGCACAAGCAGTTGCTTTAGATCAAGATATTCCTGAGTATCAAAAAATTAGTGGTGTTTCAGGTAACTTCTCATCAGTAGGTTCTGACACTTTAGCCAACATGATGACGTTCTGGGCTGAAGAGTACAAACGTATTTACCCAAATGTAAATATTCAAATTCAAGCGGCAGGTTCTTCTACTGCACCACCGGCACTTACCGAAGGTACAGCTAACCTAGGTCCAATGAGCCGTAAAATGAAATCTAAAGAAATCGAAGCGTTCGAAAAACGTTACGGTTACAAGCCAACAGAAGTTCGCGTAGCTATTGATGCACTTGCTGTATTTGTACATAAAGATAACCCAATTGAAGGTCTTCGTATTGACCAAGTAGATGCTATTTTTTCATCTACTCGTAAATGTGGCGCACCAGAGCAAGTTAATCGTTGGAGCGATGTCGGCCTAACAGGTGATTGGGCAGCTAAAGATGTGCAACTTTACGGACGCAACTCAGTATCAGGTACGTATGGCTACTTTAAAAAGAAAGCACTGTGTAAAGGTGATTTCCGTAATAATGTAAATGAGCAACCGGGTTCTGCATCAGTAGTACAGTCAATTTCATCTTCATTAAATGCAATTGGTTACTCTGGTATCGGCTATAAAACATCGGGCGTACGTACAGTACCGCTTGCTAAAAAAGGCGATAACTTTGTTGATGCAACACTTGATAACGTTGCGCAAGGTAAATACCCGCTATCGCGCTTTTTATATGTTTATGTGAATAAACACCCGAATAAGCCACTATCACCTATGGAAGAACAATTTTTAAGAATGGTACTTTCAAAAGATGGTCAGCAAATTGTAGAAAAAGATGGTTATGTACCACTTTCTGCAAAGCTAGTAAAAACAGAACTTAAAAAGCTTGGTTTGAACTAATACCAATTGCATTAAATTAGTGAGTTATTATAGCGATAAGAAAATAGCGCAATAACAAGGCTAAAATTATGATACATAGTTGTTCTATATAAATAATTTTTAACGTAGTTAGTGAGTTATTTAATACGCTAGAATGGTCATGTTTTTAATAAAATTGGTATGATAAACCATAGGCAATAAAAAACCGCTCATTGAGCGGTTTTTTTGTGCCTAAAACTAAAAACTTTAAGGAATTAAATATTACCTAATTTTTCGGCTTGTGCTTTACATTGGTTGTAGCTCTCAACACATTTTCCAGAGCATACTTGCTGCTTTAAGCCCTCAGCAGTTGTTTGCTGTTCACATGTACTTTCGCATTGGTAATTTTGCTGAGCACACTGATTCATTTCAGGGTTTTCAACTTGGTTTTGGCAACCTACTAATAGTGCAAAAGTAAGGGCGACTACGCTTGTTTTTATTAAAGTGTGCATGCTTCTTATCCTTAAAATGGAGTCGCAATAATATTAAATTTCGACTTGAATATTGTCGATCAATCTAACACCACCAAAATAGGCTGCGGCTAAAATAACAAATTGAGTATCTTCGATTGTAGCAGTTTTTAATGTATCTCGTTGAGCAATCTCAAAATAGTCTGGCTTTAGGCCAGCTTGCTCTAAGCTCTGTTTAGCTAAGCTTTCAAGTTTTACGAAGTCTTTTTCGCCGCTTTTAAGTTGCTCAGCGCATGTATTAAGTGCTTTAAATAATACGGTTGCAGTCGCTTTTTGCTCATCAGATAAGTAACCATTACGTGAGCTCATAGCAAGGCCAGAAACTTCTCGCATTGTAGGTACACCAATAACTTCAACCGGAATTGATAGGTCGCGTGCCATGGTTTTAATTACTTGCAGTTGCTGAAAATCTTTTTCACCAAAGCAGGCGTAATCGGGTTGTACAAGGTTAAATAATTTTGTAACTACCGTGGCAACACCTCTAAAGTGACCAGGACGTGAGCCACCACAGTAACCTAATGAAATATCAGGCACATCTACAAAGCTCTGTGCGCCAAGTCCATTTGGATAAATTGTTTCTACACTTGGGGTAAATACAATATCAGTGCCTAGTTCTGCAAGGCCTTGTTTATCTTCGTTTAGTGTACGAGGATAGTTATCTAAATCTTCGTTAGCACCAAATTGCATTGGGTTAACAAAAATACTCACAACGACTTTATCGGCTAAGTTTTTTGCTTTTTCTACTAGCGAAAAATGCCCACGGTGCAAGTTGCCCATTGTTGGCACAAGTGCCACGCTAAGACCCGCTTGGCGCCATGCTTTAATTTGACTACGTAACGATCTGATTTCAGTAATTGACTGCATTATTTAAACTCGTGTTCAGCGCTTGGAAACGCGCCATTTTTAACGTCTGTACAATACTTTTGAACGGCTGCAGGCATATTGCCTGTTTCGAGCAAAAAGTTTTTAGAAAATTTAGGAATGTAACCTGCTGAAATACCAACAAGGTCATGCATTACCAGTATTTGGCCGTCAGTTAAACTGCCCGCACCAATACCAATTGTTGGGATGCTTAGGGCGTCTGTAATGCGTTTTGCCAGTGCACTTGGAATACATTCAAGTACTAATAATTGTGCGCCAGCAGCTTCTAGTGCTTTTGCGTCATCAATCATTTTTTGTGCTTTGTCTTCTTCGCGACCTTGTATTTTAAAGCCACCAAATACATGTACTGACTGTGGTGTAAGGCCTAAATGCCCGCAAACTGGAATACCTTGTTGAGTAAGCGTTTTAATGCTCTCGTAAAGCCATTCTCCGCCTTCAAGCTTAATCATGTTTGCGCCAGCGCGCATAAGCTCAGCTGCATTTTTACAAGTATCACTTACGCTTGAGTAGGTCATAAAAGGTAAGTCAGCAATTACAAATAATTCGCGGCTACCAGCGCGTACACAGCGGGTATGATATGCAATATCTTGATTGGTTACGCCAAGGGTGTCATCGCCGCCTTGTAGTACCATGCCCAAAGAGTCGCCCACTAAAATAACTTCAACGCCGTTATCATGAAATAACTTTGCAAAACTAGCGTCGTAGGCTGTTAATGCAGTAATTTTGTTATTTTCTGCTTTCATTTTATTTAAAGTAGAAACGGTTATTTTAGACATAATATCCTCGCAGGCAAAAGCCTAGGTTAATTACAGAGGTAATTGTTGTAAGTCGTTGAGCGGTAAATTATTTGCAATGGTTTTTAATGCAATGCCGCTAGGTAAAATAAGTTCAGGTGCAAGCTCTAATAGTGGATAAACCACAAACTCGCGATTATTCAAACCATAATGAGGCACAGTTAAGCGCACCGTATTTATAATTTGATCATCAAATAATAGAGTATCTATATCAAGTGTGCGTGGACCCCAACGCTCAGCCTTTCTTACTCGACCATGCTCAAGTTCAATTCGTTGCGTTAAATCAAGTAATTGCTCTGGCTCAAGGGTCGTTTTAATGCACGCTACTGCATTGATATAGTCTGGTTGATCTTGTGGGCCCATAGGCTTACTTGCATAGTAATGCGATACGTTTATAAATTCACAATTAGGCAGCTTTTTAAGCGCGATTACCGCGTTATCAAGCTGCTCTTTTGGTGAGTTTAGGTTGGCACCTAAACCCAAATAAACACAGTGCATGTTATTACTCAGCTGGCTTTTTAGTAGGTCGACGGCGCTTTCGCGGCTTAGGACCACCTTGATGGCCTAAGTTTTTAACCATCTCTTTTTGGCCGTTTATATCTTGGCTTAAGTATTGTGTCCACCACTGGGCAAGCTCAGTATGCTGTGTTTCGCCTGCATCTACGCGTAAGAGTAAAAAGTCGTAGGCGGCTTTAAAGCGAGGTTGCTGCGTTAGTCTGTAAGCACGTTGGCCTGCGCGTTTATCCAAACGGTGCTGAATATGCCAAATATCGCGAGCACCTAAAGTAAAGCGTTTAGGAACCGCAATGTGTTGTGAGTTATCGCTTAGTACTTTATTCATTGCTTGTGCGAAAGCATCGTATTCTGCAAGTTGCTCTTGGCTTTGAATCTTTTTAGTACGCTCAAGCAGCGGGAACCAAAGTAGTGCGGCAAAAATAAACGCTGGTGTTACTTTTTTATCGGCATTAATACGTTTGTCGGTATTTTGAAACATTTGCTGAATAAGCGTGTGTTCTAAGCCACTTGGGTTTTTATCTAAGATTTTATCAAGCTCAGGAAACAGTGAGCGGAATAAGCCGTATTTACGCAGCATTAAAAAGTTGGCTTCGGCCTTGCCATTTAAAAACAGCTTAAGAATTTCTTCAAATAAACGTGCTGGCGGAATGTTATCAAGCAAACTTGCAAGCTCACTAATTGGCTTTTCACTTTTAGGCGCAATGCTCATATCAAGTTTAGTAGCAAAGCGAACTGCACGTAACATACGAACAGGGTCTTCGCGGTAACGCGTTTCAGGGTCGCCGATTAGCTCAATTTGTTTAGCTTTAATTGCCGCTAAGCCGTTGGCGTAATCGTGAATACTAAAATCTTTGATTGAGTAATAAAGTGCATTGATTGAAAAGTCGCGGCGTTCTGCATCTTCTTCAATACTGCCAAATACGTTGTCACGTAGTAATTGGCCTTCATCGCTTGATTGGCTTATTTGATTTTTGTCTTCTTGCGCTTCGTGGTGGCCACGCATAGTCGCCACTTCAATAATTTCACGGCCAAATACAATATGTGCTAAACGAAAGCGACGACCAATAAGGCGACAGTTTCTAAATAGTTTTTTTACTTGATCTGGCGTGGCATTAGTAACTACGTCAAAATCTTTTGGCTGTTGGCCTAACAATATATCGCGAATACAACCACCAACAAGGTAGGCATCGTAGCCACCGTCTTTTAAGCGGTATAATACTTTGATTGCATTTGGGCTAAATTGTTTGCGAGAAATACCATGCTCACCACGAGTGACAACAATAGGTTCACTGCTTACAGAAGCGCTTTCGGCACTGGTATTCGGGCCGATTATTTGTCGGCAAAATTGAAAAAGCTTGGAAATAATAGTCTGTCTCCTAGAAGGTGTGATTGACTCTGCATCGCAATCAAAAGTTACAGCAAATGGGGCGGTTATAGCCCAGTACAAGCTGTTTGACGTAATTAGCATATATTTAGGCGGCTATCATATACCAGCAGGGTTTAAAAATTAAGTTGATGTGTTGAAATTAAGCCGTTTTTAGCTATTTTATTTACTTAAATGTGTAAATTGGACTTTCTGACTACGTGGATGCTGAGAAATTTGTATTTCGGATACTTGTGGTACCTGTTTTAAGCTAAAGTTTTTAATTCCCCAAGCGATTAATTGTTCAATATTTAAATCGATTAAATCAGCTATAACAGGCAATCCTAAAAATTCAAATGCACTAATTAAAGCAGGCTTTGGATTTTGTTTGCTAATGGCAGGAGCATAATTTTGTTTAGACAATTTGAAACCAGGCTTGGCAACCGCTAAAGGTAAATGAGCAAATTCAGGCACAGGGCTATCGAGTTGTTTAAATAAACTAATTTGCCGAGCGGTTGGCTCAATTAAATCAGCACCTCTTACAATTCGATTAATCCCTTGAGCAATATCATCGACGACCACAACAAGTTGATATGCAAATAAGTCATCGCTGCGTTTAATTAAGTAATCTTCATGGGAAAGGGCGCTATTTACCGTTATATCACCTTGAATTAAGTCATTAAATTGAGTCGTTGGATGTTGCTGAACTAAGCGAAGCGCACCGGATTGAGTATTATGATTAAGTGTTTGGCAATGCCCCTGATAAATACCGCCAATGGCTTTTATTTGTTTGCGAGTACAGGTGCAACCATAAACAAGGTTTTGTTTTAAAAGTGAGTGGGTAATATCTTGGTATAAAGGCAGACGCTGCGTTTGATATACAACAGGTTCGTCCCAGTGAAGGGCGTAGGCATGTAAGGTATTAAGAATATCGGAGTCGGCGTTTTTAACCACGCGCGTAGTGTCAATGTCTTCTATACGAACTAACCAATCTCCTTGGTTAGCTTTTGCATCTAGATAACTACCCACAGCCGCTACAAGTGAGCCAAAATGTAATGGCCCAGAAGGAGACGGTGCAAAACGACCGCGATATTTACGCATAGGCGCAGTAACGGCTGTAGGAGACATAACTAATTAATAAGTATTAATTAGCCGCGTCCAGATTGCTTTTCTTTGATTTCTGCAAGTGTTTTGCAGTCTACGCATAAATCGGCAGTAGGACGTGCTTCTAAGCGACGTATGCCAATTTCGATGCCACAAGACTCACAAAATCCAAAATCATCTTCTTTAATCAAATTAATTGTTTTTTCAATTTTTTTGATTAATTTACGTTCGCGGTCACGAGTACGAAGTTCTAAAGAGAACTCTTCTTCTTGTGCAGCGCGGTCAACTGGGTCAGGAAAGTTAGCAGCTTCGTCTTGCATGTGTGATTTAGTACGATCAACTTCGTTACGTAAATCATTACGCCAAGTTTCTAAAATCGCTCTAAAATGAGCACGTTGTGCATCATTCATGTACTCTTCGCCTGGTTTTTCTTGGTATGGTTCTAAACCGGCTTGAGCCAATAAACCATGTTTCTTTTGGTCTGGCATAACTCTCTCCTAAATCCTTAATTTAATGCCTCAGCATTAGCCGGCGGTATAAATAACAGAATCTTATATCCTAGGCAAATTTATTTTTAATTAATCGAATTAGCTTCAACCATGCTTACTGAGTAAAAAGTGTATTAATAGTCTATTTACACTTTTAATTAATTCACATATTCGCTTTCTAAAACTTGCCTTGTTATGTGGGCAAAAGCTTTAAAAACAAGTTAATTTTTATAATTCACTTTGTATAACTTTTTTTAATTTGAGTACTTTGCTTATTTTGCAAATTACGCTTAGTTCAATCCCTTGGTTTAATACACTATTGTGCAAATACTATTTTTTTATGAAGTAAAACTTCATTAGCAGAAATTGTGGCCTTGTATGCTAATACTTCAACGCCGGCTATTATTGCTTGGCTTAATAGCGTGGCGTATTTTTTATCAATATGCGCAGCTGCACTTACTGTATTTATTCCTTCATGCAAAACAGCGAACAGTAATACTGCTCGGTGGCCTTGTTCGATCATTTCTATTAGTTCGCGAATATGTTTTTGTCCGCGCAGTGTTTGCGCATCAGGAAAGTAGCCTTGCCCGCTTTGTGGTGCATCTTCGCTTAATAATGTGACTGATTTAACTTCTACGTAGCAATCAGGCTTATTTTCGTCAGTGAGCAAAAAGTCGATTCTGCTGTTTTCGCTGCCGTACTTTACTTCGCTTTGCAATTGACTGTAGTCGAGTAGCTCGCTTATTACATTATTGTTTATTGCTTCTTCTACTACTTTATTAGCCACTGCTGTATTTACACAAATAAGCTGCGATAAGTTATTTTGCGTAAGCTCTAATGAATGCGGGTATTTTCGTTTTGCGTTATCGCTTGTTGAATAAAAAGCAGCAAAACCCGGCTCTGCGCATCCCGTCATTTTACCCGTATTAGCACAGTGGGTGGTAAATTCACTGCCATCACTTAATTGTAAATCAGCTAAAAAGCGTTTGTAGCGTTTTAATAAGGTGGCAGGTTGCAGAGTTGGCGTGTACTTCATGATAACTTCCAAAGCGTAAATACTGCACAGCAGTGTGGTTTATGTTATTTATCTCAAGCTGTTGGGAACTTAAGCGCTCTATAGTAAACTCGGTGGCACATTTAAGTGCAAGGGTATTCTAACATGAGTGAAAAATTTGTTGTTCAACTAAGCGAACAAGCAGCAGCGAGTCATTGGGGCGATAATGCGTCATTGTCTTTTAATGAGCGCGGTGCAACTGTTCATTTGTCTGAGCAAGAAACATTGAAAAATGTTCAAAAAGCTGGTCGTACTATTGCAATCCAAGGTATTAAAAACGTTGAATTAGCAGGCGATGCTTGGTGTACAGAAAGCCAGTGGGCTTTTTATCAAGGCTTTGTAACACCAAAATCGTTAAATGGTGTTGAGTTTGTTGATAACGCACAATCAGATATTAAAGAACTTGCTCACTTAAAAACGTCAGCAATTTGGGCACGTGAAATGGTTAACGGGACTGCCGATGACATTTACCCAGAAAGCCTTGCTGAAAAAGCAGCTGAGTTTATTCAATCATTAGCGCCTGAGCATGTAAGTTACCAAATTATTAAAGGTGATGCGTTACTAGAGCAACAGTGGATTGGTATTCATGCTGTTGGTCGCGGTAGTGTTCGCCCGCCAGTATTGCTTGAGCTTGATTACAACCCAACAGGCGACGAAAATGCACCAGTAAGTGCAGCGCTTGTAGGTAAAGGTATTACGTTTGACTCAGGTGGTTACTCAATTAAATCAAGCGAAGGTATGCTTGGTATGAAGTGCGACATGGGCGGCGCTGCAACAGTAACTGCAGGTTTAGCATTGGCTATTAACCGTGGTATTGAAAAACGTATTAAACTGTTTTTATGTTGTGCTGAGAACTTAATTTCGGGTCATGCATACAAATTAGGTGATATTCTTACTTATAAAAATGGCACGACAGTTGAAATTGTAAACACCGATGCTGAAGGTCGCTTAGTACTTGCAGATGGCCTAATGGCCGCAGGTGAGACTGGCGCTCCACTTATTATTGATGCAGCAACACTAACTGGCGCAGCGCTTGTTGCTGTTGGTCAAGAGTACAATGCATTATTTGCACTTGATAAAGAACTTGTACGTGAAGTTGAGAGTTTTGCATCTCAAGAAATGGAAGCTGCTTGGCCACTTCCTCTTGAAAAATGGCATCAACAAAACTGCCCATCTCCTTATGCTGATACGGCGAATAGCCGTGCGCAAAAAGGTGGCGGTTATGGCGGTGCATCGAATGCTGCAGGCTTTTTATCGCGCTTTGTGCCAAACGATGGCAAAGGCTGGGTACACATCGATTTAGCGGCTGCATTTAACATGGGCAGTACAAGTCAATGGGCAGCGGGTGCAACAACTCAAGGTATGCGTACAGTTGCTCGTACTTTACAAGAAAAAGCATAATATTTACTAAATTACGCTTTTTACGCTAAAAATAGGCACCCTTGGGTGCCTATTTTTTAATTTACAGGCAAGCAATTTTATTTCATTTACGGTAAAATCAGTCGCCAATACCTGTTTGAGTTTAATTTTTGCTTAACTCTAAGCTGCGCTCAAATCTTATATCCACCACTGGGGTTTCTAATTATGTCAGATAAGTGCTACATCACAGCTCAACAGCTGCTTGAAGATTCGTTCCGCGTAGCGGCACAAGTATACCAAGATGGCTTTCGTCCTGATTTTATTATTGGTATTTGGCGAGGTGGTGCACCGATCGGTATTGCTGTTCAAGAATATTACGATTACAAAGGCATTGAGACTGACCACATTGCAGTACGTACATCGTCTTATTACGGTATTGGTAAACAGTCGAAAGAAATTAAAGTACACGGCTTACATTACATTGTAGAGAACGCAAATGCAGGTGATTCATTATTAATTGTTGATGATGTATTTGACTCAGGTCGTAGTATTGTTGCATTAAAAGAAAAGCTTTCAGAGCTTATGCGCTTAAACTTGCCACGTGATATTCGTATTGCATGCCCGTACTACAAGCCAAAAAACTCAAAAGTGGACACTGTTCCAGATTATTATATTCATGAATCTGAAGAGTGGTTAGTGTTCCCGCATGAATTATCGGGTTTAACACCGGATGAAATTATTGCTGGTAAATCTGATCTTGCGAAAATTCATGACATTTTGCTAGAGAAGTAATTAGTAATTTGCATAAATAAAAAAAGGCCGTTAAGGCCTTTTTTTATTTTAAAGCTGAGCAAAGCTATCTACGTATTCACTTAGTTTTGGTATATCGACTGCTTGCAAGCCATCGTTACTTCTAAGTACCAAGCCTTTTTCTACGAGTTCTGTAACAACACGTCTGTAAGCTCGCTCAGTGGTAGCAAAACGTTCGGCTTCAGCATTTACAGTTGGGTAGGCTCTAAGTAGCGTAGGGTTGTTGTTCTCGGCCCTTAGTAAGCAATCTTTAGCTATGTTATAGCTAAGTGGTAGTAATAACTTATCTAAATTGATTTTTTGGTTTTCCTGAAACTTAGCCGCAATAGTTTGTGCTGTGTATAAGCTTAGTTCTGGTTTTTCAAGCAGTAGAGCACGCCAATGCCTTAATTCAATAAGGTTATAAGTTACATCGCTAAAGCACGTTACCGTATAAATACACGGATTATTATTTAGCGCTTCTATTTCACCAATAAGGGTGTTGTTACAATCCAATTGTCCTAACAGCAGGCGTCGTCCATTACCTACGTCGTAACTAAACGACACAGTGCCACTGCGTACAAGCACAAGCTTGCTTAAAGGCTGATCTTGATGGATCAGAACTTCTTTTTTTGATTGTTGATAGCTACTACCGGCAAAGGTTAAAAGCTGATCAACAAGGTAACTAGAAAAATGGTATTGAAACATCAATGTGCTCTTCGGACATTTGTCCTATTTATTACATCTTAATGACGATAGCATTAAGACACTAAGAATTTACGCTAACTTGCTACTAATATTATTAGCTTTGCTAAGAGTATTATTTTACCTTCATTTCCCGTGTAATGATTTAAGAATTTGCTGGTATTTTCCGGCAAACTTTTTCAGGTTTTTTAAGCAGGTTAGCTTTTTTATTTTGTTGTAACTTTGCAATACTTACAAGTGCCATAAGATAGCAGTACATGTAATGCTAACCTAAAGGCTAGGAGAGAACAATTGAGTTGGGAATATTTAGGTTATATTGCATCAGCTTTATTGGTTGCATCGTTAACAATGACAGATGTAGTAAAACTGCGTTGGTACAACATGTTTGGTTGTATTGTATTTACTGCATACGGTGTTGCCATTGGCGCAGTGCCTGTTATTTTTACCAACGGCTTATTGTCGCTTGTAAATTTATACCACATTATAAAAATATATCGCCAACCTAAAGTTGAAGACGCTAAAAGCTAAAATAAGTTATCTGCACAAAGTAAGTTAATGGTTTTAATTAAAATCAAAAACTTCAGCTTTTGTGCAGTCCAGCTTGAAGCGTATATAGATAATCTCATATCACTCTACATAACTTACCTCGATGAACCTTTGAACCATGCTGTAATATCCTACTTAAAAGATGATTACTTTAGGTTTTAATACGTCGATCGTTAGCTAAATACTGTTAGCGGTTAAGATATAAATAAGTGCTTCTAAATTTCATAAAAAAATCCGATAGCAGTAAACTGCTATCGGATTTTTATCTGTTATACCAACCTGCTTACATATGCTATTTAATTCATTAAATTGCTTAAATATTTATGCAGGTAGGCACTATGGTATTTACGCTTTTTCTAAATCTTCAACGTCACCTAAACCTGCAGTTAGTTCTTCAAGTAATTGCTTTATTTCTTCAGAAGCTAAAATAAAGTCAGCATCAAGTTTTAAAGCCATATCTTCTTTAGGAATATCTGCGTTTTCTTCTTTTAGAGTTTCAGAGTAGCTTAAACGTTTGATAGAGCCATCGTTTTGCAGCATAAACTTAAGACGCTCTTGCCAATCAAGTGCAAGTTTAGTTACGCGTTTACCACTTTCTAAATGCGATTTAACTTCATCACACGATAGATCATGACCTTTAAGCTTTACTTGTGCGCCGCTGTCGTCTGCTTCTTCAAGTTCAGCATCTGAGCCAATAGCAAAACCTTCTGGTGTACTAAAGTTAGTTAACCAATCAGTTAAAAATACATCTAGGTCGTAGTTAGCAAACGCAGGTACAACCGGAAGCGTTCCTAACGATTTACGAAGTAGTGCTAGTAGCTCTTCTGCTTTATTAAAGCTGCCACTATTTACAACAACCCAACCGTTTTCTTGGTCGATAAAGGCAAATTGTAAGCTCGACTTTTTAAATGCTTGAGGTAGAAGAGTATGAAGAATGTTTTCTTTTAATTCGTCTTTTTCTTTCTTTTTAACTGGGCGGTTTTCTTCAGCTTCTATCAGATCAATTTTCTCAGCAACTAGTTCATTAATAACAGAAGCAGGGAGCACTTTTTCTTCGCGTTTAGCGCAAACTAGAATACTTTTTTGAGAAAAATGCGATAGCGTATCGCCATGTTTTCCAAACGCTTTTGTCCAACCAAATGTTGCAAGCTCTTGACCAGTACATGGGCGAAATAAATCTTGCTCTAATGCTTTATCAAAGTCTTCTTGAGTATATGAAACGTCTTGCTTAAAGCGGTAACAAATAAGGTTACTAAACCACATAGGGGAATTGATCCATTTGAAAAATTTGTACAATCATAGCAATAAAAACAGCATCTCGAAATGACTGATTTGTTACTAGGGCGTGTTGAACTTTATGGATTGAAATTTGTTCAATCTAGGGGCGATTAAATCGCGGCGCGAGATTTGTAACCTAGTGGGCTAAGTAAAAACCGAGCAACAAAGAGTTAATCGTCCCTAGAAAGAACCCAGAGGGCAGCGCATGTTTGGTATTTATGCTGCGTTGTCGCCTATTTATGGGGAATAACCACACTACATAGGCTCTGTCTTGCCTAAAAACCAAACATATTGCTGTAAATTCAACCACCAAAGAACAACACGCCCTAATAATTTAATGCATATACTTTTATTTATTCATATTTATCAAAAATAGGCAGTGGCTTAGCCATGTTCTTCGGAAATTGAATATAGTAACGCAGACCTTTGCCCGGTTCACTCGTTGCATCAATAGAGCCACTAAGGGTTTGCTTGACCAAATTAAGCATTATATGGGTGCCTAATCCGCTACCGCCTTCATCGCGTTTGGTAGTAAAAAATGGGTCAAATAATTTTTTTAATTGCTCGTTGGTAACACCGTTACCGTCATCTTTGTAATCAATAGTTAAGTTAGTGTCATCAGCGCTTATTTTAATATCCATTACACCGTTGCTTTTACCTTCAAAGCCATGAATAAGTGAGTTCATAATTAGGTTAGTAAAAATTTGGCTTATAGCCCCTGCAGGTAGATTTAAAACTAAATCATCAGGACATTCTAATTTTATAGTATGGGATGTCTTTTTTAGTTTTGGGTGCAGTGAGCGTATTACTTCGTTAGTGTAATCTTTAAAGTTAATGGTTCTTACTGCTTCACTGGCTTGATCGACCGCTATTTGTTTAAAGCTAGCTATAAGCTCCGAAGCTCTATCTAAGTTAGTGGTTAGTAAGCTTGTGCTTTGCTTTGCCTCGTTAATGAACTCTTCTAGTGCTTTTGGCGAAAGTGTTTTTTCGGTATAAGCATTTTCGAGTTTATTTAAGCGTTCTTGTAAAAATGATATTGCCGTTACACCTATCCCAATAGGGGTATTTATATCGTGTGTAATACCTGCCACAAGTCCGCCTAGCGCAGCCATTTTTTCTGTGCCTAGTAAACGTTCCTGTGCAAGGCTTAACTCTTCTATATAGCGCTGAGATTCAGTTTGCTTTGTAATTAACTCTTGCTCTGTGCTGCGGCGTAAGTCTACTTCTTCGGTGAGGACAATTTTTTGCTTTTCGAGTTCGTATTTTTGCTGCTGTAAATCCATCATTGCTTGGCTTAAGTTGGATGTTTTACGGGCTACGTCTTGTTCAAGTTGTATGTTGTGTTGATCAAGCTTTTCGTTACTTATAATGAGTTCTTTTTGGGTGTGTTCAAGCTCTTTTCTATACTGAACCACTTTATCTATTAGTTTGTTAAATGACTGCTCCATCACTTTTAGTTCATTATGTTCTTCTGTTTCTATCTCTATATGTTGACCTTCTAGCTCGTCTAGTTCTAAATTTTCTAGTTGCTCAGTGAGTTCTGCTAAAGGGTCTGTAAGAAGTTTTCTAAATGCCATTAAAAATAAGATGATCAAAAAGGTGGTTTTAATCATCGCATTACCAATCAAAAAGTAGATTGATACCATAATGCGGCTAAAAACAACTTCTCGACTTGAGAATAAGGTAACGTCACCAACTTGAGTAGCACGACCTGAAAATTCAAAAATAAGTGGAAAGGTATAACCAAATAAACCCGATTTTGCGTCTTCTAAAATAACCTCTTCTTGTACTAACTGTTGGTTATATAGCTTGTGTATATCAAGAGATCGCCCTAGCTGTGAAATAATTTCGCCGCTGTCGTCTCGAACAATAATCCCTTCAATCATGGGGATGGCGAGTAAACCTTCTGCTGTTGTAATTGTTTGCTTGGTATTAAGCTCCCAAATTGCACGTGTTAAGCTGCGACTAAAGGTTTTTTGTAAGGTACTAAGTTCATCGCGAATATAGTCTTTAGTATTGACGTATTCAGCAAGCACTTGTCCACAGGTCACTACAAAGGTAAGCAAAAAATAGACGGATAAAACGCTAGTCAGTAGCTTCTTAGAAAGACTTTTTTGTAACATGAGTGACTTGTTCATCCTTTATTATTTTTGTAACGTTACGATAGTAATTTAAAAGTTAGTCAATAAACCTCTAAAAATAAATAAAAAAGTTAAAATTTAGTAAGATAAATCCAAAAGTGAGCGTGTAGTATCAAAGTATTTAAACCAAGGTATAAATTAATAAATTCGTTATCTGTTATGTATTGTAGGCTTAATTAGTATTTGCTTTGGTTAATTATATCTTAAACGGATTTATTCTATATTTATCATTGTATTAAATTATTAATGCGCTGAGTGCTTGGAGGCGTGTTAAAGTGTCTAAAATGCAATGGAAGGCATTAGTTTAATAACCTTTTAATAACTTTGATGGTTGTGTAGTAGTAAACATGATGAAATTTTCGATATTAGTCTGTGACGATTCTGCAGTTGCCCGTAAACAAGTCGTGCGGTGTTTAAATGAATGTATAGACGCTCAAATACAACAAGCTACAAATGGAGCGCACGCTCTAGAACTTTTACGAGCACAAAGCTTTGATTTATTGTGCTTAGATCTCACCATGCCCGAAGTTGATGGTATACAAGTACTCGAGACTATAAAAATAGAAAAAATAGAGTGCTTTGTTTTAGTTATTTCTGCCGATATACAAGAGAAAATGAAGCAACGAGTCGCACAACTTGGCGCAATAGACTTTATCGATAAACCTATCAATAAATCTAACTTAAACGAAATATTGCATAAATTTGGCATTCATTAGGTTTTTTCATGTTAAAAAAGGCTGTTTTATCTTTTAATTTAGGGTTGACAGCATAGCCTTTGTTAAGGCAGTCTTAACATATGAAAACAATTAATCGCGTACTGACCATTATTATTACAACCATCATTCTTACTGGATAGTGGCATAGGTCGGTGCAACAAATTTAAAGGCCTGTGTTCACTTAGAACACAGGCCTTTTTTCGTTTTATGGGATGAGGAACATAAACAATGCGAGTTTTAAAATTTGGTGGGTCTTCGCTTGCCGACTATGCATGCTTACAACAGGTAGCTCAGCTAGTTAAAGCACAATTAAAAGATGAAATGCTTTTGGTACTTTCTGCTCCAGGTGGAATGACCGATTCGCTAGTTGCACTTGCAAGTGCTGCAGAACAAGGCTCTGACTTTTCGCAGCAATGGCAAGCATTAGTTAGCCGCTGTGAAGGTTTGAAAGCTGACGTTGAAAAAAGTGGTGTAGTAGTTACAAGTTGGCCAAACTTAGGCGAGCTTAAAAATAAACTAGATGGCGTATCACTTATACAATGTTGCCCCGATAAAGTTCGCGCATTTGTGATTAGCTTTGGAGAGCGCGTTAGTGTTTCTTTAATGCAGGCTTTATTGAACTCGCACGATGCAAGATACTTAGAAGCAACAAGCTGTATCGCTTCAACTGGTGGTTATATTGATGCAGAGGCTGATTTAGTAACAAGTAAAGCTCGCTTTCAAGCTGTGCTTAAAGAAAGCCCTGCAACTATCTATATCATGCCTGGTTTTACAGCGAGTAATGATAAAGGTGAGCTTACAACGCTTGGCCGTAATGGCTCAGATTACTCAGCAGCCATTGCAGCAGCATGCTTAGAAGCTGAAATTTGCCAAATTTGGACTGACGTTGATGGTGTATACAGTGCTGATCCTCGTTATATTAAAAAAGCGACTAAAGTAGATTTTTTATCTTATAAAGAAGCGATGGAGCTTTCTTATTTTGGTGCAAAAGTACTTCACCCTAAAACAATTTTACCGTGTGCTAAAGCAGGCGTGCCGTGCGAAATTAAAAATACGCATAACCCAGACGCACAAGGCTCATTAATTGGTAACGATTATTCATCAGATGAGCCAGTAAAAGCGCTTTCGAGCCTACAAGACCTTGCAATGCTAACTGTCTCAGGGCCAGGCATGAAAGGCAAAGTAGGTATGGCGTCTAAGGTATTTAACGCGCTTGCTCACGATAACGTATCAATTGTATTAATCACGCAGTCATCATGCGAATTCAGCATTAGCTTTTGTGTACACGAAACAGACCTAGCACTTGCACTTGATGCGCTACAAACTGCATTTGAGCTTGAATTACAAGCAGGGCTTATTGAGCCTGTACAAGTGCAGCGCAATTTAGCCATTGTTACTTTAGTGGGCGATAACATGCGCGCGCACCGTGGCTTAGCGGCTAAGTTTTTTGCATCGCTTGCACAAGCGCAAGTAAATATTGTGGCAATTGCACAGGATTCTACAGAAAGTGCTATTTCAGCAGTAATTGATGGCGAACTTTGTAACGACGCCGTAAAAATATGCCATGAAAACTTTTTCACGCATGTGCCGTCAATTGATGTGTTTTTACTCGGTTGTGGCTTAGTTGGGCAAGAGCTTATTAATCAGCTTGAGCGCCAGCAAGCGTGGCTTGAAAAACGTAATATTAAACTTAACTTGTATGGTGTTGCTAATTCTCGTCAATTACACCTAGATAGTGAAGGTATTGCTTTTGGTGATTGGCAGCAAAAATTGGCCTCATCTGAGCAGGCGTTTGATTTAAAACTGGTAGAGCAGTTTGTTAAGCAAAATCATTTAGTAAACCCTGTGCTTGTTGATTGTACGTCGTCGGATGCACTTGCTGCGCAGTATGTAGACTTTTTAAATGCAGGTTTTCATGTGGTTGCTGCCAATAAAAAAGCAACAACAAGCTCATACACGTATTACCAAGATTTAATTGCAGCAACGCAAAAGAATAATCGTAAATTTTTATACGAAACAAACGTTGGTGCAGGCTTACCAGTAATCGACAACTTACAGTCGTTATTTGGTGCCGGTGATGAGTTATTAGAGTTTAGCGGTATTTTATCAGGTTCACTTTCGTATATGTTTGGCGCACTTCAAGATGGTTTATCACTTTCTGAGGCAACTATTAAAGCCAAAGAAAGTGGCTTTACTGAGCCAGATCCTCGTGATGATTTATCGGGTACCGATGTCGCACGTAAGTTATTGATCATTGCTCGCGAAGCCGGTATGAAATTAGAGCTAAGCGATATTGAAGTTGAGTCAGTATTACCACCAGGTTTTGCACAAGGTGATAGCGTTGATGAGTTTATGGCAAAACTACCAAGTTTAGATGCTGATTTTAACGACCGTATCAAAAGCGCTGCGAGCGAGGGTAGGGTACTTCGCTATGTAGGCACAATTAAAGAAGGCCACTGTAAAGTAGGTATTGAAGCGGTAGATGCAAAGCATGCGCTTAGTGTCATTCGTGATGGCGAAAACGCACTGGCTATTTTAAGCCAATATTACCAGCCACGTCCGTTTGTAATTCGTGGTTATGGCGCAGGCTCGGAAGTAACAGCCGCGGGTGTATTTGCTGATATTTTAAAAACGTTATCGCGCTAGGAGCTCGTTATGATTGAAGTATATGCTCCGGCGTCTATTGGTAATTTTGCAGTGGGTTTTGATGCACTTGGCGCAGCGCTTGCGCCAATTGATGGCAGTTTGTTAGGTGATGTAGCCGTTGTAAGCGCAGCACCAAGCGACGAATTTATTTGCACAGGCGAGTACGCTCACAAGTTACCCAGTGATGCTAATGAAAATTTAGCGTATCAGTGCTTAGTGCATTTTAGAGCGCATGTTGCGCCTAATATGCCAAGCGTAAAGCTCGAGCTTAAAAAGAACTTACCAATTGGATCTGGGCTTGGCTCTAGTGCGTGTTCGGTAGTGGCTACCTTTGCTGCCCTTGATAAGTTTGCAAAAACTAATTTAAGTCAGGTTGAGCTTATTGAGCTTATGGCTGACTTTGAAGCTGTAGTAAGCGGTGGTCGCCATTACGACAACATTACGCCATGTTATTTAGGTGGCTTGCAGCTAACGGGTGATTTAATTCCTGATAAATCGATTGCACTTCCGGTTGATGAAAACTGGTATTACGTAGCTGCATTTCCTGGTTTTTCGCTAAATACCGCAAAAGCGCGTTCTGTTTTACCTAAAGAATTGAGCATGCATGCAAGTGTTGAGTTTGCGCAGCGTTTATCGGCATTTAGTAGCTTACTGTTAACTAATCGTTTTGACGATGCGCTAAGCATAATGAAAGATGAAATAGCAGAACCTTACCGCGCACCGCTCATTAAAGGCTTTAGTGAAGCCAAAGCAAGCTTGCCAGCACTGGGCGCTGAAATAGTCAGTATTTCGGGCGCAGGACCAACCTTATTTACTGTGTGTAAAACACTTGAAGCTGCACAGCAATGCGCGCAGTGGTTAGAAACCAATTACATTAACGAGCAAGGCTTTTGCCACATTTGTAAATTAGATAACGACGGCACGCGTCAATTAACAGTTTTATAGGATAGTTAGTCATGCAATTACATAATTTAAAAGATAGCTCACAAAAAGTGTCGTTCGTTGAAGCCGTAAAAACAGGTTTGGGTCGTAACCAAGGTGTATTTTTCCCAGAATCACTGCCGCCACTGTCCGATGTTGATGCATTGCTTGATATGGACTTTGTTACGCGCAGCGGCAAAATATTATCTCACCTAATTGGTGATGAGTTACCAAGCGATACTGTGGCACAAATGGTTAAAAATGCATTTAACTTTCCAGTTAAGCTGGTGGAAGTTGAAGATAACACATACTGTTTAGAGCTGTTTCATGGTCCTACACTTGCGTTTAAAGACTTTGGTGGTCGCTTTATGGCAGAGTGTTTAACGCAGTTTAATAAAGACGAGAAAGTAACTATTTTAACAGCAACATCGGGCGATACCGGTGCAGCCGTTGCGCATGCTTTTTACAATAAACCAAATATCGATGTTGTTATTTTATACCCTAAAGGCAAAATCTCACTTGCTCAGCAAAAGCTATTTACTACGCTAGGTAACAATATTCATTGTTATGCAGTTGAGGGCAGCTTTGATGATTGCCAAGAGTTAGTTAAAAATGCCTTTTTAGATGAAGAAGTTAAATCAACACTTGGGCTTAACTCAGCTAATTCAATTAATATTAGCCGTTTAGTTGCTCAGGTTTGTTACTACTTTGAAGCCATTGCACAGCTACCAAAAGAAAAGCGCGCAACAGCGCATATATCAGTGCCAAGTGGTAATTTTGGTAATGTGTGCGCCGCAATGATTGGTGCGGTTATTGGTTTACCTGTTGGCAAATTAAGTGCAACAACAAACCAAAACGATACTGTGCCGCGCTTTATGCTTGATAAAAACTGGACGCCAAAAGCAACGCTTGAGTCGCTTTCAAATGCGATGGATGTAAGTAAGCCAAACAATTGGCCGCGTGTACAAACAATGTTAGATAATAACTGGTTTAGCTACGATAATTTTTATTCAACTAGCGTAAACGAGCAAGACACGCAAGCCGTGATGAAAAAAATTCAACAAACTGGCTATGTTGCGGAGCCTCATACTGCTATTGCTTACCAAGGTCTTGTTGAAAATCGTGCACCTGGTGCAGCGGGTATCTTTTTAGCGACAGCTCATCCTGCTAAGTTTAAAGAAAGCGTAGAGGGTATTCTAAATATTGAATTAGGTATGCCAAAACCACTTGCTGATGCACTAGCAAAACCATGCCTAGCAAGCGATATGAACGCCGATTACGACGCGTTACGTACCGAAATACTCGCTAAACTAGGCTAAGTTAAATTACAAGAAAAAGCGGCTTGAGCCGCTTTTTTTATAACTTTATACGGATGAATACACTTAGTTATATTTACTAATTAAATGTAGTAAATATAATTCATTTAAAATTATTATGGCTTTATAAAAAAATATCATCTTAAAAGAGCTGTGAAATAGTTTCAATCCCTGTTTAAATATCCTCAACTTAAGAGCGTAGGCAAAGAGTCGTTTAAAGCGTACAATAAAGCCTCTAAAAAACACCATACACGTTGCCCTAGGAGACCCCAATGTTAGAACGTAGCATGAATATTTCGGATTTTGATCCAGAGTTATTTGACGCGATAACCAAAGAAACTGCTCGCCAAGAAGAGCATATCGAACTAATCGCTTCAGAAAACTACTGTAGCCCACGCGTACTAGAAGCGCAGGGTTCACAGCTTACAAACAAATACGCAGAAGGTTACCCAGGCAAACGTTATTATGGCGGTTGTGAGCATGTAGATGTTGTTGAGCAATTAGCAATTGACCGTGCTAACGAATTATTTGGTTCTGACTACGCTAACGTGCAGCCACATGCTGGTTCGCAAGCTAATGCTGCTGTTTTTCTAGCATTATTAGACGCTGGCGATACTGTATTAGGTATGAGCTTAGCTCATGGTGGTCACTTAACTCACGGTTCTCACGTAAGCTTCTCTGGTAAGCTTTACAATGCAATCCAATACGGACTAGATGAAGCAACGGGCGAAATTGATTACGCACAAGTTGAAGCACTAGCACTTGAGCACAAGCCAAAAATGATTATTGGTGGTTTCTCAGCGTACTCTGGTATTGTTGATTGGGCTAAATTCCGTGAAATTGCTGACAAAATCGGTGCTTATCTGTTTGTTGATATGGCTCACGTTGCGGGTTTAATTGCGGCAGGCGTTTATCCAAGCCCTGTTCCTCATGCACACGTTGTAACTACAACTACGCATAAAACACTTGCAGGCCCTCGTGGTGGTTTGATTATTTCTGCATGTGGCGACGAAGCAATCTACAAAAAGCTTAACAGCGCTGTTTTCCCTGGTGGCCAAGGCGGTCCTTTATGTCATGTTATTGCAGCAAAAGCAGTGGCATTTAAAGAAGCACTTCAACCAGAGTTTAAAGTATACCAAACACAAGTTGTTAAAAACGCAAAAGCAATGGTTGCTGTAATGCAAGAGCGCGGCTACAAAATCGTTTCTGACAAAACTGAAAACCACTTATTTTTACTTGATTTAATCGATAAAGATATCACTGGTAAAGATGCAGATGCAGCCCTTGGTAACGCTAACATCACAGTTAATAAAAACTCAGTACCGAACGATCCACGCTCACCATTTGTAACATCTGGTTTGCGTATTGGTTCTCCTGCAATTACTCGTCGTGGTTTTAAAGAAGAAGAATCAAAAGAGCTTGCTGGCTGGATTTGTGACGTACTAGATAACATCACTGATGAATCTGTACAGGCGCAAGTTAAAGAAAAAGTAAAAGCAATTTGTGCAAAATTACCTGTATACGCTTAATTGCATAAGCGGCAGTAATTTAGAGCACATAAGCTAGGGGCCTGTTTATCTTTCGAGGTTTAATTTGCAGTAGTATGTTTGGCTTTTAAGCAAGGCAGAGTCTATGTAGTGTGGCACTCCACACAAATAGGCGATAACGCAGCATAAATGCCAAACATGCACTGCCCTCGGGTTCGTTCTAGGGGCGATTTACTCTTTGTTGCTCGATTTTTACTTAGCCCACTAGGTTACAAATCTCGAGCCGCGATTAAATCACCCCTAGATAGAACAAATTTAATCCTGAAAGGTCAACAGGCCCTATTTTTTTGCTAAGATAAAAGACCGCTATTTAGCGGTCTTTTTTGTTTTAAAACGGAAGTACCGAGCTATGCATTGTCCATTTTGTACCGCAAAAGATACTAAAGTTATTGACTCACGCCTTGTTGGCGGAGGCCATCAAGTTCGCAGGCGTCGTGAGTGTAACGACTGCCACGAGCGCTTTACTACATTTGAAGGCGCTGAACTGGTTATGCCTCGTGTTATTAAACAAGACGGCAGCCGCGAACCATTTAACGAAGATAAATTATTAAATGGCTTAAATCGCGCACTCGAAAAACGCCCAGTGAGCACCGAGCAAGTAGACGAAGTAGTGAATATAATAAAATCGCAACTACGCGCAACGGGTGAGCGAGAAATTTCAAGCCATTTGGTGGGTGAATACATTATGGAAGCCCTCAAAAAGCTCGATAAAGTAGCGTACGTAAGGTTTGCCTCTGTTTATCGCTCGTTTGAAGATATACGCGAATTTGGCGAAGAAATTGCCCGCTTAGGGGAGTAATAAATGCAAAGCCAAACTACTTTTACCGAACATGATGAAATGTATATGGCACGCGCCATAGAGCTTGCCAAAAAAGGCCGGTTTACTACCACGCCTAATCCTAATGTTGGCTGTGTATTAGTTAAAAATAATCAAATAATTGGTGAGGGTTTTCATCAATTAGCAGGTCAAGGCCATGCTGAAGTAAATGCACTGGCAATAGCTGGTAATAGTGCACAAGGTGCAACGGCTTATGTAACGCTTGAACCGTGTAGTCATTATGGGCGTACGCCACCGTGTGCTGAAGGCTTAAAAAAGGCGGGCGTTGTAAAAGTAATTGCCGCTATGGTTGATACAAACCCACAAGTTGCAGGCAAAGGCCTTAAAATACTGAGCGATGCCGGTATTGAAGTTGCTTATGGATTACTTGAATCACAAGCTCGCGCACTTAACGTTGGCTTTTTTAAGCGAATGGAACAAGGCTTACCTTATGTGACCTGTAAAATGGCAGCAAGCATAGATGGTAAAACAGCGCTTAAAAATGGGCAAAGTAAGTGGATCACAAGTCCCGCTGCTCGCCA
Source organism: Pseudoalteromonas sp. S8-8 (assembly GCF_000497875.1). Taxonomy (NCBI): domain Bacteria; kingdom Pseudomonadati; phylum Pseudomonadota; class Gammaproteobacteria; order Alteromonadales; family Pseudoalteromonadaceae; genus Pseudoalteromonas; species Pseudoalteromonas sp. S8-8. The sequence goes on from NZ_AUTR01000019.1 coordinate 35,879, forward strand.
AGACGTACAATTATACCGAGCGCAAAGCTGCGCTATTTTAACCGGTGCCGATACCGTGTTAGTAGACGATGCTAAACTTAATGTGCGACTAAGCGAGTTGCCTTGCACGCTACCTACCGATTTACCGCTTCGCCAGCCCGTGCGTGTTATAATTGATTCACAGAATCGTTTAACGCCCAACCTTGCTTTATTTAAAATCCAAAGTGATGTAATAATATTTACGACTAAGGTTGATAAATCACTGCAATGGCCGCATTTTGTAAAGCATATTGAAGTAAGTGAAAGTAACGGCAAAGTTGATTTACAGGCTGTTTTAGAAAAGCTTGGGCAACTGCAGTTTAATAATGTTTGGCTTGAGAGCGGAGCAACACTTGCTGGTAAAATGACAGAGCTTGATTTAGTTGACGAGTTTGTTTTTTATTTGGCGCCTAAATTAATGGGCCATGATGCAAAAAGTTTAGTTAATTTTCCTGAATTGACGAGTATGCAAAACACCGTTGATTTAACATTTAATGAATGTGCGCGCATTGGTGACGATTTACGTATCACCGCGTTAAAAACTCATTAAAATCACTTAATAAAAAGAGTAGCGCTATGTTTACTGGGATAATAGAAGCCACAGGCAAAATTGCTTTATTACAAAAAAAACAAGGCGACTTAGCCATTCGTATCCAAAGTGCTGACCTTGATATGGAAGACGTAAAGCTAGGCGACAGCATTGCAACCAATGGCGTTTGCTTAACCGTAGTTGATAAACATATTGACGGTTTTAGTGCTGATTTATCTAACGAGACGATTGGTTTAACCGGTTTTGCTCACTATGCTTTAGGGCAAACGGTGAATCTTGAAAAAGCCATGCAACCTGTTTCGCGTTTAGGCGGTCATTTAGTATCTGGCCATGTTGATGGCATAGCAACTATTACAAGCATTACAGCAAACGCTCGAGCAACAGAATATTGGCTTACAACCGAAGAGAATTTAATGAAATACATCCCGTACAAAGGTTCGGTATGTATTGATGGTATAAGCCTGACAGTAAACGCTGTAGAAGGTAATAAATTCAAATTAACAATTGTTCCACATACGAGTGAGCAAACCACAATTGCTCACTTTAAAGTAGGCACTCAAGTTAATTTAGAAGTCGATCAAATTGCACGTTATTTAGAGCGCCTTATAAAAGGTGCAGAGCAACCAACGGGCTCTGATATTTCGATGAGCTTACTCGCTAAAGCGGGTTTTATTAAATAACGAAACTGATAACTTACACGAGCAAATTTATGAATTTACACAGCGCACAAGAAATCATCGACGATATTAAAGCCGGTAAAATGGTTATTTTAATGGATGATGAAGATAGAGAGAATGAAGGCGATTTAATTATTGCCGCAGAGCATATTAGTGCACAAGCTATTAATTTTATGGCGACTCATGGCCGTGGTTTAATTTGTTTAACTATGACGCAAGAGCGTTGTGAGCAACTTGATTTACCGTTAATGGTTAAAAATAATGGTGCTGCATTTTCGACTAACTTTACAATGTCGATAGAAGCATCAAAGGGTGTTACTACAGGTATTTCAGCAGCAGATAGAGCGCGTACAGTGCAAGCGGCTATAGCTAAAGGCGCAGTACCAAGTGATATCGTGCAGCCTGGTCATATTTTTCCAATTATGGCACAACCTGGCGGCGTATTAACTCGCGCAGGACATACTGAAGCTGGCTGTGATTTAGCGCGTTTAGCTGGGCTTGAAGCATCATCTGTTATTGTTGAAATACTTAATGCCGATGGCACCATGGCGCGTCGCCCTGATTTAGAAGTTTTTGCGAAAGAGCATGATATTAAAATTGGTACTATTGCTGATTTAATCGAATACCGTAACTTAAATGAAACAACAATTGAGCAAGTTGCAAAATGTAAGTTACCAACTATTCACGGTGAATTTGATTTAGTTACTTACAAAGACACAATTGACGGCCAATTACATTACGTATTGCTTAAAGGCGATATAAAAGAGCAAGAACCGACAAATGTACGTGTACATTTGCAAAGTACTTTTAACGATATCCTACTTTCAGACAGAAGTGCTGACCGTAGTTGGGGCCTTTCAGAAGCAATGGCTTATATCGCTAAAAATGAAGGTGCTTTAGTTATTTTAGGTAAGCAAGAAAGCACTGAAGAATTAGAGGCAACTGTAAAAGCATTCGCAGCAGCTGATGCTGGCGAAAGCGTTACGCCTCGTAAATTCAAAGGTACATCTCGTACTGTTGGCGTAGGCTCGCAAATACTTGCAGATCTTGGAATTAAACAAATGCGATTAATGAGTCGCCCTAAAAAGTACCATGCACTTTCGGGCTTTCATTTAGAAGTTGTTGATTATGTTGAGCCACAATAAGCGTCACGCTTAAACTAGGCTATTATTTTATTTTTATGGTATGATGCGCAGCAATTTTTGCGCAATCGCAACCGCTTGAACTTATTTTTAGGGTTATCAAATGAAAATTATTGAAGGTAGTAAGTACGCTCCTGGCAAAAAGTTTGCCATTGTCATTTCTCGTTTTAATGACTTTATCGGTAGCAGCCTCCTTGCAGGTGCTGTTGATGAGCTAAAACGCACTGGTGGTGTATCTGATGACGACATTACCGTTATTTATGTACCAGGCGCGGTAGAATTACCTTTAGCGGCTAAACGCGTTGCGGCAAAAAAAGAGTATGATGCAATCATCGCATTAGGCGTAGTGATCAGAGGTGGTACACCACACTTTGACCTAGTTGCTGGCGAATCAAACAAAGGTCTTGCGCAAGTATCACTTGAGTATGATATCCCGGTTGCATTTGGCGTATTAACCACAGAAAGCATTGAACAAGCAATTGAGCGTGCTGGCACCAAAATGGGCAATAAAGGCGGCGAAGCTGCTTTAGGCGCGCTTGAAATGGTTAATGTGTTAGATAAAATTTAAGTTTAAGGAATTTTTGTGAAACCAGCAGCAAGACGTAAAGCACGTATCTTAGCACTCCAAGCCGTTTATTCTTGGCAAATAAGTGGCAATTTAATTGCCGATATCGAACAACAAATGTTGATCGAAACAGACGTTACTAAAATTGATGTTGAATACTTTAAAGATTTAGCGACGGGTGTTGCTGTAAATTATAAGCAACTAGACGAAGCTGTATCACCACATTTAACACGTCCGTTTAATGACTTAGATATGGTTGAGCGCGCAATTTTACGTTTAAGCAGCTATGAGCTTAAGTTCCGTGAAGATGTACCTTATAAAGTTGCTATCAACGAAGGTATTGAGCTGGCCAAAATATTTGGCGCTGAAGACAGCCATAAATTTGTAAACGGTGTACTTGATAAAGCTGTTAAGCATTTACGCAAGTAAGTAAACCGTTAAAGAGGGGAGCCGGCATAGGCCGGCTTTTTTGTGTATGAAGGAATTTGAATTAATTAACCGCTACTTTAAAGGTCGCGGGATCACCCGTCGTGATGTAAACCTAGGTATAGGGGATGATTGCGCTTTAGTAACCGTTCCACAAAACTGCCAACTTGCCGTTACAACAGATACTCTTGTTGCTGGCGTACACTTTTTTGATGATATTTCCCCTCGTGCATTAGGTCACAGAGCGCTTGCTGTTAATTTAAGTGACTTAGCGGCAATGGGCGCTGAGCCAACATGGGTTTCAGTTGCGTTAACCTTGCCAAGTATTGACCCACAGTGGATTGAAGAGTTTACTGAAGGCATGCATGAAATTGCAGAATACTTTAATGTGCAAATTATAGGTGGCGATACTACTCAGGGCCCATTAACTATCACTATTTGTGCAAAAGGGACTGTACCAGAAGGTACTGCACTTCGCCGTAGTGGTGCGAAAGTGGGTGATTGGGTTTATGTTACAGGTCCGCTAGGTGACGCTGGACTTGCAATTGAGTCTCGCAAACAAGGTATAAGTATTGAGCCAGAGCATTTAAAGTACTTAAATAAGCGCTTTGACTTTCCAACACCGCGTGTTGCTGCAGGACAGGTATTGCGAGGCCTTGCATCATCGGCTATTGATGTATCGGACGGTTTAATCGCTGATTTAAGTCATATACTTGATATGTCGCAAGTAAATGCAGTTGTGAATATTGAAAGTATTCCGACTTCAGATGCAATGCAAGCAAGCCTTGATTTTAATCAGCAGCTGCCATTTATTCTCAGTTACGGTGATGATTACGAATTAATTTTTACTGTACCTGATAGCAATAAAAGTATGCTAGATATAAAACTGCGTCAATATGGTGTAGATGCAACATGCATAGGCCAAATTAAAAGTGGCGATGGTCAAATTGAACTATTACACAACGGTGAAAAGTTTGATTTTAAGCAGCAAGGTTTTGAGCATTTTGCAAAGGAGCTGGTTTGAACAAAAACCGAAAGTTTAATTTAAAGCGCCCACATCAGTTTTTTGGTTTGGGTTTTGGTACTGGGTTAGCCCCTAAAGCGCCTGGCACATTTGGCACTTTTGCTGCACTGCCATTCATTTTTATGACTATGTATTATCCGCTATGGTTGCAAATTGTGTTTGCCGTAGTGATCAGTATATTTGGTATATGGGTCTGTGGTAAAACGGCTGATGATTTAGGCGTGCACGACCATCCTGCTATTGTATGGGATGAAGTGGCAGGCTATTACATTACAATGATTGGTGCAGCACTTAGCTGGCAAACATTACTCGTTGGTTTTTTGTTATTTCGCTTTTTTGATATAGCAAAACCTGGCCCAATCCGTATGCTAGACAAACGAGTACATGGTGGTTTAGGTATTATGGCCGATGATATACTTGCGGGCGTTTTTTCGCTTATATGCTTACAGGCGCTAATAAAAGTGGGTTTACTACCCTTTTAATTTTTTATATTTGATTTGTTTAACTAGGTGGCAGCAATATGATGCGATTTTTACTGGTTTGTGTACTGATGTTGTGCGCGACACCAAGTTGGGCTTCAATTAGTGATTACGTAGTTAAGCAATGGAATATAAAAGATGGTCTACCTTCGCAATCACTTAAAAGCGTAGTACAAGACCAGCAAGGCTATATGTGGCTTGGTACTCAGTTTGGCTTAAGCCGTTTTGATGGCACAACATTTACAAACTACAACACGCAAAATAGCCCGTTCTTGCCTAGTAATGGTATTAATAAACTTTTAGTCGATTCTAGTGGCTTATTGTGGGTAGGTACTAAAAGTGGCTTGGTAGTTATTAATCCTGCCACATTTGCAGCACAAGAGTTTAATATTAAAGGTCCAGTAAGAGATATTCTTGAGGACTCTAAAGGCAGCATATGGATTGCGGCTAATGGTTTATACTATGTAGATAGAGGGCAAGTTGATTTACGCACTCAAGTAAATGGCCCCCTACCTATTGTTAATGCTACCGTAATTACCCAAATTGTTGGCTCTGTTAGCCAAATGGCACTCTCTCCTGAAGGTATTTGGCTGGTTAATGATCGTCATTTATTACGCCTTACTAAAAACTCATCAGATTTCTCTAAACTACGTTTAGAGCTTACCGCTAAAATATCGTTACCAGAGCGCTTAGCGCAAACCATAGTGCACGATTTATCATTCTTAAACGGTAATTTGTATATAGCCTCTGAGCTAGGTGCATACTTTTTAGATTTAGATGACGAACTAAGACCTTTTCCTTTACCTAATGCAAATAACTCAGCCGTTTATAAGTTTATGAGTGATACCGATGGTGGCTTATGGGTTTCGACTTATGGACGTTTATTATTTAGAGATAAAACCGGTGAGTGGCAATGGGTAGAGCCAAGCCAACTTGATCAAAGCATATGGTTTGCTGATATTTTTAGAGATGATAAAAATAACGTTTGGTTAGCAAGTTTTAGTGAAGGCTTATGGCTTGCCCATGAAGGGCGGGTAGAAAGGCATTCAGCAGTTTCAGATATGACCGAGTCTGTTATGGCTATTAGCCAAGCTCCAGATGGAAAACTGTGGGTTGCTAACAAAAGCGGCATTGGTTATTTCGATTTAGATAAAAGTTTTATTAATTTAGTTCCAAGTAGTAAATATGGATACGCGTCAGTACACGATCTACAATTCGATGGTGAACGATTATATATAGCCACGGGGCGCGGCTTATTTGTTTTTGAAAACAAGACACTCTATACCGTCCCTGGTCGAGCGCTTCGCGATAACCCGGTATTTGCAATAAGTCGCTCTAGTAAAGGCGGTTTTTGGATTGGTACCGGACGCGGTTTATATCGATTAAATTATGCTGGTTTAACACCTTTTGCATATAATGCTTTTTTAGGTAGTAAGTTTATTACCTACGTATTGGATAAAACAAACTTTGGTGTGATTGGTACTAGTAAAGGCGCATATTACTTTACAGACCGTGGCATTGAAAAAATTGGTGACCAAACAACACTTGAAAGTGCATACGTAACTAGCGTGCTACATATAGATGGCGTGGGTATTTTGATCGGCTCTCTTAACGATGGGCTTTTTTACAGAAGTACGCAAGGGCAGTGGCGTCAACTCGATGCAGCTAATGGTTTACCGTATGGGTCTATATTTAGCCTAGAATATGATGAAAAGTTAAAACATGTTTGGGTAAGCACCATGAAAGGTGTTTACAGAATGCCTGTAGAGCAATTTAAAACAGAGATAAAAAGCTTAAAAGTTGAAGAAGTGATTTCATCTTTTGACCGTCAACTCGATGGTAAAGCGAATCAATGTTGTAGTGGACTTGGGCATGATGCGGTAGCAGACACCGGCAATTCTATTTGGTACCCAAGCTTACAAGGTGTTGTTGAAATACCTAAAAATGTAGAGCTATTTGGTGTGCTTGCATTAAAGCCAACAATAGAAACAATAACAACACCACTTCGTCATTTAACCACCGCTGCGCTTGGTAAAAAACCATCATTAGAAACAGACGAGCGTGATATAACGCTAACTTACACAGCTATTGATTATTATGCACCAAACAGTATTGAATTTAGATATAAACTAAGTGGCTTAGATAGTGACTGGCGCTATGCTAATACGCGACGTGAAGCTATTTATACTAACTTGCCTCCAGGCTCGTTTTTGTTTCAATTAGAAGCGAAGCGCCAAGGTGAAGACTGGACTAAAGCGCAAGAAGTAGAATACGGTTTTGTAGTGCCTGAGCGCTTTGACGAAACTATTTACTTTAGGCTTTTAATTACCAGTGGCTTTATTTTGCTTTTCTACCTTATTTTTTGGGTGTTTAGAGCGCAAGAGCGTAGAAAACAAGAAGCATTAGAGGGCTTGATCACCGAGCGTACCTTAGAGCTTCGTCAAGCTAATGATAAATTAGGCCAAGTTAATTCACAGCTTAAATTAGTTAGTCACTCAGATGAGTTAACAGGGCTGCGTAGCCGTCGCTTTTTGTTTGATCAACTCCCTAAAGATATTGAACACTTTCAACGTAATTCACAATCGCTGCAGGCACAAGGCAAGTCACTGGTGCTGGTAATTATTAACTTTGATAATTTCAGCCGTATCAATGATGCCTATGGCCCAATTGCAGGTGATAGCTGCTTACAGCAAATGGCTGCATTATTAAATTCGCGTACGCAGGGCTCTGACTATGTGGCACGTTGGAGTGGTGATGAGTTTTTACTATTATTACGTGATTTTAAATGCAATAAAATAGACAGCTATGCTTCAGATCTTTGTAAAGTAATAGCGGCTAATTTATTCCAATTACCAAATGGAAAAACAACTAATATCACGGCATCAATTGGTTGGTCATTTTATCCATTACCACTTTTGGGTGGGCAGGTAATTAGCTGGGAAACATCTATTAACCTAGCTGATATTTCACTACACCAAGTTAAAAAGCGCGGTGGTGATGGTGTTGCAAATATTACGTTTGATGATCAGCTTGATGCATTTGAGTTTGAACAAAATTCTAACGTTGATCAACAATTAGGTATTTTACAAAGCAATGGCCTAGCTGATATTAAAGTGTGGATGCGCTGATAAGCAATATTTGATATTAAAAAAGGAGCCTAGGCTCCTTTTTTAATATGCTCAACTTTAGATGTATAGGAAGTTAATTAATAAACGCTTTAATAGCGGTTAATATTCCTTGCTCGCCTAACCCCATTTCATCGTGCATTTCATCTTGGGTGCCGTGTTTAATAAACTCATCAGGAATACCTAAGTTAAGGATATTAATATCAGCTTTTTGCGTTGCTAAGAATTCGTTAACTGCAGAGCCGGCACCGCCAGCAATCGCATTATCTTCAAGCGTAACAATTACATCGTGGCTAGTTGCAAGCTCATTTAAAAGTGCGGTATCAAGTGGTTTAATAAAACGCATATTAACAAGCGTTGCATCTAATTCATCTGCAGCAAGCTGTGCATTTTCAAGTAATGTACCGAACGATAAAATGGCAATTTTACTGCCTTTCTTAATTGTATCTGCCTTGCCTATTTCAAGCAGTTGCATAGTGCTTTCAATGTCTGCAGTACCTGCACTACCTCGAGGATAACGAACTGCAACAGGGCAGTTTGCTTTATAACCGGTGTATAGCATTTGACGGCACTCGTTGGTATCGCTTGGTGCCATAATTACCATATTTGGAATGCAGCGCATAAAGCTTAAATCGTACGCACCTTGGTGAGTTTCACCATCGGCTCCCACAATACCAGCGCGGTCAATGGCAAATAATACAGGTAAGTTTTGCAGTGCAACATCATGTATTAATTGGTCATACGCACGTTGTAAAAAGCTCGAGTAAATAGCAACAACAGGTTTTAAACCTTCACATGCAAAACCAGCAGCTAAAGTAACGGCATGCTGCTCAGCAATAGCTACATCAAAGTATTGATCTGGATGCTCTTTAGAAAAACGTACCATGCCTGAACCTTCGCGCATTGCAGGCGTGATAGCCATTAACTTGCTGTCTTGTTCGGCCATATCACATAACCAATCGCCGAATACTTTTGAAAAAGTAGCAGCACTAGGTTTAGATTTAGGTAGGCTAGTTGTGCTCGGATCGAATTTTGGTACACCATGGTAGCCAATAGGATCGGCTTCAGCCGGTTTGTAGCCCTTACCTTTTTGGGTTTTTATATGTAAAAGCTGTGGGCCTTTTAAATTACGCATATTACGTAATGTATCTACAAGCATGTTTACATCGTGACCATCAATGGGACCAATGTAATTTAGGCCTAATTCTTCAAAGAAGGTACCTGGGATCATCATGCCTTTAATGTGCTCTTCCATTTTACTGGCAAGTTGCTTTACCGGAGGCACCCCTGAGAGTAACTTTTTACTACCTTCACGAATGTTAGTATAAAAGCTACCTGATAAAATTCGAGCAAAGTGATTTGTTAATGCGCCAACATTTTCAGAAATCGACATTTCGTTATCATTTAAAATAATAAGCATGTCTGATTTTACATCACCTAAATGATTCATCGCTTCAAATGCCATGCCTGCGGTTATAGCTCCGTCACCAATAATGGCTACAGACTTTCGACCTTTACCTTCTTTTTGTGCAGCAATAGACATACCTAAAGCAGCCGAAATAGAGGTGCTTGAATGGCCTACGCTAAACGTATCGTATTGGCTTTCATCGCGAAAAGGAAAAGGGTGCAAACCGTCTTTTTGGCGAATAGTGTGCATTTGCTCGCGACGACCAGTAAGAATTTTATGCGGATAAGCTTGATGACCCACATCCCAAACTAGGCGATCGTCTGGAGTGTTATAAACATAATGCAGCGCAACGGTTAGTTCAACCGTCCCTAAACCAGACGCTAGATGACCGCTACTTTGCGATACTGAGTTGAGTAAATAATCGCGCAGCTCATTGCTAAATGCAGGGAGTTTGTCTTGCGCTAAGTCACGCAATTGGGCTGGCTCGTCAACCAAATTAAGTAATGGATACTTGCTACTATCAAGTGTCATGGTTTTATATATATCCTTCGCTAACATTAATTAATTCAAAGCTTTTACGAATAATTAATGTTGAGTAATAATGTCAGTGCTAATTGCAATACGTATGAGCAAAAATTAGTGGTCACGCTCAATTAGGTAATTTGCTAGCGACGCAAGAAGTGTTGTGTCAGCATCTATATTTGCTAACGCTTCATGGGCTTGTTGTATTAAATTTTGCGCCTTTTCTTTAGCGCCTAGCATACCTAATAACGCCGGATATGTCGCTTTATTCGCGGCAATATCGGAGCCTTGTGGCTTTCCTAAAATAACTGTATCGCCTTCAACATCTAAAATGTCGTCGTGTACTTGAAATGCTAGCCCTATAGCATACCCAAAAACACTTAAATTTTCTAAGGTTTGTTGATCAGCCTTTTCACTGCACAGTGCACCAAGTGTAATTGCGCAATTAATTAGAGCCCCGGTTTTTAGCTTATGTATTCGCTCAAGCTCTTGTACGGTAATCACTTTATCAGTTGCTGCTATATCAAGGCCTTGTCCGCCAACCATACCCTGAAGGCCTGATGCGTGGGCAAGTGTAGCAATCATTTTTACTTGTGTTTGCGATGAGCATTCAAATTTGTGATTCGCAATAAGCTCAAAAGCAAGAGTTTGAAGAGCATCACCGGCTAAAATTGCATTTGCCTCGCCAAACTCTATATGACAAGTAGGGCGTCCGCGGCGTAAGTCGTCGTCGTCCATTGCTGGTAAGTCATCATGGACTAACGAATAGCTATGAATACACTCAATTGCAGCAGCAAGTACGTTTAAGTCTTGATGGTTTGCGCCGAGCATTTTACCTGTGGCATAAACTAAAAATGGACGTAATCTTTTACCGCCATTAAATAATCCATACTGGGTGGCGTTCTTTACCGTTTCTTCTGTATCGAGAGGCTGGTTAAAATGCTGTTGTAAGGTCGCTACTACATCTTTTTGAGCACGTTCAATATGATTTTTTATGCTCACAGCTATTCCATATCATTATCAAAATTTGTAAGTACTGACTTTTCGCCATTCCCCATCAAAATTGATACTTTTTGTTCTGCTTGCTGTAATTTCCCTGATGAAGCACTTGCTAATGCAATTCCACGCTCAAATTGCTTTAACGATTGCTCAAGCGATAAGTCACCTTGTTCCATGTCACTAACGATTGTAGATAATTCTTCTAGTGCTTGTTCGAAACTTAAGTTTTCAGGTTTTTTAGTCGCCATCTTTATTTCAGCTTACATAATAAATTTAGGGGTCAATTTTAGGGGGAATGCTAAACTAGGTCAAAGGATGATATTGGTTTTTTACCTTTATAACGTTAAATTATATTTCAAGTGCATTAATAAAGCCTTAATAGCGGTCTGTTGGTTTAATAAATCAATTGATAATTAGGTAGCCCTTATAACTTGATCTAAGATAGTGCTAAAGGCTGCTTTTTATGTTTATTTATAAAAATGGCTTAAGCAATTCAATATGTTGCCGATAAGCAGTTAATAATAAAAGTTTATGATAAGGCCATTAAGCATGAAACTTCTGGAGGAAATGTGGATTTAGCAACCATAATCGGGATCCTAGGCGCAATTGGCTTAATTGTCATGTCTATGTTTATGAGTAGTAGCGGTGAAATGGCTATGTTTTACAATACCCCGTCTGTGGTTATTGTATTTGGTGGTTCACTCTTTATTGTTTTATCAAACTTCACCATGTCGCAATTTTTGGGGATAGGTAAAGTTGTTGCCAAAGCGTTTATGTTTAAAATCGAAACGCCAGAAATACTTATCGAAAAAGCAGTAGAACTTGCGGATTCAGCTCGTAAAGGCGGTTTTTTAGCACTCGAAGAAGCTGAAATTCCAAACCCCTTTATGCGCAAAGGCGTCGATATGCTCGTTGATGGCCACGACGCAGATGTAGTTCGCGCTACACTTCAAAAAGATATTTCTCTAACCACGACTCGCCATGAATTGGGCGCGGGTTTATTTAAGTCGTTAGCTGATATAGGGCCTGCAATGGGTATGATTGGTACTCTAATTGGTTTGGTTGCAATGTTGTCTAACATGGATGACCCAAAGGCAATTGGTCCGGCAATGGCAGTAGCACTATTAACAACTTTATATGGCGCGTTTTTAGCCAATGTTGTGGCAATTCCTATTCAGGTAAAACTCGAACTGCGTAAAGACGAGGAAGCTATGAATCAGCGTTTAATTTTGGATGCTATTTTAGGTATACAAGATGGTCAGAATCCAAAAGTAATCGAAGGTATTTTGAAAAATTACTTAGCTGAATCTAAACGCAAAGTAGATACCGAGGAGTAACTATGTCTGATCAAGAGTGTAAATGCCCACCACCAGGTCTACCTGCATGGATGGGAACGTTTGCCGATTTAATGTCACTGTTAATGTGCTTTTTTGTACTCTTGCTCGCGTTTTCAGAAATGGATGTACTTAAGTTTAAACAAATTGCGGGCTCTATGAAGTTTGCTTTTGGTGTGCAGAATAAAATTGAAGTAAAAGACATCCCTAAAGGTACCTCTGTTATTGCCATGGAGTTTACCCCAGGCAAACCAGAGCCAACCCCAATAGAAACCATTCAGCAGCAAACAGTCGAAATGACTCAACAAATGTTAGAGTTTCAGGCTGGCGATGAAAGTTCAGCAGGCGGCAGGCAAGAACAGCGCGGGGATAAACGCGGTGGTGAATCTCGTAGTACCTCACAAGAAGAATCTTCTGAGCAAGCAACTTCAGCAGCCGATCAGGAGCAAACTAACGAGCTTGTTAAAAAGATAGCGCAGCAGCTTGAAAAGCAAATAATCGATGGCGCAATTGAGCTTGAGTCTTTAGGGCAGCAAATAATTATTCGCATTAGAGAGAATGGTTCATTTCCTTCAGGTAGTGCATTTTTACAACCTAAGTTTAAACCTATAATTCAAGATATCGGTGTGCTGTTAAAAGATGTACCCGGTGAAATAACAGTATCTGGCCATACAGATGATTTTCAGGTATCGAATGAGTTATATATTAATAATTGGGACCTATCATCAAAGCGTGCTGTAGCCGTTGCAAGTGAACTGCAAAAAGTCCAAGGATTTGATAAAACCCGAATGATGGTGGTTGGTCGAGCTGAAACACGACCACTTGTACCGAATGACACAGATGAAGATCGCCGCAGGAATCGCCGAGTAGAAATATCTATATTACAAGGTAAAGCAAAAGAGTCAGCTCCTATCGACGTAAGGTAGTACTGCTTGGCAAAGCTTATTTTTTAGCTTAAAGTAAAACTCCTTAACAATTGTAATGGAGTACTTATGAAAATAATAAATAAATATTGTTATATGCCGGGCAACGGAACTGGTGGAGACGATGATAAGACTAAAGAATAACCATGCCTTTATGGGTTGATAAAGTAATCTTTTTTCTTGAACTTAGCTGGGTTTTATTTTTAATCCCGGCTATTTTTATTTTCTATTTACGTAAAGATTTTTTGGCATTACGGTTTGTATGTATAACAGGAGCATTTTTTTTATTTGGTGCACTTATATTCGATTCTTTAAAAGAGTTTGATAAAGATATTTATATATATAGGTATCTTGTTTGGGCGTTTAATGACATTGCTTGGATGGCACTTATTGCATATCTAGGTTTAAAAGATAAAGTTTATTTATGGCAATGTGTGGTAGGTCAGTTAGTTGTTATTATGGCACCAATTTTACAACTTTTTCGTGTTGTTGATCGCCACCTTTGGGATTTATCTTATAGTACGCTGATCTATAAAACGCTTTTACCTTTAATTAATATAGGCACTGTAGTGGTGTGCTATCTTCCGCTGATTTATTTAGTGATCAAAAATAATAAAGTTGTAACCAGTAATGGTTATAAAAAAGCCCCTCCTTTAAAATAGTTGTGCTAAACTACTGTTTATATGAACAGTGGTGAGCAAGCTATGAAACTCTACATTGCAGAAAAACCTTCACTTGGACGCGCTATTGCTGATGCGTTACCAAAACCACATAAAAAACACGATGGTTATATAGAAGTCGCTAATGGCGATTGTGTATCGTGGTGTATTGGGCATTTGCTAGAACAAGCAGAACCTGATGACTATGATGAGCGTTTTAAAAAGTGGCAGTTTGAACACTTGCCTATAATACCTGAGCAATGGAAGCTAAAAGCTAAAACCAAAACACGTAAACAGCTCACTGTTTTAAAAAAATTAATTAAACAAGCTTCGCAACTTATTCACGCTGGCGATCCAGACCGTGAAGGCCAGCTATTAGTCGATCAAGTAATTGAAGAAGCTAAAATAAGTCAGGCTAAAAAGCAGAGTACACAACGTTTACTCATTAGTGATTTAAACTTATCGGCAGTAAAAAAATCATTGAGTAATATGCGCTCTAATCGAGACTTTATTCCGTTAAGTGTATCTGCTTTAGCACGCTCTCGTGCTGATTGGCTATTTGGTATGAATTTAACGCGTGCATATACATTAGCGGGTCAAAAAGCAGGATTTGGTAATGTACTTTCGGTAGGACGGGTACAAACCCCTATTTTAGGGCTTGTTGTTAATAGAGATAACGAAATAGCACACTTTGTATCTAAGCCTTTTTACGATGTACTGGCGCATTTACTTACTCCAGATAACCAGCCATTCATAGCTAAGTGGGTTCCTAGTAAAGCATGTGAGCCACATCAAGATGAAGAAGGGCGAATACTTAACAAAGCACTCGCAGAAAATGTTGCTTCGCGTATTACCAAACAAAATGCTGAGCTTACAGCGCTTGAGCAAAAACAAAAAAAACAAAGTGCTCCATTACCTTATAATTTATCTGCACTGCAAATAGATGCGGCTAAAGCATTTGGAATGCCGGCTCAAAAAGTGTTGGATATTTGCCAAATACTTTATGAGCGACATAAATTAATTACCTACCCACGCTCGGATAATCGTTATTTACCTAAAGATCACCATCAAGATGCATCTGCTATTTTTAAAGCTATAAGTGCTAATGGTGGGCAAAGCACCGAATTGGTAAATGGGGCTGATGTAAAAAAGCGTAGTAAATGTTTTAACGGTTCAAAAGTGGCTGCCCATCATGCCATTGTCCCTACGGCTAAGCAGTTAAAGTCAGCGAGTTTGAGCGGTGACGAAGCGAAGGTATATCAATTAATAAGCCGCCATTATCTAATTCAGTTTTATCCCGACTATATATATAACGAAACTAAAGCAGAGATAACAATCGCTGGCGGATTATTTAAAGCAAATGCAAAACAAGATGTAAGCTTAGGCTTTAAGGTATTAATGGGTAAGTCTGAATTAAAAGATGAAGCTACGTTACCTCCTTTAACAGAAGGTATGTCTCTTTTTTGTGAGCAAGGCGAAGTAGTCGAAAAGCATACATCACCCCCAGCTTATTTTACTGATGCTACATTATTGGCTGCGATGACCGGCATTAGTCGTTACGTTAAAGATCCACAAATTAAAAAAGTATTAAAAGACACTGATGGTTTAGGTACGGAGGCAACACGTGCGGGAATAATCGAGTTGCTATTCAAGCGGCGTTTTTTAAAACGTGAAGGTAAGTCAATTAGAGCGACCGAAACGGGACTTGCCCTTATTAGCGTATTACCACAAGGTTTAGCGAGTCCTGATTTAACCGCAAAGTGGGAATCGAGCTTAGGTGATATTGCGCAGCAAGTAATGAGTTATCAGCAATTTTTACAGCCGTTACTTGCCGACTTAAATGGGTTTGTACAATTAGCAGCAAACTGCGATAGCAATGCATTTGCAAGGTTACCAAAAAGCTCACCTAAAAAACGTTTTGCTAAACGAGGTGGAAAAGCGACCTTTAAAAAGTCGAGTTATAAAAAAAGCTCTGTTGCTAGTTAGCTACAGAGCCATTTTATTAAACGATATCACTTAACCTGAACTCTGCTTGAGATAGATTTATTATCCAGAATTCAGGTTACTTATTAAATAAAGCAACAGCAGCATTACTCATTGCTTTTATTCCGGTAGGGATAGCAACTTTATAATCTGGTGCAAATTTACTAGAGTGTAGGGAAGGGAGTACTTCACCTGTTTTTATCGAATCTGCATATTGTGCTTGGTTTACGCCACCTAGCCAAAATAAGGTAATAGGGATGTTTTCATCGGTGCGTCCGTATAGGCCAAAGTCTTCACCCGCCATTACAGCTTGTGTTTCAAGCACATTGGTATCACCAATTGCGCTGGCAATAGAGTTTCTAACAATGTCTGTTTGTGCAGGGTTATTATAAGTAGATGGAATAGATTCATCTTCATGTACATATACTACAGGGTAGTTTGATTCATTTAGGCCAGCACTTTGTGCAATACCTGCCGTGATTCGTTTTATTGCTGCTATTTGAGCACTTCTAACATTTGGGTTATAGCTTCTGAGAGTGAGTTGTAGTTTTACTTCATCCGAAATCACATTATGTTTTGAGCCACCATGAATAGACCCAACCGTAATAACCGAAGGCTCTAGCGGTGAAAGTTCTCGGCTTGTGATTGTTTGCAGAGCAAGTACTGTGCGTGCAGCTATAATCACAGGGTCTATAGTTGTATGCGGATAAGCACCATGACCACCTTTACCTTTTATTGTAATATCGACAGAATCTACACTTGCCATAGTGTATTCATTTTTCATTGATACCTTACCAGCGGGGACGCTAGCACTTACATGCAAAGCAATTATATGATCAGGTTTTTCATATTTACTAAATAGTCCTTCGCCTAACATGGCTTTAGCACCCCCACCAACTTCTTCGGCAGGCTGTGCAACCATCATCAAAGTGCCTTTCCATTGATCTTTGTGTACTATTAATTGCTCAGCAGTACCAATAAAAGAGCTCATGTGAATATCGTGGCCACAACCGTGCATTACACCTACTTTAGCACCATGCTCGTCTATTACTTTAACTTTTGAGGCATAGGACTTTCCTGTCTGCTCTATAATAGGTAAGCCATCGGTGTCAGTACGGATCATCACGGTTGGACCGTTTCCGTTTTTGTAAATGCCGACAACACCAAAGCCACCTACATTACTTGTTACTTTAAAACCCAGCTGAGTTAATTTATCCGCTATTTTATTACCCGTTTTTTGTTCGTGATAAGAAAGCTCTGGCGATTGGTGTAAATCGAGGTAAAACTTTTCTATAGCTGGCATGGTTTTGCTTAAATTCAAATCGAGTCCATTTGCTTGTACTAATGGGCTTGCTAATAAAAGTATTGCACTTAGATAAGTTAATTTCATGTTTTCCCTCATTGTTGAATATGTATACCGGATGATTTAGGTATATGACTTGTAATTATTATGTTCACCACCATATAAAAACCTAAATAGATGAATATGGCAATCAATTCAATGAGCAACATAGTTAGTATTAATGCGCAAAACCTTCAACAAGTACTCGGTGAAACATCACAACAAAAATTGGTGTTGCTTAACTTTTTCTCTCCTCAAAGTCCTGACTGCATCGGACAGGCTGCAATTTTAGATAAAGTAGCGGCAGAATATGCAAGCTATATAGTAGTAGCAAACCTAGATTGCGATGCAGAGCAAGCACTCGCATCTCAACTTGCGCAACAAGTTGGTCTGCAAACACTGCCTACGCTTGTATTATTAAAAGACTCTGCACCAGTAGATTTACTTGCAGGTGTTCAAAGTGAGGCACAAATACGCGAAGCCCTAGCAAAGCATTTACCTGCGCAACAAGACTTACTGTTAGAGCAAGCAAAACAAGCGTTATTAAAGTCAGATTTAAATGCTGCATTTAATTATGCAAAGCAAGCTTATGAAATAGACAGTGGTAATGCACGCATCAAATTAGTGCTTGCAGACATATGTATTCAAATTCACAAGGTAGATGAAGCCCAAGCGCTTATAAATACAATAGACGCACAAGAGCAAGATGCTTACTTTAATAATATAAAAGCAAAATGCGAAGCTGCGCTTGAAGCAAAAGACTCACCAGAGATTAAAGAAAAGCAACAACAAGTAGAAAAGTACCCTAATGACCTAGAATTAAAAGAAGAGCTCAGTATTTTACTCAATGAAGCAGGCAGAAAAGAAGAAGCATTGGATATACTATTTACAGTGCTTCAAAAAGATCTGAATTTCAATGAAGCGAAACCAAGCTTTTTAGCCATTATTGCCTCTTTACCCGATGGTGATGCGCTCGCAGCAAAGTATCGTCGCAAGTTATATAGTATTTTATACTAGGGTCTGTTGCTCTTTGCGGATTAAAATTTGTTCAAACTAGGGGGTGTTTAATCGCGGCGCGAGATTTGTAACCTAGTGGGCTCGGTAACTGCTCCTGCGTTACCCTACTGGCTTACATCCATGTAAGAATAAGTAAAAACCGAGTAACAAAGAGTAAATAGCCTCTAGGAAGAACCCTTTGGGCAGCGCCTGTTTGGCATTAATGCTACGTTATCGCCTATTTATGGGGAGTAACCACACTACATAGGCTATGCCTTGCCTGAATACCAAACAGGCTGCTGCAAATTTAACCTTGAAAGATAAACAGACCCTAGATTCTAATAACTATTACTTTTGAGAAGCACCTATATAGGGTGCTTTTTGTATTTTTAGGGTTTTAATTAAAAGCTTTAGTATGGTTTAGCTATGTAAAAACAAGAGTTATCAACAGGTTTTTGTGGGTAACTTGTGCTTATCATGTGTGCTTGCTTGGGGCTTAATTTTAATTACTATTTTATACAAAAAACGCTTGCGTAAAATCCGCCGCTCCCTATAATGCGACCCCACTGAGACGGGAAACGCCAACGCATAGCGAGGCACGAACAAATCAGAGAGTTAAATAAAACTTCGGTTTTAAATTGTCGAAAGAAAGTTTAAAACTAAGTGTTGACTCGAAAAATAAAGGGTGTATTATTCGCATCCCTTGAGACGCTAAAGCGAATCAAAACGTTCTTTAACAATATAAAGCAATCATCTGTGTGGGCACTCGTACAGATTGAGTTCTAACAGCCAAGCTACTTAGGTAGCGAGGCAAACAAATTAGAGTCTCAATTGAAACTGAGTGACCATATGTTATTAAAAGATTCAGCCTTGAGCTGTTTTGATTTCACTTTTTTTAAAAGTGAAAATAATAACGCACAGTCAATTCGTTTTTGGCAACAAAAACAAAA
>NZ_AUTR01000020.1:0-241750 GCF_000497875.1 Pseudoalteromonas sp. S8-8
GATATATTCGCCACTCCTGACTCTTTATCTACATTTCAGAAACATATCCCTCTTGAGTGGATTTCTAATGTGCTCGAGCAGACCGATAAAGCAAGTATTCGCAAACGTAAGTTACCTGCTGAGCTTGTCGTCTGGCTTATCATTGCAATGGGTCTTTTTCGCGACCGCTCTATTAGTGACGTTGTTGAGAAGTTAGATTTAACACTCACTGATACCCTGGGCGATACGGTTGCTCCAAGTGCTATTCCTCAAGCGAGACAGCGCCTGAGTAGCGACCCCCTCCAAGCCTTATTTCACCTATGTGCAGCCCGTTGGACACAAGAAGAAGATGCTGATGATACGTGGTATGGACTCCGGTTATTTTCTGTTGATGGAACGCAATTTCGTGCACCTGATACACCTGCTCTTGCTGAGCACTTTCACTATATTAAGCACAGTAAAAACCGTCATACAGAATATCCTATTGTACGCCTATGCGCCTTAAGCTCCTTGCGTAGCCGGTTGATACACCACGTTGCCTTCGGGCCCAGTTATCAAGGTGAGGTGAACTACGCAAAGCAGTTATTTGGTCATGTAAGTGATAACAGTCTAACTATTTTTGACCGATGTTATCTCAGCGCTGAGCTACTGATTAATTGGCGTAAGCAACACCCACAGTCGCACTGGATGGTCCCGATTAAAAGCAACACGCAATACACCGTCATTGAATCTTACTCTGAGCATGACTTCAAAGTAGAGATGAGTGTATCTGCGCATGCCAGAAAACAAGACCCTTCGCTTCCTGAGTGCTGGCAGGCCAGACTGGTTCTTTATCCTGAGCCAATGGGGCCTGGAAAAATAAAAGGTCTGCTGTGCTCTTTGGATGATAAACAGGCTTTTGGTGCACAGGCCATTCTTGATGTCTATTTCGAGCGCTGGGAAATTGAAAATAGCTATGGAGAAATAAAACACCAGATGCTTGAGGATAGTATTCTTTTGCGTAGTCAGACTGTGGATGGAGTCAATCAAGAGCTATGGGGTATATTGCTAGCCTACAATTTAATTCGAGTAGAGATAAGTCGAATAGCCAAAGAGGCTAAAGTCTCCCCGCTGAGAATTAGTTTTGTCATGGCTTTGCGGGATATACAGGATGAAATACTCTGGTGTGCCATCGCTTCGCCAGGTTCAATTCCAAAGAAATTAAGGGCAATGCGAGAACGAGTGAAACGTTATATTCTTCCAGAAAAAAGAAAACGGCCCAAAAGTAGGACCGTTCGAATTTCAAAAACTCGGTACACCATTAAGTCAAAGCATGCTTAACTGAATGGTGTTAACTCGAAAGTGGCTTAAGTTTAGAATTTTAAAAGCTTAGCTTTATTCTGGTACAAAGCTTAATGCTTTATCCATTACCGATAAATCAGCTTGCTTACCATGACCACTTTCAGAGAGGTGGCGTCTAAAACCGCGTGCACCAGGCTGCCCCTGAAAAATACCGAGCATGTGACGTGCAATATGCCAAAAATTAGCACCCAAACGCATTTCTTCTTCAATGTAGCTGTACATTGAGCGCACTACGTCGTGGCGTGATTGTGTGTTTGCAGCATCACCATAAATTTTCTCATCAACGTCATTGAGCATAAATGGGTTACTGTAAGCTTCACGCCCAATCATTACACCATCGATATGTTGTAGATGTTCTAGGCTCTGCTCAATTGTTTTAACGCCGCCATTTAGGCTTAAGTCTAGCTGCGGATAATCTTTTTTAAGTTGATAAACACGTGGGTAATCAAGCGGTGGGACTTCACGATTTTCTTTCGGGCTTAAACCATTGAGCCATGCTTTACGAGCATGAATAATAAAATCATCACACCCTACTTTATGAGACGCTTCAATAAGCGCACATAAAAACTCATACGAATCTTGCTCATCAATACCAATACGCGTTTTAACAGTTACAGGAATACTTACTTCGCTTTTCATTGCTGCAACACACTCAGCAACTAATTGAGGCTCAGCCATTAAGCATGCGCCAAATCGACCATTTTGAACTCTGTCTGACGGGCAACCTACATTTAAATTTATTTCGTCATAGCCACGCTCACCTGCCAGTTTTGCACATTGCGCAAGCGCTTTAGGATCAGAGCCACCAAGTTGCAGTGCAACTGGGCCTTCGTGTTTATTAAAATGTAAGTAGTCGCCTCGACCAAATAAAATAGCCCCTGTGGTTATCATTTCAGTATAAAGCACAGTATGTTTAGTCATTTTGCGATGAAAAGTACGACAATGGCGATCAGTCCAATCAAGCATTGGTGCCACAGAAAAGCGTCTATCCAAAGTACATTTATTCAAAGCAAACCTCAGGGTATTAAAGTTATTAAGCACAGCTTAAAAGGCGCTGCATTTTACACAAAAGCCTGGCAGGCATCAATGTTAAGAGAACACCTGCAAGCCAAAATAATGGGCTATGCCATTTAAAATATTAGTAACGGCAACCGAGCTTAAAATAAGCCCCATAATTCTACTTATTATACTTGCGCCACTGTCACCAATTAATTTATGTACATGCGTTGCAAGTAGTAACAAAACCAGTACAACTGCTAATACAGCAAGCATCATTGAAGACGTTAGTAACTGCTCAACCCAGGTATACTCTTCATTACGAGTCATTAATACGGCGCCTAACATAGCGCCAGGGCTCGCGATAGACGGAATCGCAAGCGGAAAAATAGCGGTTTCAGTGCTGTCGCGTACACTTTTAATTTCGGCTTCTGGTTTACTTTCACCAAATATCATTGAAAGTGCAAAAATAAGTAATATGATACCGCCGGCTATTTGAAAAGCCGAAAGTGGAATTTCAATTGCGTTAAGTAATTGCTCACCTGCGAGTACAAAAAATAAGAGCACTAATGCAGATACACCTACCGCTTTAAATATAACTTTACGTTTAAATTTCTCATCATCACCACGTGTGACTGCAATAAATACAGGTACAGTGCCAATGGGGTCAATAACCGCAAAAAAGAAAATAAATATAGCCAATAGTTCGTGCATTACTGGGTTTCCTAGGTAAAAAGCGCTTAATAAAAACGCTGCAACTACAACACAGTATGTTAGTATATCACGGTAGCATAAGGATAAGAGTAATGATGAATATAGAATCACTCGTAAGTAAAGCAAAACAAGTTTGTGACAACCGTGGTGCGCGTTTTACGCCTATCCGCGAGAAAGTATTTCGTCTATTAGCCAGTGCACAAGGTGGTGTTGGTGCATACGATTTGCTTGAGCAATTAAAAGTAACTGAAACAGGTGCTAAACCTGCAACTATTTATCGTGCATTAGACTTTTTAGCTGAACTAGGTTTTATTCATAAAATTGAAAGCACAAATGCATTTATGCTGTGCCATCATTTTGATCATATTCACCCGGTACAATTATTAATTTGCGATACATGTGGCTTTGTTAAAGAATTACACTCGAGTGTAATTTCGCATGAGCTTAATAATCTAGCTGCCGAAGGTGGCTTTGTCGTATCAGGGCAAACAATAGAAGCACATGGTAAATGTGAATCTTGCAGAGCATCATAATCCTTCAAAGTTATCCTTAGTGACTATACTCAAACTATATAGTCATTTCACAGAACAAATTTAAGAGTAGCCACTATGAATGTAGAATTCATCAATCCTTTTTTATCTTCTTTAATTAATGTTTTAAGCACTATGGCTCAAACTCAATTGAAGCCGGGTAAACCTCGCATTAAAACTGATGAGATAGCCTGTGGTGATGTATCAGGTTTGATTGGTATGGTTGGCCCGCAAACGCGTGGATCATTTTCAATTACATTTG
This sequence comes from Pseudoalteromonas sp. S8-8, assembly GCF_000497875.1. Taxonomy (NCBI): domain Bacteria; kingdom Pseudomonadati; phylum Pseudomonadota; class Gammaproteobacteria; order Alteromonadales; family Pseudoalteromonadaceae; genus Pseudoalteromonas; species Pseudoalteromonas sp. S8-8. The sequence continues at coordinate 3,823 of NZ_AUTR01000020.1, forward strand.
ATGAAGGATTAGCATTAACCATCATGGAGCGTATGCTTGGCGAACGCCCTGATACCATAGATGAAGAAGTTACCGATATGGTTGGCGAAATAACCAACATGGTAACTGGTGGTGCTAAAAATTTACTTGGCGAGAAAGGTTTCGACTTTGATATGGCAACGCCTATTGTGGTATCGGGTAAAGGTCATACAATTACTCATAAAAGCCAAGGTAAAAAAATCATCATGCCATTTAGTTGTGATGCTGGTAATGCAAACATTGAAGTTAGCTTCGATAAACTATGAGTTGGCAGCAAAAGCAAATTACATTAAAACCTCGCCCGCGAGGTTTTCATATAATTGATGACGAAATATTATCTCAACTTCCTGAACTGGCGAGTTACAAAATAGGCTTGTTACATTTATTTATTCAGCATACCTCAGCGAGCCTTACCATAAACGAGAATGCAGATCCCACTGTTCGTATGGACATGGAAAGCCATTTCAATAAATTCGTTCCTGAGCGTCAACCTTACTACCGCCACGATTATGAAGGTGACGACGACATGCCTGCACACATAAAAACCAGTACGTTAGGCTGCGAGCTAAGTATTCCTATTTCAAATGGTTATTTAGCGTTAGGTACATGGCAAGGCATTTATTTAGGTGAACATCGTGATTCTGGTGGCTCTAGACGAGTTATAGCAACTATTCAAGGGGAGCTATTTTAATAAAAGCTCTCGGTTTCAAAGTATTAACTCTTCCTACCTCACTCATATCTCATAACTTCAAAGTACGACACCTTTCTTGTAGGCGCAGAGCTCGCGCGAAGCGATAGCTTCTAACAACCAAAGCTTCAATGCTGAATATTGCACATAGAATAAAGTAGATAAGAGAGATTTTAAATTATAATTTTATTTATGATTTTTAATGCAGAAAATTTTGAAAGGATATAAAAAGATTGGAGCGGTACACGAGGCTCGAACTCGTGACCTCGACCTTGGCAAGGTCGCGCTCTACCAACTGAGCTAGTACCGCATTATATTTTCATTCAACACTACAATTTCTTTTGGTTAGAAATTGGAGCGGTACACGAGGCTCGAACTCGTGACCTCGACCTTGGCAAGGTCGCGCTCTACCAACTGAGCTAGTACCGCATTTTTCAGTTATTTTATTGATGCGCAATAAATTGCGTTCAACATCCTAGCAACTGAGCTAGCTTTTATTCACTTCAATTTCTTTTGGTTAGAAATTGGAGCGGTACACGAGGCTCGAACTCGTGACCTCGACCTTGGCAAGGTCGCGCTCTACCAACTGAGCTAGTACCGCATTTTTTATTTCTTCAGTTATTTTACGTTGGTGCGCGACAGGTCGCGTTCAACATTCTAGCAACTGAGCTAGTACCGCATTTATTGATGGTAATTCAATCACTCAAACACACTAACCCCGCGTGGGTTATCGTCTTGAGCGGGGCAGGATTCTACAATAATACAGTCTGTTTGCAAGTGTTTTTTACAAATTAAAGAAATTTTCTCTATAGACTTTTAATTCCATAATCGAATCTTTAATGTCATCCAAAGCAAGGTGTGAGCCTTTTTTGTTCACTTTTACAAGCACTTCTGGTTTCCAGCGACGTGCTAATTCTTTAATAGTACTCACATCAAGATTTCTGTAATGAAAGAAGTCTTCAAGCTCGCGCATATATTTATTCATAAAGCGGCGGTCTTGACCAATTGAATTACCACACATTGGCGAAGTGCCTGCTGGTACCCACTGCTTTAAAAACGCTAAAGTTTGCTCCACAGCATAGGCTTCATCAAAGGTACTTGCTTTGCAGCGCGCTGTTAAACCCGACTTACCATGTTGAGTAGTACACCACTCGTCCATGCCATTTAGTAATTCATCACTTTGATGAATAGCTATAGTTGGCCCTTCGGCTAATATATTCAGGTCTGCGTCAGTGACAACCGTCGCAATTTCGAGTATTTTATCGGTCTCTGGTTCGAGCCCTGTCATTTCAAGATCGAGCCAAATTAAATTTGATTTATTAATAGTCATAATTACCTAAGCGGTGCTTTCCTTTAGATCCAACGCATTTCGATATATCATATTAGCATCAACCGTCGAGCTAAAGCTTTTTTTAGGAAAAGCGACATTTAACTAAGGTTATAGGCCTCCAGTGGCAAAACAAAAAAAATTAAGTAAAGGCCAATCGCGTCAGATCAAGGCCAATCACCAAAAGCGCATTAATAGCGCAGACTCAAGACCGGCTAAAAAAGGGGCGCAAGAATGGCAAACCGATAACTTAGGTCAGGTCGAGAGCGCAATTGTGATCAGTCGTTTTGGCCAACACGCCGATGTCGAAACTGAAAATGGCGATGTACTCCGCTGTAATATACGCCGTACTGTGTCTAATTTAGTATGTGGTGATGAAGTATTATTTCGCCGTGCCAAAGTAAGTGAGGGTGATTTAGCCGGTGTAATTGAAGCCACGCAAGAGCGTCGCTCGCAACTTACCCGCCCTGACTTTTACGACGGTGTTAAAGTTATTGCAGCCAACATTGACCAAATACTCATGGTATCGGCGGTATTACCCGAATTTACACCCAGTATTATCGACCGTTATTTAATAGCCTGTGAAGATATGGGCATTGAGCCAATTTTAGTGCTCAATAAAACCGATTTAATTGACGAAGCAGGCCTTAACGAAATACAAAAAGTTCTCGATATCTATCGTAAACTTGATTACCAAGTACTTCTTGTTAGTAATATATCAGGCGATGGTATTAATAAATTAAAAGAAGTACTTGTTGATAAAAATAATATTTTTGTTGGCCAAAGTGGTGTGGGCAAATCAACCCTCGTTAATACTGTATTGCCTAACGCTGAAATATTAACTAAAGAAGTATCTGAAAACAGCGGCTTAGGCCAGCACACAACAACTGTTTCACGCCTTCACCACTTACCAAGTGGCGGTAACCTAATCGACTCGCCAGGTATTCGTGAGTTTGGTTTGTGGCATTTAGATGTTGAGCGTGTAACGTGGTGTTTTAAAGAATTTAGAGAATTTATAGGCGGATGCCGCTTTAGAGACTGTAAACATTTAAACGACCCGGGTTGCATCGTTAAAGAAGCAGTAGCCGATGGAAGAATTTCTCAATTGCGCTTTGACAGCTACCACCGAATTTTAGAAACAATGGCCGATGGCCGTGCAGGCGCCCGTGCGCCTCGCGTATAATTTAGGAAAAATACTGTGAGTTTAGACAAATTTAAAATCGCAATGCAGTACGCAATGCCAAAACATTTTATTTCACGCGTAGTCGGAAAATTAGCTGCTGCAAAAGCGGGTGCTTTAACAACTACTTTAATTAAACTATTTATTAAGCAATATAAAGTAGATATGAGCGAAGCCCAATACCCAGATCCGGCTCATTATAAAAGCTTTAATGAATTTTTTACTCGCCCTTTAAAAGACGGCATGCGCCCAATGGTAGAAGATAGCAATATCATCATTCATCCAGTGGATGGCGCAATCAGCCAGCTAGGCGATATTGTTGACGGACAGCTAATACAAGCTAAAGGTCACGATTACAGCTTACAAGCGCTACTAGGCGGCTCACAAGATGATACAACACCATTTTTAGGCGGTAAGTTTGCCACTATTTATTTAGCGCCTAAAGATTACCACCGTATTCATATGCCAATTGATGGCACACTAAGCAAAATGATTTACGTGCCAGGTGATTTATTTTCAGTAAACCCACTTACAGCGCAAAACGTGCCTAACTTGTTTGCACGTAACGAACGGGTAGTAGCAATTTTTGAAACTGAGATTGGTCCGCTTGCTATGGTACTTGTTGGTGCAACAATTGTAGCCAGTATAGAAACTATTTGGGCAGGTACTGTCACGCCACCAGCAGGTAGTGATGTATTTATTTGGAAATACCCAACCACTGGCGATAACGCTATCACGCTTAAAAAGGGTGAAGAGATGGGTCGCTTTAAATTAGGCTCTACTGTGGTACTTGCATGGGGTGCTGATAAAGCTGAAATATTGGACGATCAACTACCTGAAGTGGTTACTCGCTTAGGTACTGCGTTTGCAAAAATTAACGACTAAAATAAATCGTTAATTCGAAATTAAAAAAACCGCGTTTAATTAACGCGGTTTTTTATTTTTGAAGGGGTAAAGCCTGCACACGCGTAAAGCGCCGCTTTTAATATTTATAACTGATAACTATTAATTGGCTTCTCTAAAGCGAAGCGCCCTCTTAACCTCTTTGTGAATAAATCACTTAAGATCTTATTGCACTAAGAGAAGCAAAAGAGATGTAAATGAGAAGACATCTGGCATAGAAATTACGAGCTTTGCTCGTCACGCCAGCAAGCTGTGCGTATACAAATTTGGTGTAAGAATTTTGATGTACTGTAGGCGTGAAGCTTGCTCACGCGAAAAGCGCAGCTTTTAATTCTTTAACGCCACATGTAATAACAGGCACAAGCCCCTCAAAAACCTATTTACCACACTCTTTACACTCTGAATCTTTAATCACTTTAAAGTGCTGCTGCTTTAAAGTAAGTGCATCAAACGTTATAAATACACATCCCTCTGCATGCCCCATTAATAAGTTGAGCGTAAGTTGCGCCTGCATAGAGCCAATTACACCCAGTAGCGGGCTAATCACTCCTGCGTTACTGCAATTGATAACTGGTGTAGCTTCGCTTTGTGGAAAAACACAGCCATAACATGGGCTATCACTTTGCCTAAAATCAAAGCCCATTAACTGCCCTTTAGTTGCCAATGCAGCACCAGAAATTAACGGTGTTTTATTAGCAATACAATAACGATTAACGCAATAGCGAGTGCTAAAGTTATCAGAGCAATCAAGTACGATGTCAGCACCTTTTAAAATGTTAACTGCATTATTCTCATCTAACTTTTGGCAATGCGTTACTATGTCTATTTGATTATTCAGGCTCGCTAATACTTTACCCGCTGCAGCGACCTTGTTTTGCCCTAAGTGGTTTATTTTATAAAGCACTTGGCGCTGTAAGTTTGAAAGCTCAACTTCGTCATCGTCAATTAAAATAAGCGTTCCAATGCCCGCCGCAGCTAAATACAAAAGTGCTGGGCTACCTAAACCACCAGCCCCCACTACTGCAACCGTTGAGGATTTAAGTGCTAACTGCCCTTCAAGCCCAACTTCTTCAAGCAACAAATGGCGGCTATAACGAAGGGTTTCTTTTTCGCTTAGCTCATTCACGTTTACCAGCCTTGTTAGTATTAATTTGCACTGCTTATGGCTACTTGCAGAGCACTTATAGCCTCTACGTAATTATCAGCCTCGGTAATCGCACGCACTACGGCAACACTGCCTACGCCGGTTTTCGCTACCTGCTCAGCACGGCTTAAGTCAATACCGCCTATTGCCACTGTTGGATAGCTTTGCATAAGCGGTACAAATTTAATCAGCTTTTCAAGACCTTGTATTTGCCCTGTCATATCTTTTGTTGTGGTTGGGTAAATAGCACCAAATGCCATATAACTAGGGCGATAATTATGCGCACGCAGCATTTCATAAAAGCCATGAGTAGAAAGCCCAAGCCTTAGCCCAGCGTCTTTAATAGCGGCTAAACTAGCAATGTCTAAATCCTCTTGCCCTAAATGCACACCATACGCACTATGCTTAATAGCTAGCTGCCAGTAATCGTTTATAAATACCTGTGCGTTGTATTGCTTGCCCAGCTCAACAGCTTGCTTAATGAGCTCATTCAGCTCGTCTTGCGTTTTATTTTTAACGCGTAACTGCGCTGTTTTAATGCCTTGTTGTAGACACTTTTCTAACCAATCGGTGCTATCAACAACCGCATATAAGCCCAGCGATTTACTTTCACAAGGTGCAAAATCAGCAGCCATATTAAAATCAAGCGGCACATCAAAATCTAGTTCATCGCCCAGCCAGCTACCTGGCTCAATTACTTGTGGGTAGTCAGCTAAATTAGTGGGAAACGAGGTCTGAGCAACCGGTCCAATCCCCTCGCCGTATCGAACAGACTGTTTTAGCCCTTGGTTTATATATGCCTTAGCTAAAATAAAGGCATCTTTTAATGGGTAGTCTTTAGCTAAACACGCAGCAATTACCGAAGCCATGCTACACCCGGTGCCGTGGTTATGCGGTGTTTGTATTTTTTGATTGCCTAACCAATATTCTTCACCACTTTGCGTATTACTATCAATACAATAATCAATGCAGTAGCCACTTGGGTAATCCCAATGTCCGCCTTTAATAACAACGGCTTTTGCGCCCCAGCTTAATAGCTTATTAGCCGCTTCTTTTATTGCAGCCGGGCCAATTAAATACACACCGGTTAATAACTGTGTTTCGTGTGTATTTGGAGTTATTACATCCACCAGCGGCAGTAAACATTCTTTTATTGCGCTTACCGTGTCTTCTTCTGTTAGTAAGTCACCGCTTGAGGCAATAGCGACAGGGTCATATACAATAACGGGGGGCACAGGCCACTTAGCTTTATAGTGACTTATATGTTCGCTGATCAACTGAATTTGCTGCACATTGGCTAACATGCCAATTTTTATCACTTTGGCTTTCATGTCTTTTTCAAGTGCAAGTAACTGCGATTCAATAATATCGGTAGACACTGCATTAATAGCCTCTACACCTAAACTATTTTGTGCAGTAAGCGCCGTAATTGCCGTGCAGCCATGTACACCAAAACTTTGCATTGCTTTTATATCAGCTTGAATACCGGCACCGCCGCCAGAATCAGAACCGGCAATTGTCCATACTACGTTATTCATATTCTTTCCTTCACTGCTGATGCCAAAATGGCATACCCATTGTTGGGGTTGATGGGGCTGCAACGTCTTTTTCCGGCATCGCTTTTGCTTTGTATGCAAAGCGCCCCGCTTCAACTGCGGCTTTAAATGCGCGGCTCATAGTAATTGGGCAACCCGCCCCTGCAATGGCTGAATTTAATAATACCGCATCATACCCCATTTCGAGTGCTTGGCAGGCATGCGATGGCAAACCTAAACCGGCATCTACTATTAATGTGGTATTGGGTAAGCGCTCTCGAATAGTTTTTAAATTATAGCTATTTAACAATCCCTTACCGGTGCCTATTGGTGCCCCCCATGGCATAAGTACCTCACACCCAAGTTCATTTAAGCGCTGGCAAAGTACTAAGTCATCGGTGCAATAAGGCAATACTTTAAAGCCATCATTAATTAATATTTTTGTGGCTTCAAGTAGCGCAAAAGGGTCTGGCTGTAAATTGTAATCATCGCCAATCAGCTCTAGCTTAATCCAGTCGGTGGCAAATACCTCTCGGCACATTTTTGCAAGCGTTATAGCTTCTTTAACGCTGTGGCACCCTGCGGTATTAGGGAGTATTTTTAAGCCTGTATTTTTTATTAACTGCCAAAAGTCATCACCGGCTGCTGCACTTTGTTGGCGCCTAAGCGACACGGTTACAATTTCAGCCCCAGAGGCGACTATCGATTGGGTCATAATGTCGGGCGACGGATAAAGCGCAGAGCCGATTAATAAGCGGCTATTTATTTGCTCTCCATAAATAGTTAAACAGTCTTTAGTTTGCATGAGCTTTATCCACCTTGAATGGGTGACAGCAACTCAACACTGTCGCCTTCATTAAGTACATAGTTACTGTGCCGACTTTGTGGAATAAATTCGCCATTAACAGCCACAGCAAAAGGCGCGACTGCACCAAAACTTTGAAGTACCTCAACGAGTGCTTTGCTATTAACATTAAGTAGCTCGCCATTAATTGTAATATTCATTCTACTCTCACTCTATTCGTGAAACTGCTTGCGCCACTAATGCCGGCGCCAACATATAACCATGTCGATACAAACCGTTAATGCTAATTACATTACCAACTTGTGATACTTCTGGGCGGTTATCGCTAAATGCGGGGCGTAATCCGGTTTGAATACTAAGTAGTCGTGCTTCGGCAAACCCGCTGTGTACGGTATAAGCCGCTGAAAGTAACTCAAGAGTTGAGCGCACTGTTGCGGCACCATTGTCTTGTGACTCTATTTCGGTCGCACCAATTACATATTCACTGTTAGGTTTAGGCGCTATATAAATTGGATAACGCGGGTGCATTAAGCGCACGGGCCTGATTAAACTTACCTCTGGTGCGTATAACCTTGCTACTTCGCCGCGCACACCTCTAAGCGGTTTATCATCTTGAGTATTTTTAGCACCAAGCCCACGGCAATCAATAATGTAATCGAATGGTCGATTGTTTATTTTATTGTCGCTAATGGTTACGCGCTGATTAAATACAAATTTTACTTTGCGTTTGTTGAGCTGTGCAAAGCTGGCTTTATAAAATGCTTGGTTATCTATTTGCCCTTCACAAGGTAAAAATAAGCCTTGGTTAAAACGCCCAGCAAGTTCAGGTTCAAGCATTGTAATTTGTTGGGCATTTATATGCTCGGCAGTGTGATCAGCTAGCGGTTTTATACGCTGTGCAAAGCTTTGTAAATCGCCTTTGTCCTGCTGATGCGCAATGACCAAAGTGCCTTGCTGCTGAAAAAAAACCTCACTTTCAAGTTCTGCAATAATGCTGGGCCAGCGCTTCATTGAATCAAGACCCATTAAAGCTAAATCAGCCTCACATAACACCGACTCAGCAAGCGGGGCAAGCATTGCTGCAGCGACTTTACCGGCGCTATTTTGAGTATGTTCGTCGTCGGCTTCAAACACAGTAACATGGTGCAACTTACTTAGCTCAAGGGCAGCTAAGCGCCCTGCTAAACCAAAACCCACCACAGCAATGTTATAAAACATAAAACCTCCAAAGCAGTTATTAGTAGGTGCGAATTTACTTCGCACTTCTTCTATTATTTAAAGAAGCGAGGCACAAAGCCTCACCTACGTTTGTATCTAGCTTCTAGCAATAATTGTTTTATACCGCTTTGTGATAAATCTCTGAGCCTGTTTGCTTAAACTCTTCCGATTTAGCTTTCATTTCGGCTTCTACATCAACCATTTTTATTTCAATAGCGTCGCCAGCGTTATTAGGATCAATACCGCGTGTTTCTAAATCTTTAGCGTAATCGCGTACTTCTTGGCTAATTTTCATCGAACAAAATTTAGGACCACACATAGAACAAAAGTGAGCAACTTTACCTGATTCTTGCGGAAGGGTTTCGTCGTGATACTCGCGAGCTCGGTCTGGATCTAAACCAATATTAAATTGGTCATGCCATCTAAACTCAAAACGTGCTTTTGATAAGGCGTTATCGCGCTCTTGCGCGCCTGGGTGACCTTTTGCTAAATCGGCGGCATGCGCTGCAATTTTGTAGGTAATTAAGCCTTCTTTAACATCTTCTTTATTTGGCAGACCTAAATGCTCTTTAGGTGTTACATAACAAAGCATTGCACAACCGTACCATGCTATTTGAGCCGCCCCAATACCAGAAGTAATATGGTCATACCCTGGTGCAATATCGGTCGTTAGCGGGCCTAAAGTATAAAAAGGTGCTTCGTCGCAATGCTTTAATTGCTCATCCATATTGGCTTTAATCATGTGCATTGGCACATGTCCAGGACCTTCAATAAATACTTGTACGTCGTGCTTCCACGCAATTTTAGTCAGTTCACCTAATGTGCGCAGCTCACTAAACTGTGCTTCATCGTTGGCGTCAGCAATCGAACCAGGGCGAAGTCCATCACCGAGTGAAAAACACACATCGTATTGTTTTAAAATTTCGCAAATGTCTTCAAAGTGCGTGTATAAAAAGTTTTCTTTATGATGCGCTAAACACCACTTAGCCATAATTGAGCCACCGCGCGACACAATACCGGTTACACGTTTAGCCGTCATTGGTACGTAACGAAGCAGTACACCGGCATGAATAGTAAAGTAATCAACACCCTGCTCGGCTTGTTCAATAAGCGTATCGCGGAAAATCTCCCACGTTAAATCCTCAGCCACACCATTTACTTTTTCAAGCGCTTGATAAATCGGTACTGTGCCAATAGGTACAGGCGAGTTACGTACAACCCATTCACGCGTTTCGTGAATGTAACGTCCCGTTGATAAGTCCATCACGGTGTCTGCGCCCCAGCGGGTAGACCACACCATTTTTTCTACTTCTTCTTCAATAGATGAGCTAACCGATGAATTACCAATATTGGCATTAACTTTTACTAAAAAGTTACGGCCTACAATCATAGGTTCTGTTTCTGGATGGTTTATATTATTTGGTAAAATAGCGCGACCACGGGCTATTTCATCGCGTACAAATTCTGGGGTAATAAATTCAGGAATACTCGCGCCAAACGACTCGCCTTTATGCTGCGCTGCTAATAATTCTTTACGAATTTCTGCACGTCCCATATTTTCGCGAACGGCTACGTATTCCATTTCAGGAGTAATAATCCCTTGGCGTGCGTAGTGCATTTGCGTTACGTTTTTACCAGCGACACCACGGCGAATTTTTGGAAGGTGATCAAAGCGAATATGATCCAGCCCTTCATCTGCCATGCGTTGCTGCGAGAACTGCGACGTCACTGATTCTAAAACCTCGGTGTCGCCACGGCTTTCAATCCATTGTTCACGAAATTTTGGTAAGCCTTTGCGTACATCAAGTTCAAAATTAGGATCGGTATACGGGCCCGACGTATCGTAAACACGTAGCGGATCGTTTGACTCATAAACAGGGTTTTCATCTGTGCCACCAATAAACGTATCACTTAATGTGATTTCACGCATACCAACACGCACACCAGGTTGAGTACCTTCAACGTATACTTTATGAGAGTTTGGGAACGGTTGACCCGTTAAGTTATAAATATATTCAGACGCGGCAGCACGAGTTTCTCGGCGTGACGCTTTATTTGTAGTATTTGACATGACTTGCCTCATTGCTTAAGGGTTGTCTTGTCAGATATTCCGAGGAATAGAGAAAGATCGTAAAGTAGCGTACATGCTACTTTGCAGCCTAAAAAATAAATCACTTTATTGTGCGCATAAAAAAAGACGCACAAGCGTCCCATTTTAGGCAGCTTGTTCCCTACGCAGGTATTAACCTGATCAGGTTCACGGATCCCGCTTTCGCGATCTCAGCCAAAAACTAATTACTTAGCTTTGGCACTCCGACAAGTATTGATATATAAATTCTTTTCGTTAATTTGAAGTTGTTATCCATCAAATCTGCGATGAGTGTACGTCAGTTAAAAACTGCCCGCAAGGGGCTGTTTTTCAAAAACTTAAAATTATTTAGGAATAAACACAAATGTTTGCTCGCCTTGCATGACTAATTGCTGGTCTTGCATTTTAAGCTCGGCACCTTGCTTTAAGGCTTGCAATAACTGCTGCTCAAACTCATCAAGCTCTTCGCCGCACGACTTGCGCGTCATTCCTAATTTACTTACGGTAAGGTTACTTTCTTCAAGCGAGCCCTCACCAAAAAATTTGTTACAGCCAGCAAAACCGTTTACTTGCAGCGCTTCAATAAAGCTCATTGATGCATTAAACGAAGGTGGAATTGCTAAACCATCAACACGTGATAATTGCCATTGGGTGTATTTAAGCTGCTCACTGGTAACCGTCCCTGTTGATGCGCAACCAACACATAAACCGACTATAAGCATCGGTATTGCTGCTAATTTCATGTTACTACTAACTAATTGTCTAATTAATGTAATTGTAACAATATTTATGCCCTTTATCCGTTAAAAATGCATGTTTTAAATGTAAATTTTTGTTCTATGATAGTTCAAAAGTTATGCGATTAAGTACTAAGTTGTAGTTTTGAACACGTTATCTATTTGCTCTGGTAAAAACGGTCTACCTTTTTCATTAACAGACGTTCCTATAACCAGTGCATTGAGCATTACTTTTTCATCGCTTTTGCGTATAACCGTTTGCTTAAACGCAAATTTTAAACGACTAATACGCTGCGGCTCCACAGCCACATAAAATTCATCACCTGGTAATAGTGAATGTTTATAGTCCATTTCGCTGCGCATCACGACTAGGTTAATTTTATCTTTCGCTAATTGAGCAAAATCAATACCGTGTGCGTACAAAAATTCATGGCGAGCATGCTCTAAATAATTAAAATAAACACTGTTATTTACGATACCTTGTAAGTCACATTCGTAATCACGTACTTTGAAGTCAACTTTAAAGGTCATATTAGTAATCCTGATTATTTAACGTATAATTGCCGCGTTTATAGCACATGTGTTTAAATAATTGCTACCATACGAGTCCCTAAAATGGAGTTAAGTAACCCAATGAACTTACGTTTGTCTTTAATTACTGCCGCACTTTTACCGCTGCTTGGTGCACCAATTGCAGCTAACGCTGATGATAGCGACCTAGAAAGAATTGTTGTAACCGGCGATTTTCAGCGCGAAAGCATTCAAACTTTAAGCGCGAGTGCGAGCTTATTCAGCGAAGATGAAATTAATCAACGTGGTGCAAGTTACTTAGACGAAATGTTAGGCAGTGCCGCCAATGTAAATTTTGCATCTGGTGCGTCGCGTGGTCGTTACATCCAAATTCGTGGCGTGGGACTTCGCTCACAATTTGTAGACCCTATTAACCCATCTGTAGGCTTAGTTATTGATGGTATTAACTATTCTGGTCTTGGTGGCAGCTCATTATTATTTGATATAGACCAAGTAGAAATTTATCGTGGCCCACAAGGTACACGCTTTGGCGCAGATGGTATGGCCGGTATGATCCAAATGGGTTCAGCTAAAGCCACGAGCGATCCAAGTTTAAAATTACAAGTAGGTGCTGGCACATACAACACCCGCGAAGCAGGCATTGCAGCAAGCACAGGCTTAACAGATGACACTAGCGCACGCGTTAGCTACTTTCGCAGAAAGTCAGACGGTTACGTAGATAACTTGTACTTAAATGACGAAACACAAAATCAAGACGAACAAGTAGCCCGCTTTAAAATAAACAGTCAGCTTACAAAGCATTTAAATACTGAGTTAAACCTTCACTATATTGACATAAACAATGGTTACGATGCGTTTACGCTTGATAACAGCCGCAATAGTGTTGCCGATGAACCAGGCCAAGATAATCAAGAAAGCTACGCTATAGGTGTCAAGAATACTTACACGGGTTTTGACGCTTTTGATGTAAATCTAAACCTGTCGGCTATTGATACCGAATTACTTTACAGCTTTGACGAAGACTGGGTATGTAACGATACAAGTGAGCCAAAGTTATGTGCTGCTGGCTTACATCCAGATGGATACAGCTCAACCGATCTTTACAGCCGCGATCGCGACGATCAGTCTGTAGATTTACAGTTTAATTCTAAAACGGGTAACTGGGTTGCGGGTATTTATTACCAAAACCGTGACGTTGATTTAGAGCGCCAATACACATGGTTAGCAAGCCCATTTTCTTCAACTTACGAAACGAGTAACGTTGCAGTATATGGTCAAGTAGCGACTCCAATTGGCCCTAAAACAACATTAATTACTGGTTTACGTGTAGAGCAATACCAAGGTGACTACACCGATAGCAATGGCTTTATAGAAGATACTGACGATGTAATGGTTGGCGGTAAAATTGCGCTAGAGTATCAGGTAATTGATCGTACGATGATCTACACCAGCATTACGCGTGGCTACAAAGCTGGCGGTATTAACTCAGAAGCGCTTGCTAAAGCCAAAGATGAAGGCTTAAACCTAAGCGCTGATTTTTTCCAGCAACACACCAGTTTCGACCCTGAATATTTATGGAGTGGCGAGTTTGGTGTTAAAGGCTCATCGCTTGATGACAAATTTACGCTTCGCTTAGCTGCATTTTACATGCACCGCGACGATATTCAGTTAAAAGCATGGCAAGTAGAAGGTCAGCAATTTACCGGTTATGTTGATAACGCAAGTTCTGGTAGCAACTACGGATTAGAAGTTGAAGGTAGTTACCAACTAACTGATAATCTATTTTTAACGGGTAGTGCTGGTTACTTAAACACTGAAATAGATGACTTTGTAACGCAGTCTGGCTTAAACCAAGACGGTCGTGAGCAAGCACAGTCACCTAAATACCAGTATGCATTTACTGCACGTTACAACTTTACTAATGCATTTTACGGCATGGTTGGTATTGAAGGTAAGGACGATTACTACTTCTCAGATAGTCACAATTCACAAGCACCAAGCAGCAACTTAGTTAATTTAAGCTTTGGCTACGAAGCAGACATGTGGGCAGTTCGCGCATGGGCTCGTAACGTGTTTGACGAAACAGTCCCTACACGTGGCTTTGAGTTTGGTAACGATCCACAAGATGGTTACGCAACGCATACCTACACACAATTAGGTGAGCCTCGCGTAGCAGGTGTTACGTTTACGCTTAATCTGTAAAACACAGCCGTTGGCTTTCAAATGAAAGCTTTCTGCAAGCAAATAAAAACACCGCGTTTAATTTAAACGCGGTGTTTTTATTTGTAGGTGAGGTTTTATACCTCGCTTTTTATAAAGTTAAATTACATGAGCGCGAAATAAATTCGCACCTACAGATTTAGCGTATATTGTTGGGTTTGATGTTTATTGTAGGTGAGGTTTTATACCTCGCTTATTTATAAAGTTAAATTACACGAGCGCGAAATAAATTCGCACCTACAGGTTTAGCGTATGTTGTTGGGTTTGATGTTTATTGTAGGTGAGGTTTTATACCTCGCTTTTTTATAAAGTTAAATTACACGAGCGCGAAATAAATTCGCACCTACAGGTTTGGCGTATGTTGTTGGGGTTGATGTTTATTGTAGGTGAGGTTTTATACCTCGCTTTTTATAAAGTTAAATTACATGAGCGCGAAATAAATTCGCACCTACAGGCTAAGCATCACGCTCTTTGAACATCAAAAGCTATTACGTCTTTAATTTTCTCTTTATTTGTTGCGAGCATTACCAACCTATCAATCCCCAAAGCCACCCCTGCGCATTGTGGTAATCCATGTTCTAGCGCTTTAATTAAACGTGTATCCATTGGTACTTGCTTTAAACCGTTGTTAGCGCGGTATGTGTTATCTTCATTAAAACGTTTAGCTTGCTCACTGGCATTTGTGAGTTCGTTAAAGCCGTTAGCCAATTCCATATTTTTGTAATAAAGCTCAAAGCGCCCTGCTACGCGTGCATCATGTTCACAAATTTGTGCAAGTGCCGCTTGAGAAGCTGGAAAATGATAAACAAAACACGGTTTTTCTTGTCCTATTGTTGGCTCCACTTTCATACAAAATAATAATTGCAGTAAGGTATCTTTATGCGTTTCATTTTGGGCTATATCAGCAAACCCCTGCTTACACGCTAGTTGCTTTAATTGCTCTATGCTTGCTGTTAACGGATCGAGGCCGAGTGCTTTTTCAAACGCTTGCTGGTAGGTAAGTCTAGTTGCAGGCTCGACGCCTAAAACAAGTTGCATTAACTCATCCATTTCATCCATAAGTGCAAATTCATCAAAGCCTGGGCGATACCATTCCAGCATAGTAAATTCAGGATTATGATGGCTACCCGCTTCTTCATTTCTAAATGCCTTACAAAGCTGAAAAATAGCGCCTGAGCCTGCTGCTAACAAGCGTTTCATGGCAAACTCTGGAGATGTTTGTAAAAACAGAGGAAGCCCACCAGCATGCCCTGGACCTACAAATTTGGTATTAAAACTAGCTAAGTGCACATCGGTTACACTGGCAGCACTTAAGCTTGGCGTTTCTACTTCTAAAACATCACGTACATAAAAAAATTCACGGATGCTACGTAATATCGATGCGCGTTGTTTTAGTGTTTCAATGCTTGCGCTTGGGGCCCAAAGATCTGCTGACATATTTTCTCCAAAAAAAATCCCAGCGTAAGCTGGGATTTTATAAACAATGTTAAAGCTTACTTAACACGGCTTACGTATTCACCGTTACGAGTGTCTACTTTAATTACTTCGCCAATTTGTACGAATAATGGAACTCGTACCACAGCGCCTGTGCTAAGCGTTGCTGGTTTACCACCAGTACCCGCTGTATCGCCTTTAAGGCCAGGATCTGTTTCAGTGATCTCAAGCTCAACAAAGTTAGGTGGTGTAACAGCAATAGGGCTGCCGTTCCATAATGTAATTGTGCATAAATCATTTTCAACTAACCATTTTACTGAATCGCCTAATGCTTTTTCGTCAGCAGCAATTTGCTCAAATGTTTCGTTGTTCATGAAATGCCAAAATTCGCCGTCTGTGTATAGATACGCTAAATCAGTATCCATTACATCAGCACCTTCAACTGATTCACCCGATTTAAAGGTTTTTTCAAGCACCTTACCAGAGATAAGTTTACGGATACGAACACGGTTAAACGCCTGGCCTTTACCAGGTTTTACCATTTCATTTTCTAAGATACTGCAAGGCTCGCCGTCCATCATAATTTTTAGGCCGCCCTTGAACTCGTTGGTGCTATAATTCGCCATCGTTTCCTCTATTTATATTTTTTCGAGTAATCTACATGCCAATGATACAAAGAAATGAAGCAAATTTGCATAAAAACTGGCAAAAAGAATTAGCAAATGTAGTTACCTGCCCAAAAACCTTGCTTGAAATGGTCGGTTTATCGAGCCAAGTCCATGAAAACGACCTAAAAGCCCGTAGTTTATTTCCGGTACGCGTGCCTATCCCTTTTATAAAAAAAATACGCAAAGGCGATCCAAACGATCCTCTTTTGCTACAAGTTATGCCACGCCATCAAGAATTTTTGACTAAATCGGGTTTTAATAAAGATCCCCTACTTGAGCAAGATAACGACCAACCAGGCCTTTTACATAAGTATAAATCACGTGTTTTGGTGATGTTTAAAACCGGCTGTGCTGTCAATTGTCGTTACTGCTTTAGAAGGCATTTTCCGTATCAAGAAAATCAGCTCAATAAAAAAAGCCTGCTAGAAACACTGAGCTATATAAAATCAGATTGCAATATAAACGAAGTGATTTTAAGTGGTGGCGATCCACTTATGGCCAAAGACGACGCAATAAGCTGGTTTTTAGATGAGCTTGAGCAATTACCACAAATTAAACGAATGCGAATTCATAGCCGTTTGCCAGTAGTTATACCTGCGCGAGTTACCGATGAGTTATGTGAGAGATTAGCAAAGTCGCCATTAAAAATTATTTTTATTAATCACATAAACCACGCCAACGAAATAGATGCTGATTTTAAAGCTGCCATGCAAAAGCTTAAACAAGCAAACGTAACGCTTCTAAACCAAGCTGTAATTTTAAAAGATGTGAACGATACGGTTGATGCGCAAATAAATTTAAGCGAAGCGTTATTTGACGCAGACGTATTGCCGTATTATTTGTATTTGCTAGATAAAGTTGAAGGGGCGAGCCACTTTGATATTAATGAAGCGCAAGCAATTGAAATAATGGCAGAGCTATTAAAAGCTCTGCCTGGATTTTTAGTGCCTAAATTAGTAAGAGAGATCGGTGGTCAAAAAAGCAAAACACCTATCGATCTTAAGCTAATTTAAAACAGCATTTAAACGTATATATTTACGTTGTTACCCAATGATGCTGTTACCGATTTAGCCGGTGTTTGCGCACTTGACGATTGTGCAGCACCTTCAATAAGTGCAAGAGCCGCCGCGCCATCTGCTAACTGCTGCTTTTTAGATAAAGCAGCGCTGTAAAGCTCACTGCCTTGGCCTGAGCCAGAAACAGCGGGTAAACTTGTGCCTGATATATTCATATAACAAACCTGACTTTTAAATGTAATCCAAGTATTATGTCGGCAATGCAGTGCAAAGCTTTAGGAAAACCATGGATTCTATTATTGAACAACTCAATGCCAACTTAAAAATTGTTTATCGTCAGGCACTTGATGCTGACAAAAAACTCGACGAGCTTCAACAGCAAGGTCACGGTAAGTTTAAAGCCTTATTTACTGCCGATTCAGGCTTTAGCTTTGAAGCTAAACGTTTTAAGCCTTACGTACTCGACGTAGCCGCTGATGTTGAAAGCTTATCTAACGATGGTTTTGAAGAAGAAAAACTGAAAACAACCGTTATTAAGTTACAACAAATACTCACGTTGTTAGCTACCTTTAAGTAATACCAATCAGCTTAAAAATAAAAATGCCGCTATTTAGCGGCATTTTTATTTTCAGTTAATCTAAACTTGGTAATATTTGTTCACCAAACCACTCTGTTAGTAAGCGTTTTTCGTAATAAAATGATTCGTCGCGGCCCATTTTAATTTTATCCATAAAGCCCATATCTTTAAGCTCCACATCAGTATCTTTACTTAGCACTGTACCGTCGTTATCGGTTAACGAATAATTTAACTTAATGCGTGGAAAGTAAATTGGTTTTACTACACGAATTTCGTCCATACCGCCATAACGCACATCACCTGCTAAATCTAAATCTGTAAACTCTACGTTTAATTTATAATCTTTTGGCAATTGCTCGGCTAGTTTAGCCATATGCTTTTCGAAACTTGCTGCCACACTTTTGTGATATGAGCTCTTTGTTTGGTTTGACGCTCGCACATCACGATAATCATTAAAGTCATGCCATTTAACAACAGACTCACCAGCATGGGCAAGCGCAGGTAATGCGATACACATTGTTGTTGCTATTTTTTTAACTAAATTCATATCTTTCTCCAAAGAGGTAGACCAATCACAAAAGTGTAGATTGGAGTAAACCTAGCATTAGCTATTACTAGACTCATTTTAGCACTTGTTTATTAACTATAACTTAATCTTACGTATAAAGTGTTACTTGTACTGAGTAAAATGTAATCAAAAGTGATTAATTTACCGTTATTAAAAAAAGATGTTATTTAAACTATAGAAATTACAGATAAAGCATGTAAATCACCTCTATTTATGGTGAAATTAACTCAATTGATAAAAGGTACCCACGGAGCTTTCATGACTATTTTAGTAACCGGTGGCGCTGGCTATATTGGCTCGCACACTGTTTTAGAACTTTTACAGCAAGGTAACGATGTTGTTGTTATTGATAATTTAAGTAACTCATCACAAGAATCACTTGCGCGCGTAAAGAATATTACAGGCAAAGAGGCCACTTTTTACCAAGGCGATATTCTCGATAAACCCTTTTTAGATTCAGTATTTGCAAAACACACGGTTGATAGTGTTATACATTTTGCGGGCTTAAAATCAGTAGGCGAGTCGGTTGCAAAGCCCATTGAGTACTATCAAAACAATGTACAAGGTACGCTTACGCTTGTTGATGCAATGCGCGATGCTGGTGTATTTAAATTAGTATTTAGCTCGTCAGCCACAGTATACGGCGACCCTGCAAGCTTACCAATTAAAGAAGACTTTCCTGTAGGCGGTACTACTAACCCGTACGGCACATCTAAGCTGATGGTTGAGATGATGCTACAAGATATCGCCAAATCAGATGAGCGCTTTGCGTTTGCTATTTTGCGTTACTTTAACCCAGTGGGTGCACATGAGTCGGGCTTAATTGGTGAAGATCCTAATGGTATTCCAAACAACCTTTTACCGTTTATCGCACAAGTAGCGGTAGGTAAATTAAAGCAACTCGCTGTATTTGGTGATGACTACGACACAGTTGATGGCACAGGTGTACGCGACTATATACACGTTGTAGATTTAGCTATTGGTCATTTAAAAGCGCTTGATAAAATTGCCAGCAGTACGGGTGCATTAGTTTATAACCTAGGTACTGGTAATGGTTACTCTGTACTACAAATGGTTAATGCATTTATTAAAGCAAGCGATCAAGCTGTACCTTATCAGGTTTCACCTCGCCGCCCGGGTGATATTGCAGCGTGTTATGCAGCGCCAGAAAAAGCACTTAATGAACTTGGCTGGGAAGCAGTGCGCGGTATTGATGAAATGATGCAAGATACCTGGCGCTGGCAGTCAAATAACCCTAACGGTTATAAGGGTTAAGTAAAACAAGCTTTGCGCTTACAATAAGTGCGCGGCATCAAGCCGCGCATACCGAGTATTTTAAACACCGAATTCAATTTTATGGCTGCGTCGTAGGCGTAGAGCTTACTCACGCGAAAAGCGCAGCTTTTAATTACTTATATCTAATATCCAATATTTAATATTTAATATTTAATAACGAGTATCTTCGTTATGTCTGCGCCCACTGTCTTAGCAAGTTATGATAAACCCCTGTTAATTGAATAATCTCTGGGCTATCTTCTACTTTGCTGCGCAAACTTTGAATCGACATATCTAAATCAAAGAGTAAACCACGTTTTTCGTCGCTGTTTACCATGCTCTGTAACCAAAAGAATGAGGCTAATCTGCGCCCACTTGTTACTGGCATTACACGATGTAAACTCGTTGAAGGGTACAACACCATACTGCCTGCTGGCAGCTTTACGCTGTGTGAGCCATAAGTGTCTTCAATAACAAGTTCACCGCCCTCATAGTCTTCGGGGTCATTAATAAATAACGTCATTGATACATCTGTACGAATTTTTACTGGCGTACCCGGCACTTGTCTAATCGCATTATCTACATGCACTCCAAACGATTGCCCACCTTGATAACAGTTAAAAAGCGGAGGAAAAATTTTTGCGGGGAGCGCTGCCGACATAAACAAATTACTACGCGCAAGTGCTGCCATAATAATGTCGCCAAGCTCTTGGCATTCAGGGCTATTTTCAGGTAGCTGTAAGTTATTTTTTGCTTTGGTTGATTGATGCCCTGCGGTAATACTGCCATCGGCCCACTGCGCTTTAAGCAAAACCTCATGACAATACGCCACTTCTTCTTTCGTTAGTAGCTCTGGAATTTTAACTAGCATGTGCGCCCTCTCACATTTTCATCAAATAATTAAGGGCAGAGTTAACTCTGCCCTTTTATGCCGTACTTATTTTACTCTTAGAAAGAGTAGCTCGCTGTTAAGCTAAACTTACGACCATCACCTGGTACAAAGTGTCCACCACCTAACTGATCAACGTAATCTTTATCACCTAAGTTTTCACCATTAAACTGCAGGCTCAAATCTTTTGATATGTCATACGCAACCATCAGGTCAAAAATAGTATAACCTGGCGCACGAGAGCGTGTTGACGTAGTCCCGTTATAACGCTCACCTACATATTGCGCACCTAAACCAAACGATAATTTATCCGACATATCGTACGTAGTCCAAACACTTGCGCTATTTTTAGGCGTACGAGCAAGCTCGTTACCAATTTGAGTTGCGTCGTCGCCTAATGCTTCAGTTACTTCGCTATCTTGGTAAGTGTATGAAGCAATCACAGTCCACTCTTTAGTAATTAGGCCCGTTGCTGAAAGCTCTAAACCTTGAACGCGCTGCTCACCACCGAGTATTTCGTCACTTGAGCTATCTACAAATGGGTCATCAGTACGGGCATTGGTTTTTTCAGTACGGAAAAGTGCAGCATTAGTTTGCAGGCGGCCATCCATTAGGCTCCATTTAGTTCCTAATTCATAACTGCGGCTTTCTTCTGCGTCTAAATCAGCTGCATTTGAACGCGTAGATACCGTTAGACTTTCCGCTGATGGATTGAATGAATTACCTGCGCCAAAATATACACTGCCATTTTCTGTAGGTTTATAAACTACAGCTGCATTCCAGCTAAATAAATCGTCACTTGTAGAAATTAAAGCGCTTGGATCATTGTAATCGTTGTGATAATCCGTAGTGAAGCTATCAAAGCGAATTCCGCCTGTAACTTCCCATTGCTTGTTAAGCGTCACTGTATCAAATGCATAAATAGCTTGGTTTTTAGCTTTAGCTTCAATGCTTGTACCGTCACGGCCGTACACACCCGTAAATGCAATTGTTGCATCAGGGTTGTATAAGTCGTTGCGTATTCCATCTTCAATTAGGTTATCAGGCGTAGTTGCAACAAAGTTATGGCGTGTAAACGTTTCGTTTGCAAGTTCAACACCCACTACTACGTCGTGAGTAAAGCCAGCAAACTCATAGTTACCAATTAAATCAACTTGAAGTGCAGCAAGTGAATTTTCAGTATCACGTGTTTTTTCATCTGCAAAGGTAATATCAGTGTCTGTTGTAACCGAGAAATAACGCGGTGCAGTTGTTACTGATTCACGTTTTACTTTACCTAAACGACCTTGAACACGTAACGTAGTATTTTGAGAAAAATCATACTCATAACGAGCTGTTGTTGAGTAGGCTTCAATATCTTCGTAATCACGATAAATATTACCGTAAAAGTTATCAAAATCGACAGGAGAAGGTGAGCGCGCGCTATCTGCAAGTTCAGCTACAGGCGTATCGCTGTAAACCCACGGAATGCCGTAATCTGGTAAATTATCTTGGCGTTGATACTCTAGGTTTAAATCAAAACGGCTGTTTGTACCAAGCCCTGTTGCAAATGCAAACGCAACAGCATTTGTTTCGTTTTCAACATGGTCACGACCTGCAACATCACCTTTATCAGTAAGAAGGTTTATACGTAGTGCGCTTGTGTCGTTTACTTGAATGTTAGTATCAAAACGACCACGGTAATCGTTTTCTGTGCCTAAACGTAGCGAAACGTCGTTAAAGCTGTCTAACTTCGCCTTTTTACTTTCTAAATTAACACTACCACCTGTTGCGCCACGACCAGAAACTGCTGAGCCAGGGCCTTTTGCAACTTCAACGGCTTCAATGTTGTAAATATCGCGTGTGTAACCTGCAACATCACGAATACCATCTACAAAAATATCATTTGTAGCACTAAAACCACGAATCGACATGCTATCGCCAGTAGGTGAGCCCCCCTCACCTGCTGCTAAAGAAATACCTGAAACATTACGCAAAGCATCACGTAGGCTATCTACGTTTCTGTCTTTCATTACCGCTTGGTTAATTACCGTTACAGTTTTAGCTGTATCGAGTAGCGGTTGAGTGTATTTATGCGACGTTGATTTTTCAACAACATAGCTAGACTCAGTTTTAGTTTCTGCTTTAGTTACCGATAGTTCTTGGACATCCTGTGCACTTGCCCAAGTTGAAAGCGTTGCCGTAACAACCGCTGCAATTGGCTTTATGTAGGCATTCCCTTTATTCGATGGCTTACTCATGGTTACTCCGTAGTTTTTATTAAGCACTTAACTATTGTTAATTTAAGGTACATATTTAATTTCGGCGAAATCCTACCACTCAAACAACGCAATGTAAACGATAACTGTTATCAATTGCATTGTTATGTGAATTCCTATATTGTATACACACTCAAAAATTAACAGTAATTACGTCCCTGTAATTGCTTGTCGTAACTTTCAGGATTGTTGTTAAGTAATGCGAAGCTTAATTAAACCAATTAGCGTAGTTATCGCGCTTTGTAGCACCATGGCAGTAAAAGCCGACACTGTTAGTGAGCTAGAACAACTCGTTAATAAATGGCTACAAATAGAAAATCAAAACACAGAATTAAATACTCATTGGCTTGAACAAAAAAGCAGCATGGAGCAAACCTTAACGCTTCTAAATGCTGAGCAGCAGCAACTTAGCGAGCTTAATCAGCGTAGAAAAAAAAGCACCAGTGAGCTTGCCCAAAAACGCGAACAGCTTGTTACTAAGCAATCAGAACTTGAAAATGAGCAACAGCAATTAAATGATCAACTAGCGCGTATTTCTCAGCAATTACTTTCATTACAAGTGCAACTCCCCCCGCCACTTTTAAGTAGTTGGAAAAACACTAGTGATTTAAGCGACTCACAGCTCAGTACAACTGACAAATTACAAACAGCGCTAAAAATGCTGACTCTACTTAATGATTTTCAACAACGTATTTCAATTCACGAAATGGCTATTAAGCATCCTGACGGGCAAGAAGTGTGGGTAAAGCAGCTTTATTTAGGTGCAGCACAAGCATGGTTTGTAAGCGAAGATTTAAGTTACGTAGGTATTGGTTTTCCAAGTGACTTAGGTTGGCAGTGGGAATTTGACTCAAGCATTAATGCTGAGCAAGTTGCACTGGGTATTGCTGTACAGCAAAAAAAGCGCGCTGCTGATTGGGTAACACTCCCAATATTAAGTTATGTAAATAAAAACCAGCAAGGGGCTAAATAATGGCTACTAACAGCATAATTAAAGTATTTAGCGCCACAGTGTTACTTTTTAGTGCAAACATTTCTTTTGCAGCTAGCAGTGATGATGCTAAACAAAGTATTTTAAGTGATATAAAAACAGCGCAACGTACTCTAAATAAAACTCAAAATAGTATTTCAAAAGAGCAAGCTACCCTTGCAAAGCAAATTTTTACCAAGCAGCAATCGCTCAGTAAATTACGCGAACAAGCCGCAGTTAATCGCCGCCTAGCTGACGAAAACACATTAAGCCTCGATCAGTTACAAACCCGATTAGACACTTGGCAACAGCAGCAGCAATACCAATTAAACTTACTTAGCCGTTTTGTACGCCAAAATACCAGCAATAGTGCGAGCAGTAACGAGTCGACTAATAACCAAAACGAGTTATTAAGCCGCGTTATATCGCAAATTAATAATCAAGAACAGGCACTTTATCCACAGTTTAAAAAGCAATCGGTTGTGCTAAGTAATGGCGAATTAAGCCAAGCTAATACCCTTCAAGTCGGGCCTGTTGCATGGTTTAGTACGCAAACACCTAAACTTATGGGTTTATTAGATTTGGATGATGAATCTAATGCATTAAAAGTAGCGTTAGTACAATCAACAAGTGACGACAACCCACTCGATAATACTTTAAAGCAAAACGGTGTAGGCTCAACATTACTTACTTTTGATCCTAGTTTAACGCACTTAGTAACTAGCCAAGCCCAACAAGAAAGTCCGCTTGAACACCTAGAAAAAGGCGGTTTATGGGCTATCCCTATTATTTTATTTGCCTGCTTTGCACTAACCATTGCGCTATTAAAAGCCGCACAACTACTGCGTTTAAGTAAAATTAAAATGCACTCTCAAATGCAATTACAGCAATTTTTTAAAGCTGAAAATAGCAGTGAATTTGCAGGTATGCAGCAGCAGCTATTTAACTTAACGCTGCAAAGCGAAAAAGGCCAAGTACGAGACGATCAGTTATTTAATCAGTTAATTCACGATAAGCATAAACTCGATAACTTTATTGGCGCTATTGCCGTTACGGCTGCAGTAGCCCCATTACTCGGGTTATTAGGCACTGTTAGCGGCATGATCGAAACATTTAAAATGATGACTTTATTTGGCTCAGGCGACCCAGAAGTTGTATCGGGCGGTATCGCACAAGCACTTATAACAACCGAACTGGGTTTAGTCGTGGCCATACCTGCATTGGTATTAAATGCACTGTTATCGCGTAAAGCAAAAGCGTACTACAGCCAACTAGAAGGCTTTGCATTACAGCTTAGTCAACTAGAAAAAGGAGAAACCAATGTTTGAGAAAATCGTTAGTAACCCTATTTGCTGGTGTATTCTTTTACTCGCTTTATTTGTATACCAGCTGATTTTTCATGACTTGCTGCACCTTAAACAATACCAAGCGCAGCGTAAAGGTTACTGGCAAGAGGTAAGCTCTATTTTAACTGCCGCTCTTCCGCTACTTGGTTTATTAGGTACCATTGTTGGTTTACTTGATACATTTAAAGTAATGGCGCTGGGCCATAACGAGTTAATGAGTGACGCCATTGGTGATGCATTACTAACAACTCAATTGGGCCTTGTGTGCGCTATTCCCGCGTGGTTAATGCAAGCGTATTTAGCGTATTCGCAGCGTAATCCTAAATTACATACGTTAAGTAAACAGTTAGGGTAACACTATGCAATCACGATTAAAGCACAAGCTAGAGCAAGAAGCGGGGCAACATATTGATATGTCGCCGCTACTTGATGTGGTATTTATATTGCTAATATTTTTTATTGTTACAACCGTATTTGTACGCGAAAGCGGTGTTGAGGTTGATAAACCACAAGCCGTATCGGCCAGTCGTCTTGAGCAGCAAGTCATTTTTTTAGCAATAACCGACAACCAACAAGTATTTTTTGATGGTAGCCAAATTGGTGTTGCTGGTGTACGTAGTAGTGTCGAGCAAATGTTAAAACAGCAACAACGCCCTGTGGTAATTCAAGCTGATAAAACAGTACCTACAGAGTTACTTGTTCAAGTAATTGACGAAGCAAAGCTGGCAGGTGCGGCGAAAGTTAACTTAGCTACGAAGCAATAATATGCACACGATTGACTCGCCTCAAAAAACAAAAAACAATCGCCATCCACTTTTTGCATTTGGCCTTAGCCTCATTGTACTTAGTGCTGCATTACTGCTTTTATGGCTTGGGCAACTTGCTGAACATCATATACAAGACAAAGTGGTTGTACGTGAGATTGCCATGGTGGCACTACCACCGCCCCCTCCTCCATCGATATCGCAACAGCAAACAAGTGAGCCAATGCAAAGCTTAGCGGTAGAAGGTGCAGGCGCGTCTATTCAAGCCGTAAAAATTAAGATCAACAGTAATTTAAGTATTGTAAAACCCGATACACCTAGCGTAAAAGTAAGCGCGCCACAATGGCAATCAATGAGTGTAAATTGGGATGCATTTAGCTTAAATCAACTCGATGGTCTCCCCACTTTGCTTACTCCCGTCAAGGCCGTTTTACCAAAAAGCTTAACCCGCCGAGGTGTTGATGTATTTACTGTAAAACTCGATGTATTTATTGATGAAAGTGGCAAGGTAAGTTTAATTGAAGTAGTACAAAATCCATACCCTGAACTTAAACCAGCTATCGACAAAATTATTAAACAAAGCCGCTTTAGTGCACCTAAAAAAGAAGGTGAAACCGTACGCGCTCGCTTTATTTGGCCAATCGAATTTAAACCTTAAGCCTATTAAAATGAAAAACATGAATATATTTAAAACGCTAAAACCATTAACTCGCGCAGTTATCACTACTTTAATGTGCTCATTCCCTTTATTAGGTGTAACTAGCGTGCATGCAAGTGCCATGAGTACGCCTCTAAAAGTAACTTTATCGCCTAGCGATCCAACATGGCAGTTAACTATAAATAATAAATTACTGGGCCCTACAGAAGTTCTGATTGAGCCTAACGAGCGCGGTTTTGCTCGCCAAGTACAACCACTCTTACAAGCCGGTAATTACAGTGAAGTCGCTGCGCTATTTAAAGGCCGTGATATAAGCGAAGATAGCACTGCTTTAAACTTATTACGTGCACAAGTACTGCTTTCAACAAAAGACTTTAACAACGCTGAACTAGCTTACTTAGCGTGTTTAAAAGCCTCACCTGATTTAGTAAAAGCACACCAAGGTTTGAGCCTTTTATACATGCAACAAGCAAAGTATGACAAAGCACAAACACACTTAGTACGCACTATTGAACTTGGCCAAGCTGATGCACAAAGTTATGCGCAACTTGCTTATATACACGTGCAGCATAGCCAACCTTGGAGCGCAGTAGCGGCGTACCGCCAAGCACTGATGCTAGCGCCAAAAACAAGCCAATACCAACAAGGGCTATTGTTTGCGTTAATTGAATCGGGTGATTTAAGCCAGGCAAGTGCATTATTAAAAGAATTACTCAATAAAACCCCTGATAAAGCTGAAATTTGGTTGCAACGTGCACAAATAGCGTTACAACTTGATCAAAAAAAGCAAGCGCTTGCTGCTATTGAAGTGGCCCTAAAAATCAACCCTAAAGATACCAGTAACCAGCTTTTAGCAGCCCAGCTGCATTTAAGTGAAGGTAGCAGTGAACGCGCTGTAAGTTTATTAAAGCAAGGTTTAAAACACGCCACTAAACAGCAGCAAGTTGAGGTTATTAATACCACGATGCAAACTTTAGGCTGGCTTGTATCTCAACAAAAATGGGATTTAGCTAAAGAGCTAATAGGCAGCGCAAAAAGATTAACTAAGCAGCTACCCCGTGATGAACAAGCCCAGTTTTCTGTATACAGCGCACAAATTGCTATGCAACAAGGTAATACTAAACGTGCTCTTAAAAGCTTAAATAATGCACTTAAAATAAACCCGAATTTAGGTGATGCCCTACTTAGTTTAGCGAGTATTTATCGCAGTAAAAGCCAACTTACCCAAGCAAAACTTATGTACGTTCGTGCACAAGCCCTACCTGATTACCAACTATCGGCATGGCTTGGATTATCGCAAATAGCGATTGATTCTAAAGACTACCCGAGCGCGCTAAAGCATCTTAGAAAAGCATTACAAGCTAACCCACAACGCCAGGACTTAATTACTAATATTCGCGCCCTTGAGAATATAGTGCGCCAAGAAGGATAAGTTTAACGCTGTGGTTAAATTTACTTGTAGACGCACAGCTTGCTGGCGTGACGAGCAAAGCTCGTAATTTCTATGTTTTAATGTCTTCTCATTTACTCCTCTTTTGCTTCTCTTTGTGCAATAAGTTTTTAGATAATTTGTTCACAAAGAGGTTTAGAGGGCGCTTCGCTTTAGAGAAACCAATAAGTAAATAAAGTATCAGTTATAAATATTAAAAGCTGCGCTTTTCGCGTGAGCAAGCTCTACGCCTAACGGTAAAATTTGACGCCGTGGTTAAACTGACTTGTAGATGCACAACTTGCTGGCGTGACGAGCAAAGCTCGTAATTTCTATGCTTTAATGTTTTCTCATTTACTCCTCTTTGTGCAATAAGATCTTAAGTGATTTATTCACAAAGAGGTTTAGAGGGCGCTACGCTTTAGAGAAACCAATAAGTAAATAAAGTATCAGTTATAAATATTAAAAGCTGCGCTTTTCGCGTGAGCAAGCTCGTTTACAATATATATTAAAGCGTTACCAGTTTTGCATTTCGACTATGCGCGATTGCGTTCGTGCATATTCAAAGCTCAACTTTTTACCTTTATATAAATGTTCAATGTCGGTTTGCGCATTTATCACTAGCAATTTATGGCAATCGTAAAACTCATCTACTAAGGCAATAAAGCGCCGTGCTTCGTCGTCAAAAGTATGCTCATCAAGTGTTTGTTTTTCGCGTTGGTAGCTATCTTCTATACCGTGAACAATAACTTTACCCGTTGCTTTAACACCCATTTGCGGCACGTTCGATACATATAACACATCAAATTTGGTTGCTAAAAACATATAGTCGTTAGCACTGCGTGGGCCTGAGCATAGCGCCATAAAATCAATCATCAAGGCGTTATCGGCTCTTAATAAATAAGGTAAATCGCGCCCATGCACACTAACTGTATTGCTGCATGTTACAGCCGGATACGAAGCTAAAAACTTACTTTCAAAATCGTGATTTGATAAATTAATAAAATAGTGACGACTGTTTTTACCATATCTAAAGCGGTGATCGTCCTCCCCTGCCACGTTAATTATATGGCAATGGTTATTAATTAAATCAATAGTAGGTAAAAATCGCGCCCGTTGCAGGCCGTTGTAATAAAGCTGCTCTGGCTTTGCGTTCGATGTGGCCACCAGCACAACACCTTGTTCAAACAACGCATTGAACAATCTGGCCATAATCATGGCATCGCCAATGTCGCTCACAAAAAACTCGTCAAAACACAATACACGAATACTTTTAGCCCACTGTTTTGCAATTAGGATTAGTGGATTTTTTTGACCTTGTAGCTGCGAAAGTTGGGTATGCACTTGTGCTATAAAATGATGAAAATGCAGTCGCTGTTTTTGCTCAATAGGTAGGTTTTTATAAAATAAATCCATTAACATGGATTTACCGCGTCCTACGGGTCCATATAAATAAATGCCTTTTATTAAGGGCGCTTTTTGCCACCATGATGTGTGAGCTTGAAGTTGCTCGCTTAGCGTATTTAAAGCTTCCACTGCATTTTGCTGCGCAGCATCAAAACACAGTTCACCTGTGTCTATTTTTGCTTGGTAAAGGCTTAAAATTTGTGTGCTGTGCACTGTCATGGTATTTCACTATCGGCTATAATCGCGCCCATTGTAGCCGACTAAAAATGTGAACCAAAATGAAATTCCCTTGCCGCTTAGATAAATTTATTAGCCACTTAGCCGAAATACCGCGTACCCAAGCTCGCGCGAGTATTAAGCGAAAAGAAGTAAGCGTTAATGGTGAAGTAATCACATCACATAATTTTCAGCTAGCCCAGCAAGATGAAGTACTGCACCAAGGTACGCCTTTGGTATTTTTAGGTAAGCGCTATTACATGCTAAATAAACCTGTTGGCTATGTATGCGCTAACAGCGATGAGCTTCATAAAACCGTTTTTGACTTACTTGATGAGCCAAATATGAGCGACTTTCACGTAGCAGGTCGCCTTGATATAGATACCACAGGTTTAGTTATTATTACTAATGATGGCGATTGGTCACATAAAATTACGTCACCTAAAAGCAATAAATTTAAAACCTACCTAGTAGAAACCCAAGAGCCGATTACCGATGAAGCCCTTGAGCAATTACGAACAGGTGTCATGCTGCATAACGAAAAAGATTTAACTCGCCCAGCTATAGCTGAGAGACTTGCTAATTACGGCCTGCGTTTATCAATAAGTGAAGGTAAGTATCATCAAGTTAAGCGTATGCTTTACGCGGTAGATAACAAAGTAGTTGAGCTGCATCGCGAGCAAATTGCGGAAATTACCCTAGATGAAAACTTGGCTAGTGGTGAATATCGATTATTAACAGCGCAAGAAATTAAGCTATAAAAGTGCTTTAAAGGAGCTAAGGCTTGGATTATTAGTTAAAACAATATAGCCAAACTTTTACTTGAGCCTTTTAACTTGCTCCACTAAAATAGTGCCCTTCCAATTTACTAAGGTCGGCCGTGTTAGTTAACTACAATCCCCCTATGAGCCCCTATTTAACAATACTTTTTCAGGATGACGACTTACTTATCGTTAATAAGCCAAGTGAGTTATTAACTGTCCCAGGTAAAGATCCTAAACATGCCGACAGCTTAATTAATCGCGTTAATCGTGTTTTTCCAACAGCAAGAATAGTGCACCGCTTAGATATGGCGACTTCTGGCATACTGTGCCTTGCCATGAATAAAGCAGCGCACAGACATTTAAGTATGCAGTTTCAAGAGCGCGAAACAGCTAAACGTTACATAGCACGTGTATACGGACAACTTGAAGCTGAAACAGGCTCAGTAGATTTACCCCTTATTTGTGATTGGCCTAATCGCCCTAAGCAAATGGTTGATCACGACAGAGGTAAACCTTCGCTTACGCATTTTAAAATACTTGAGCGTGAAGAAAATGCAACCCGTGTAGAGCTAACCCCCATCACTGGTCGCTCACATCAACTACGTGTGCATATGTTAAGCCTTGGTCATCCTATTTTAGGTGATAGACTTTACGCCCATAAGGAGGCACTTGCTGCTGCTCCTCGCTTACAATTACATGCTCAAATGCTGCAATTGAAGCACCCCGTAACTGAGCAAGTACTTACTTTTGAAGCGGAATTAGAGTTTTAACAGGTTTAAATTTACTAGCTAATTCGCTCTATACATTAAACTTTTAGATAGCCTTGCCGATACCTAACTAATTGTCATTAGTTAGGTGAGTTATGCTATTTCCACGGTTTTTAAACAGGGCTTTTTATATACAGCTCAGCTGTGCGCTACTTTTAGCTAACCCTATCAGCGCGGCAGAACATATTACTCCACCTACTTTTTCAAGTATTGAAAATAGCGACATTGAGCGACTACTTCCAAGCGATGAAATCAAACCAATATTAGCGGGTGAAACAGAATTTTTAAGCCTTTACAGCGAGTATATGAGTAGTAATTTTAGAGGTATAGTAATACTTATACCCGACTGGCATTCTTCACCTACCAATAATTCAGGTATGAGCTACTTGCGCAAAGAGCTTAATAATCTAGGTTACAGCACCTACGCAATGACAGTACCCGACATTGATTGGCAAGCAAGTAAAATGGCAAAAACAACGCAAAATGAGGCTGAAGTTGCGCCTAGCAAAAACGAAGAACCTGCATCACCCGATACAACAAACGCACAACCACAGCCTGCAAAAATAAAAGAAGAACCTCATTACGTTAATGCAATTGAAAAAATAACTGACGACATACTTGATAACTATAAAATAAATCTCATTTCTCGGTTTAATGCGCTGTATCAAACCGCTATGGAAGATTCGAGTAATATAGTGGTTATTGCACAAGGTACAAGTGCTGGTGTGTTGTTGGAGTACTATGCAGATTTTCCGGACGAAAGATTGGATGCCTTTATAAGTTTAAGCAGTTACTTACCTAATACTAAACGTAACGAAAGTTTGAGCCAAACAGCATCACTTGTTACACCCGCCTTACTTGATATTTACTATGCAAATGACAGCACAGACATTTTAATGAGCCTTAAAAATCGTCAGCGCTGGGTTGACCGAAATGCAAAATTTGATTACCGCCAACGCCAGTTGTTTGGCCTGCCCGATCAACCCGATCAACACGCACGCCTAACAAAAGAAATAGACGGTTTTTTACGCCGACTTTTTTAAATACTCATAAGCAGCTTGAATATCTTGGCTCTTTTTAACAGCTAGTTCCATCATGTGTTTTGGCAAACCTTGCGATACTAATTTATCTGGATGATGTTGCGACATAAGTTTACGGTACGCTACTTTTATATCACGCTGCGTTGCATCGCTACTTAAGCCTAATAACGCCAATGCTTGCGCACGGTTCATATTATTATTTGGCGGTACATGGTGGCCAGAACCCTCACGGTAACTACTACTTTGACCTTGGTTTTGTTGCTGCTGATTAAACTGCTGTTGTTGCTTTCTAAAGTTAAACTCTGCTTGGTAGCGCTTTAATACAAATGCAAAGCGTGTTTTAGAAATACCTAACTGTTTACTTACTTCTGCTAATAGTTGCTTTTCTTGTTCGGCTAGCACTCCATCAGAAAACGCCATTTGAATTTGTATTTCTAAAAATAACTGTATTAGATCGTTTCGTTTAGCAAAGCGTTCTTTAAAATCGTATACTGTTTCTTTAAGTGAAAAGTCGCTCTCTTTACCTGACTGAAATGCATGCTGTGCTTCGCGGCGTTCTTCGCCCTTTAAGCCCATTTCATCCATAAACAAGTTAGCCGCTTTTATATGTACTTCGCTGACTCGACCGTTCGACTTCGCAATGTGCCCCATGACAGCAAAGCAGCTTGAAAAGAATAAAGCTTGGCGCTCGTGAACATCGTCACCACTAAATAAGCTAGAAAAGCCGCCTGCTTTATCAAAGTTATTTTTTAAGCTTTTATCAAATAAATGACCTAGGTATAAACCTAAAATGGCACCAAATATTTTGCCAAACATAAAGCCAAAACAAAAACCGAGAATTTTTCCCCACATCTATAATACTGCCTTCTTAAAAATTGAGTTATTACGCCTCAAGGCGCTTGTTTAATTGGTTTAAACGCTCTGGTGTACCAATATCATCCCACTGCCCTATATAGAGCTCAGTTGAGACTAAATGTTCATTTAGCTTTTCACGTAAAATAGGCCCTAAAGGGCGAATACCTTGCGTTAATCCTTTAAAAAAATCAGCCTGATATCTACCAATCCCCGAAAATGTATATTTTTGACTCTCGGCCGATAAATGGCTCAATGCAAAGTCGCCGTTAGGATTATGTGGCGGATTTTCTATAAGCACTATGTGCGCCTCACCGGGTTGTAAATGAATTTGCATTAGCGCACTTACATCATAATCGGTGTATACATCACCATTTACTACAATGAACGAGTCGCCCAACAGCGGTAACGCTTCAATTATACCGCCAGCCGTTTCAAGGCCACCTTCAACTTCTTGGCTATAAAGTATATTTACACCAAATTGGCTGCCATCTTTAAAGTAGTCTTTTATTTTATCACCTTGCCACGCAAGGTTTATTACAATATCGGTAATTTCGGCAGCTTTAAGGTTATTTATATGGTGCTCAATAAGTGGTTTTTCTGCCACTTTTAACATTGGCTTTGGCATATTTTGCGTAAGCGGCATCATTCTTTGCCCGCGCCCTGCAGCTAAAATCATCGCTTTCATGAGCGCTCCTTTGCTAACTTTTCAGTCACTTTTGGCACTATGGTATTTTTTGTCCACTCACTCAATGCTTTAAGCTCTGGGTAATTTGCCGCTACTTCAATAATGTAATCAAGTGTCGGTAAAATATTATCTAAATAACCTGTTTTACCGTCGCGCAAATATAATCGACAAAATATACCCGCAGCTTTTAAATGGCGCTGTAATCCGGTTAAATCAAACCAATATTTAAACTCATCAAATGAAGTATTAGCCAGTAAATTTTGAGCTGTAAATTCTTGATAAGCAAAATCAAGCAAGCTTGTTAATTCTTGTTCAGGCAATTTAAAGTAGCAATCGCGCAGTAGCGATACCAAGTCGTAGCAAAGCGGCCCGCGTACAGCATCTTGATAATCTATAATTGCCCACTGGCCGTTACTGTTCATAATATTACGGCTATGGTAATCGCGATGAACGGTAACCGTAGGTTGCTCACGCATGGCCTTTATTAATAGATCTGAACTTGTTTGCCACATTATTTTTTGTTCTGCACTGAGTGGCTCATTAATAAAGTCACTCACTAACCACTGGCTAAATATATCAAGCTCTAGCTTTATAAAGTCTGCGTTATACGCTTGCATAGCAGAAGCTGCCGGCGTTTTTGCCCACTGAGCACTTAAGCTAATTAGTGCTTGATAGTGCTCGGTGCGGTTTGCATCATCAAGCATGTCAGCTAGGTGCGTACTCCCTAAATCGCTGAGAATAAAAAAGCCCTGCTTTTCATCACTTGCAATAATAGTAGGAAGTAAAAAACCTTGCTCAACAAACACCTGGTTTAGCGAAATATAAGGTTCGTTATTCACTTTTTGCGGATCTGAGTCCATCACTATTAAATGCTTATTATCGTGATTTAAACGGTAATAACGGCGAAAGCTAGCATCACCCGTGATCGCGTTTAAAGTATGCGACTTGGCATTAAGCTGTGTGTTTATAAATTGTTGTAAATTCTCAAAGCGTGTCATTTTATAAGATATCTATTTTTCACTAAGTTAATTAGGTCAATTACTGTAATTGCCATTATTTTCCTTTATTATGTGTATATTATATTAAACACACAGTATTAAGGTCGATAAATGAGCAAAACCTGGGGCATATTGATGCTAAGCGTAGTTAGCGCACCATCGCTTGCCGAAACTGAACTGGCACACAACCTTTGTGGCATTTCAATGCAAACCAGAGCTTGGCAACCACTTGAAGGCCTTAACCTTGGTGAAGTTGATATTCAAGCTGATGATGTTGAGCTACTTGGCACTCAAAGCGCTGAATTTACCGGCAATGTTGATATTAACACCCTTAAGATGAGTTTGTCCGCACAAACTGCGTTGATAGACAAACAGCGTGGTTTATTAAATGCAACGGGGCCAATTACTTATCAAGATTACGTAAGTAAAGTAAACAGCACCGGATTAAATGCCGATTTAAATAATTCAGAAGTCAGTTTGTTAGGCGCCGACTACAGCCTAACCGAACAACAAGGTAAAGGCGGCGCTGAAAAGCTCACTGTTAATCAGTCTGGCCTATTACTCATGAATGCAAGCTTTACTACTTGCCCAAGTGACACCCCAGTATGGGAAATTGAAGCTGACGAAATAAACCTTTCACGCGAAGAAGGCTGGGGCGAAACATATAACGCCGTATTACGTATTCTCGATACACCAGTTTTATATTTACCTTATTTTACATTTCCGCTAGATGAGCGCCGTAAATCGGGTTTACTTACCCCGACTATTTCGAGCTCTGACAAATACGGCCTTGAAACAATTACGCCGTACTATTTAAATATTGCACCTAATTTTGATGCCACTATTACGCCTCGTTATATGTCTAATAAAGGGCTGCAATTACAAACAGAATTTAGATACCTAACAGAGCAACATGAAGGCTTAGTAGGGATTGAATATTTAGATAGTGATGATTCAGAGCCAGACTTAAATGAACGCTACATGTTTCATTGGCAACAGCAAAGCTACCTAGGTGAAAACTGGCGTGCAAACGTTGATGTAACCAATGTAAGCGATGATAACTACATCACCGATTTAAGCTCAAATTATGCCAGTAAAACCGATACACAGCTGTATCGTACTGGCTCACTTACTCATTTGGGTGATACATGGCGCACCGATATTAAAGTACAAAACTTTGAAGTACTGGGCGATCACTTAGAGTCATACACTGCTATACCGCAAGTTAATTTTACGCAAACTGCGCCTTGGCGTTTCGATAATTTTGACTTTAGTGTGTCGGGCGAGATTAGCCATTTTACTAATGATTCATCAGAAGTGGCCATAGACAGCGCAACTCGTGTACACGTAGAGCCAAAAGCCCGCTACAACTACGCAACGCATGCGTGGTCATTTTTATCTGAAGTGAGCTTATTGCAAACTAATTATAAGCAAAGCGGAAACTTAACAGGCACGCAATACAGCGATACCGTATCGCGTACTATTCCTAAAGTACGTTTGTATTCTCAGCTTAATTTTGAGCGCGACGCATCTTACTTTTTTGAAGATGCTATACAAACACTAGAGCCGCAAATTCAATATTTATATACACCTAATAAAGACCAGTCAGACATTGGCTTATTTGATACAACTAAGCTACAAGACGATTATTATGGTTTATTTAGAGACGTGCGCTTTTCGGGTGTTGACCGCATAGCAGCAGCGAATCAGTTTACTTTAGGTGCTACAACGCGCCTATTTGATAAAAAACAAGAAGAAGTATTTAATTTTAGTGCCGGCCAAATATTTTATTTAAGTGATGACGCCAAGCCAACAGAGCAGGGCTTAAACTCAGACACTAATTATAATGCACTATTTGCAGCTCAAACCATGTTACATTGGCACCGCCGTTGGTACCTCGCTGGAGGTATTCAATACGATACAGATGGCAAGCAAATGGTACAGTCAAATGTAACACTTGATTATAAAGGTGATAATAATCAGCTAGTACAATTGAACCATCGCTATGCAAATGATGTCTCAGGAAATACAATCGAGCAAGCAGGTGTATTTACAAGTATTCCTATTAGCGACGAATGGCAATTTATTGCAAGCTATCATCGAGATCTTGAAAACAACAGAAGTATCGAAGTATTGAGCGGATTACAGTATGAATCATGCTGTTGGGCTATCCAAATTACTGGGCACCGCCAAATTGAAACAGATTTAAATCAATCAATAGGCCAAGAACAAGCAACTTTTGATTCAGGTATTAGTTTGAATTTTGTATTAAAAGGACTTGGCAGTAAAAGCCGTTATGATGCACAAAAATTATTACAACAAGGTATTTTTGGCTATCGTAGACCGTATTTTCTTAGTAACTAGTATCACAACAGTACTATCAGCAAGAGTAGTAAAAAGAATATGAATTTAAAAAAATTATTAACATCAGCAGTTTTAAGTGCCAGCCTTTGTCAAAGTGCAATGGCCGCACCAGTAGAAATAGATAAAGTTATTGGCGTTGTAAACCAAGGCGTAATTTTAAAAAGCGAAGTAGACACCATTATTAATCGTGTTAAAAAGCAAGCACAAGAACAAAACCAGCAATTACCAAAAGATGAAACTCTTCGTGTACAAGCTGTTGAGCGTTTAGTAAATCAAGCCCTTATGATACAAATGGCTGAACGTATGGGATTACAAATCTCAGACAGCCAACTTGATCAAACTCTTGCAAGCATGGCACAAGAGCAAGGCGGTACAATTGCCGATTTACGCCGTACTATTGAAGGTTCGGGCGAAAGCTTTCAAGCTTACCGTGAAGAAATTCGTAAAGAAATTACAACGCAGCAAGTAACACGTGCAAGTGTCGATCGCCGTATTTATATTAGCGAGCAAGAAGTTGATAACCTTTTAAAAATTATGGAAACCCAAGGTCAAAGTGCTGAAGAGTACGACATTGGTCATATTTTAATAGATATCCCTAACGATGCGAACGCTGACGAAATTGCTGGCGCAAAAACACGCGCAGATAAAGTTATTGAGCTATTAAACGATGGCCAAGAATTTAAGCGTATTGCTATTTCATCATCAAGCGGCTCTAAAGCACTTGAAGGTGGACAGCTTGGTTACATGGGTATTAACGAAATGCCATCGCTTTTTGCTGAAGCAGTAAAAGGCCAAAAGAAAGGCGCTATTGTTGGCCCTCTTCGCTCTGGTGCTGGTTTTCATATCATTAAAGTACAAGACGTTCGTGGTTTACAAGTTGTAGAAACAACTGAAGTGCGTTCACGCCATATACTAATTAAACCTTCAATTATTTTAAGTGAAGAAAAAGCACGCTCTATGCTTGCTGGCTTTGCAAAAGACTTACGCGCAGGAACTGCTGACTTTGGAAAGTTAGCTAAAGAGTACTCAGAAGATCCAGGTTCTGCACTTAAAGGTGGTGAGTACGATTGGACAGATCCAACTACCTACGTACCTGCGTTTAAAGATACATTGCTTTCTCTTAAGCAAGACGAAATAAGCGAACCGTTTAGAACACAGTTTGGTTGGCATATTGTGCAGTTACTTGGCAAACGTGTAGCTGATAAAACTGAACTAGCTAAACGTAACCGTGCTCATGGCATGTTGTTTAACCGTAAATTTAAGGAAGAAAGTTTTAACTGGCAGCAAGAAATGCGCGAGCAAGCTCACGTTGAAATTTTCCCTATAGACCAATAAATATGACTCTAAGAATTGCTATTACACCGGGTGAACCAGCCGGTATTGGCCCAGATTTGCTACTCACGCTTGCTCAGCAAGCGTGGGACGCTC
The DNA here is from genome assembly GCF_000497875.1 of Pseudoalteromonas sp. S8-8. Taxonomy (NCBI): domain Bacteria; kingdom Pseudomonadati; phylum Pseudomonadota; class Gammaproteobacteria; order Alteromonadales; family Pseudoalteromonadaceae; genus Pseudoalteromonas; species Pseudoalteromonas sp. S8-8. The sequence goes on from NZ_AUTR01000020.1 coordinate 42,594, forward strand.
AACTAATAGCGATTGCTGATGGCAAACTATTAAAAGAGCGTGCAAAGCATTTAGGCTTAACAATAAATTTAATTGAATTTGATGATAATGCCCCCGCCATAGCAGCACCTGCGGGCAGTTTGTATATTCATCAGGTTGATTTAGGTGCGGATGTAGAGCTTGGCGTACTAAACGACGGTAACGGCCAATACGTGTTAGATACCTTGCGTATAGCAAGCGAAAAAAACATGGATGGCACGTTCGATGCGGTTGTTACGGGCCCTGTTCACAAAGGCATTATTAACAAAGCGGGCATTTCATTTAGCGGACACACTGAGTATTTTGCGCAGCAATCAAATACTGCAGATGTGGTTATGATGCTTGCAACTGAAGGTTTACGCGTTGCACTTGTAACCACGCATATTCCACTTGCGTATGTGTCGCGTGCCATTACTCCTGAGCGCTTAACTAAAGTAGCGGGTATTTTAAATCACGACTTACAAACTAAGTTTGGGATAGAAAAACCACGTATTTTAGTGTGTGGCTTAAACCCACATGCAGGTGAAGATGGCCATTTAGGCCGTGAAGAAATAGAAACAATCACCCCAACGCTTGAAATACTTAGAAGCGAAGGGATGAATTTAATTGGCCCACTACCGGCCGATACCTTATTTCAACATAAATACCTATCTGAAGCAGATGCAGTACTTGCTATGTATCACGATCAGGGATTACCTGTGCTAAAATACAAAGGATTTGGTAAATCGGTAAATATTACCCTTGGCTTACCATTTATCCGCACCTCAGTTGACCACGGTACTGCTCTCGATTTAGCAGGGACTGGTACAGCTGACGTTGGCAGTTTTGAATTAGCGATCCGCGAAGCAATTAAGCTCGCCCAAGAAAAAGCACAAAATCAATGACCGATAAAGTACATTTAGGACACCGCGCTCGTAAGCGTTTTGGGCAAAACTTTTTATTTGATGAATCTATCATCGATAAAATAGTCTCTGCGATTGATCCTAAACCAGAAGACAACTTAGTAGAAATTGGCCCAGGCCTTGGCGCAATTACTGAGCCAGTAGCCGACTTAAGCGGCCATTTAACGGTTGTTGAATTAGATAAAGACTTAGCACAACGATTAATTGAACACCCATTTTTGGGTCCTAAATTAACCGTTAACCAAGGCGATGCAATGACGTTTGACTTTGCAAGCTTGGTTCGCGATGACAAAAAATTAAAAGTGTTTGGTAACTTACCTTACAATATTTCGACACCGTTATTGTTTCACCTTTTTGAATTTTCAGATCATATTGAGCACATGCACTTTATGCTTCAAAAAGAAGTAGTAAAACGCATGGTAGCAGGCCCAGGTAGTAAAACATTTGGTCGCTTAAGCGTAATGACTCAATACTACTGTAATGCAATGCCGGTTGTTGAAGTACCACCTGAGTGCTTTAAACCAGCGCCAAAAGTTGACTCTGCTGTTATTCGTTTAATACCTAAAAAGCCAGAGCAACGTACAGCAAAAAGCGTTAAAATTTTAAACACCGTGTGTTTAGAAGCATTTAACCAGCGCCGTAAAACGCTACGAAATAGTTTAGGTAACTTACTTACCGCAGAAGAACTAACTAGCATTGGCATTGATATAACGCTGCGTGCTGAGCGCTTATCTTTACAACAATTTATTGATATAGCTAACTGGATTTATGACAACAAGCAGTAACATTGGATCGCCTGTAAAGGTATCTGTAGAAACATTTTACGTAGAAGGCCAATCTCAACCTGAGCTTGAAAAATACGTATTTGCTTACTCGGTAACAATTAAAAACCATAGTTTATGCAGTGCAAAATTACTGAGCCGCTATTGGTTAATTACCGATGCAAATGGCAAACAAGTAGAAGTTGAAGGCGAAGGCGTTGTTGGCGAAATGCCAGATATTGGCCCAGGCGAAAGCTATAAATACACCAGCGGTGCAATTTTAGATACACCTGTAGGCACTATGCAAGGCCATTACACGTTACGCAACGAGTTTGGCTCTGAGTTTCAGGCGCCTATTAATGTGTTTCGTTTGGCTTGCCCTAACATTTTGCATTAAGCACTTAGATGGCAGATTATGCGATAGGTGATTTACAAGGGTGTTTTAGTGAATTTAACACCCTTTTACAACGGGTTGATTTTAACCCAAGTAAAGATCACCTATATTTAGTTGGCGACATAGTTGCTCGCGGGCCAGACTCCCTAGCCTGCTTAGACTATATTTACCAACACCAAAATAGCATGACCATTACTTTAGGCAATCACGACCTTCACATGGTTGCCTGCTACTTTCTTAACAAACCCACTAATCCAAAAGATAAATTAAACTCAATATTTGAAAGCCCTAAATTGGCTAACTACATCGCTTTTTTACAAACCCAGCCTTTGGCTTTAGAGCTTAAAAAACATAACTGCTTTATATCTCACGCGGGGTTAAATCCCGATTGGTCTGTTGAAGATGCGCTAAAACAAGCTCAATTTGCACAAAGCTGTTATCAATCAAGTAACGCAAAAGCGTTTTTTGAACACATGTACCAGGCTCACCCCGCTAGGTGGTCTAACACCCTTGATGACTTTGCAAAGTTTAGATACATAGTTAATTACTTTACCCGCATGCGTTTTTTAACAAGTGATAACAAACTCGAGCTTAATGCAAAGGGTGCAATAACCGACAGCGAAACTCTCACTCCTTGGTTTAACCACCCCAATATAGCTAAATCTAAACACGATATTATTTTTGGCCACTGGGCCGCACTTGAAGGTAGAACAGGTAATTCACGGGTTCACGCCCTAGATACAGGCTGCGTATGGGGTAACACCATGAGCCTAATGGAGCTGAGTACTAAAAAAGTAATTGTAGAAAATTCCCACCTTTCGTCTAAATAAACTGAAAAAAAACAATACATCTGTTAGATTTATCAATTAATAGTTAAAATTAATTAAAGTAATTGATTTTAATTACTTAACTTATTGGTACAAACGCCGATAAGTCTTAATTGAAGTACTTTTTGAGTGGAAATCTTATGAACCTGACAGTAAGCCAGCGTATTTGGGGTGGTTTTATATTTATCACACTATTATTACTAATAATTGGTGGTAATTCCTTAATAAAAATTGCAAATATTGACCGTTCCACTCAAAAAGTGAACCAACTATCACTCCCAGCATTAAATAAAAGCTCTGAGCTACAAGCCGAATTTATTTTAATGAGTAAAGCCGCACAAGCGAGCTTTTACACTACATCAGCCAATGAGCTTGCACCAATAAAAGCACAGGTCTTTGAGCAAAAACAGCAATTCAACACGCTGCACCGTGAGCTTCAAGATGTAGTAAAAAACGATGCTGCACTTAATCAAAGCAGCCAAAACGTAGAAAAAACCTATTTAAGCTTTTTAAGCACCGTTGAAAATTTATTAGCAGATAAAGGCAAGCAACTAGCATTAAATAAAGCATTAAAAGCACAATTAGAAAACATAGAACTAAGTGCAGAAGATGCTAACTCTGTTGTACTCGACATTATCGACATTGACGGATTTGAACAAAACCACCCTCGCGCTTATCAAGCTGCAAATAATTTAGAAAACAACTTTATGTCGGTAGTTAGTAACAGCACCGACATGCTAACTGTTAAAACGCTTAACACTCTCGATATTGTTAAAAACGAGCAAACGTATTACCTTGAAGAAGTAGTACGCACCGTTGATTTAATTAAGCCAGCAATAGAGCAAACGCATAGCGACTTATATTCAAGCCTAAAAGAATATGTTGATATTTTAGAAAATAACATAAAGGGCAGTAACAGCTTAGCAGCAAACAAAAAACGTTTAATTGATTCGATTACGCTTACGCAATCAGAGCTTGCACAGTCAGAACAAGCCACCAAAATGGCACTTAACCAAATTGACGAACTAGTTAATCAAGCGAGTGACGTTGCGTTTAAATTACAACAAGGTGTGCGCAGCGACGTTGACTCAGCTAATTTATGGACGTGGGTTGGCATGGTTATAGCCACTCTTTTAGCAATTGTGATTGCCATTATTACTGTTAGCCGCATTACTAAACCACTTGCTGAAGTTAACCGAATTTTAGATATTGTTGCCAGTGGCGACATGACACAACGTTTAGACGACAGCGCTAAAGACGAATTTGGCGAATTATCTAAAAGTTGTAACACCTTAATTGATAACTTACGCAGCCTAATTAAAGGCATTATTTCGCGCTCTACTCAGCTAGCTGCAGCATCAGAACAAACATCTGCAATTACCGCAGAATCAAGCCAAGCAATTCGTAACCAACAAGCACAAGTTGAACAAGCCGCCACTGCAACAACCGAAATGAGCAGTACATCGCAAACGGTTAGCAACAGCGCTCAACAAGCACTTAGCGAAATTAAAAACGCTGATAAAGAAGCTGAGCGTGTTAAAGGTATTTCGAATAACAACAAAGCAACGATTGAGCAATTAGCACGTGAAGTAGACGACGCCTCTCAAGTAATTAATAAGCTGCATCAAGATAGCGCATCAATTGGCAGCATATTAGATGTAATACGCGGAATAGCGGATCAAACTAACCTACTTGCACTAAATGCCGCAATTGAAGCTGCACGTGCAGGTGAATATGGCCGTGGCTTTGCGGTTGTAGCAGATGAAGTACGCTCTCTTGCGAGTAAAACTCAAGAGTCGACCCAAGAGATACAATCAATGATTGAGTCTCTACAAACAGGCGCAGAAGCCGCAGTAACTGCTATGAGTAAAGGTAAGCAACGTGCGGTATCGTGTGTTGAGCAAACAGACCTAGCAAGTAGCGCTCTTGATTCAATTACATTTGCGGTTTCGCAAGCTCACGACGTAAGTGAAGAAATTTCGACCGCCGCACTTGAGCAACAACAAGTAGCACAAGAAATTAGCGAACGCCTTGAGTCGATTGTAGCCATCGCAGAGCAAACAGCCGAAGGCGCAAACCAAACCAACATTTCAAGTTCAGAAGTAGCAAAACTTGCCGAAGAGCTTCGCTTGTCGGTAGACGAATTTAAAGTTTAGGTTTACTAAAACGATTAAAAAACCCCGATGGTACTATGCACCATCGGGGTTTTTATTTATCAGGACTTTAAAAGTGAGATGTAAAACTTTGCCTACAACATACACACACCCTATCGATGCGAATTTACTTCGCGATCATCTAACCTAACGTTACCAAATCGAGTTGTAAAACCTCACCTACAATATATGCCACCTGTAGGTGCGAATTTACTTCGCGCTCTTCCAATTTAACTTTACCAAAGCGAGGTAATAAAACCTCACCTACAACATGCACACACCCTGTAGGTGCGCATTTACTTCGCGCTCATCCAACTTAACATTACCAAAGCGATATATAAAACCTCACCTACAACATGCACACACCCTGTAGGTGCGAATTTACTTCGCGCTCATCTAACTTAACTTTACCAAAAGCGAGGTATAAAACCTCACCTACGATATATGCCACCTGTAGGTGCGAATTTACTTCGCGCTCTCTTATTTTGAAATATCTGCTACCTTTAATAAAAGTACTGAAGGCCTGTAAAAATGTATCGTTCAGATTTATTGCGAAAAGGCAGAGTATCATTAACAAATCGATTTTACTCAATCACACTAGTGGCGCACAAAAGAGAAAACATATTTATTTCTATGGATATTAATCGTTTGATAATCACAGAAATGAAAAAGATAGAAACGCAAGAAGCAGCTAAAACAATAGCATTTGTAATTATGCCAAATCATATACATTGGCTAATTCAATTAGGAAATAAAAAAGCGCTGTCCGATGTAATTAAGTTATTTAAAGGCCGTTGTTCTAAAGTAACCCGTGACGACTTAGGTATGTATAAATTATGGCAACGTAACTACTATGATCACATGATTAGAAATGAAAATGATTTACTGAACAATGCTAGATATATTATTGCTAACCCTTTGCGGGCTAAAATTGTCGATAAAATTGCTTCATACCCTTACTGGGATTGTATTTATATAAAATAAAAAGCGAGGTATAAAACCTCACCTACAACATACACACCCTGTAGGTGCGAATTTACTTCGCGCTCATCTAACTTAACTTTACCAAAGCGAGGTATAAAACCTCACCTACAGCATATGCTTCCTGTAGGTGCGAATTTACTTCGCGCTCATCTAACTTAACTTTACCAAAGCGAGGTATAAAACCTCACCTACAACATATGCTTCCTGTAGGTGCGAATTTACCTCGCGCTCATCTAACTTAACTTTATCAAAAGCGAGGTATACAACCTCACCTACAACATATGTACCCTGTAGGTGCGAATTTACTTCGCGCTCAGCCAACCTAACTTCACCAAAAGCGAGGTATAAAACCTCACCTACGATATATGTACTCTGTAGGTGCGAATTTACTTCGCGCTCATCTAACTTAACTTTATCAAAAGCGAGGTATAAAACCTCACCTACAATATATGCTTCCTGTAGGTGCGAATTTACTTCGCGATCATCTAACCTAACGTTACCAAAAGCGAGGTATAAAACCTCACCTACGATATATATACGCCAATTACTAACCACTAATATATCGCTTTTTTCTTCCTTACTTAGGCGTTTATTGCTAACCTCGCGTTAATGTTTTTACTTAAACAAATTTTTGCTAACGGAATAATTATGCTCAAAAAAATATCACTGTTTATCGGGATGGCAATCAGTGCAAATGCTGTTGCTAAAGGTGGCGTGTCACCTTATTTACCTTTAAATCAAGCCCCAGAACTTGAGCACCAAGTACAACGACTTTTAGCCGTAAGTAAAAACACACATATTATGAGCAAGCCTTATAAAGCGCACGATATTTATAGAGTGCTGCAAACTGTTAGGCATACTTACCCAGAACTATATCAAACACTTTCGTACCAACTTAGCCCTTACATTCAAAGCGACGCGGGTACATTTGCAAAAGTAACGCTTGCTGCTGGTACAAAAGATAAAACACTGCCGAACCAACGCGGCCAAACCACTAAAACCAACTTAATTGTTGAAGGTGGCGCTTACGCTAACTTCGGGCGTTACTTTGGTGTAAGTGTTGTAGGCATAGCCAACGAAGACGAAATATTACCTACACAAAGTTTTTTTTACCTAGGTAATAAATACGCGCAGTTAGATGTAGGTTACCGAGAGCATTGGTACTCACCTTTTAACGATAGTGCCATGCTATTAAGTACACAAGCTAAAACAACGCCTTCTATAACGCTTAGTAATGTAGAGCCAATAACCAGCTTTAATATTCGTTACGATATGTTTATTAGTAAAATGACAGAGCAACGTGGGATCCTTGAAAGCACTAAGCAGACAGGTGTTATTCGTGAGTACAAACCAGGTAAGCCATATTTATTTGGCTTGCACACTAGTTTTGCTGCAACCGATAATTTAACAATAGGCTTAAGCCGCTTAATGCAGTTCGGAGGCGGCCCTAGAACAGTTACTTTAAAAGACTTTGCGGAAGGTTTTTTTACCCCTGGCAGTAAAGATAATATAACTCGCTCAGATGCCGACGAAGTTGATGCAGACTTTGAGCTTGGGGATCAACTAGGCTCAATTACTTTTGCGTATAACAATAGTATTTATACACTTCCTTATGAGCTATACGGTGAGGTAGCACTTGAAGACACCCTAGGTGGCTCTCGCAATAATGCATACAGCATTGGGCTATATTTACCTTTTATTGCTAACAACCACAGTTTACGCTTCGAACACAGTAACTGGCAAAAAGGTTGGTACGCAAATAGCTTATATCAAGATGGTAACCGTAATTCTGGCAATGTAATTGGTCACTGGGCGGGCGATGAGCACGACTACACCGACTACACCCCTGCAAAATCTATGAGCGTAAACTGGCATTGGCAATTAAGTAAAATAGAAAGCTTAAATACCACTATTCGTATGCTTAAAAATAAAACCGAAGACTATGAAACAAGTTACGAACTGCAAACAGCGTATACACGCAAGTTGAGTAAACCAATAATGGGTGCTAAAAGTTGGGGAGCTGAGCTGTATCAAGGAAAGGATGTATACGGGGAAACGTTTGCTAGATTAGGTGTATTTGCCAATTTTTAACACCCTGTAGGTGCGAATTTATTTCGCGCTCATCTAACCTAACTTTACCAAAAGCGAGGTGTAAAATCTCACCTACAATATACACACACCCTATCGATGCGAATTTATTTCGCGCTCACCTAACTTAACTTTACCAAAAGCGAGGTATAAAACCTCACCTACAACATACACACCCTGTAGGTGCGAATTTACTTCGCGCTCATCTAACTTAACTTTATCAAAAGCGGGGTATAAAACCTCACCTACAATATATGGATCCTGTAGGTGCGAATTTACTTCGCACTTATGTAATTTAACTTTACCAAAAGCGAGGTATAAAACCTCACCTACAATATATACACCCTATCGATGCGAATTTACTTCGCGCTTATCTAACTTAACTTCACCACAAGCGAGGTGTAAAACCTCACCTACAATATATGCACCTTGTAGGTGCGAATTTACTTCGCGCTCAGCCAACCTAACTTCACCAAAAGCGAGGTATAAAACCTCACCTACAATATATGTACCCTGTAGGTGCGAATTTACTTCGCGCTCATCTAACTTAACTTTACCAAAAGCGAGGTGTAAAACCTCACCTACAATATATGCACCTTGTAGGTGCGAATTTACTTCGCGCTCAGCCAACCTAACTTCACCAAAAGCGAGGTATAAAACCTCACCTACAATATATGTACCCTGTAGGTGCGAATTTACTTCGCGCTCATCTAACTTAACTCTACAAAAAGCGAGGTATAAAACCTCACCTACGATATATGCACCTTGTAGGTGCGAATTTACTTCGCGCTCATCTAACCTAACGTTACCAAAAGCGAGGTGTAAAACCTCACCTACAATATATACACCCTGTAGGTGCGAATTTATTTCGCGCTTATGTAACTTAACTCTACAAAAAGCGGGGTATAAAACCTCACCTACAATATATACACCCTGTAGGTGCGAATTTACTTCGCGCTAATGTGATTCATCACCGACAAAAAACATACTTCTACAATAACGCTTTTATTGAACTAGCTATATGCTCGGCTTGCTCTTGTGATGCTACAGAATCAGTTGACTCGACCATGACACGGATCAATGGCTCAGTGCCTGATTTACGTAGTAAAACACGACCAGTATCTGCCAATACTATTTCAGCTTCTGCTACTGCTTGTTTTACCGAATCAGTATTTAGAATTTCATTCGCATTATTTTTTGTTAAACGCACATTAAGAAGCACCTGAGGTAATTTTTGCATACCTGCTACGTAGTTCTTTAATGATTGCTTTTGCTGAATAAGCGCTGTTAATACCAATAAAGAAGCGACAATGCCATCACCTGTGGTTGCATAATCTAAATGTAGAATATGGCCTGAACCTTCACCACCAAGTTTCCAGCCAGTATTTTTAAGCTGCTCAACAACATAGCGATCACCTACTTTAGCGCGCTTGAATGGTATATCCATTTCCTTAAGCGCTAGCTCTAACCCGAGGTTAGACATTAGTGTACCAACAACACCACCCTGCATTTTGCCTTGCAGCTTTGCTGCTTTAGCTAAAATATAAAGTATTTGGTCACCGTCAATCACAGCGCCACTATCATCAACAAGCATTAATCTGTCAGCATCACCATCAAGCGCAATACCTAAGTCTGCTTTATGTTCAAGTACAGCTGCTTGAAGGCTATCTAGATGTGTAGCACCACATTGCTCATTTATATTTAAACCATTTGGTTTATCGTTAATGCTAATAACGTCAGCACCTAGTTCTGCATAAACATTAGGCGCTATGTGATATGCAGCCCCGTTAGCACTATCGACAACAATTTTTAAACCTTCAAGCGTTAAATCTTTAGCGAATATGCCTTTGCAAAATTCAATGTATCGTCCAGCAGCATCGTTTATGCGTCTTGCTTTACCCAAGCGCTCTGAGCTTACACACTGCATTGCGTTGTTATTTAATGCTTGCTCAAGTAAAGCTTCAATTTCAAGCTCTTGCTCATCGTTTAACTTCGTACCAGAATTATTAAAAAACTTAATACCATTATCGTAATATGGATTATGCGATGCACTAATAACAACACCGGCATCCGCTCTAAAGGTTGATGCTAAATAAGCAACAGCAGGCGTTGGCATTGGGCCAACAAATGCTACATTAACACCTGCAGCTGAAAGGCCTGCTTCTATGGCTGACTCAAACATATAACCACTGTTACGTGTATCTTTACCTATTAGAATCTCTTTTGTACCACTAGAGGCTAAAACAGTACCCGCGGCCCAGCCTAATTTCATTGCAAAATCAGGCGTGATAGGAAAAGTACCCACCTTACCTCTTACTCCATCGGTACCAAAGTATTTACGTGGCATAATTATTCCTTTTAAAATGTTAAATGCGCAGTGCACATATAATTAATATTTGTTAGCTCTATTATCTTAAAAACATAGCTTTATTTCAAAAAGCAAAAAGCGCGAGTTAAACTCACGCTTTAAATTTCATTAAATATAAAAACTAAATACATAGCTTTAATTTGTCAGAATATTGAATAAATTATTATCAACAACCTTACTCAGCCTGACCGTTATTTGTTACTTTAAAATACAATGTCACTCAACTTAGTGTGTAAAATAATAACTTAATTAATATTTACAACATTCTGCTTGTTTCCCTTGGTTAGATCCTTTTTTGCATTCCACACCAAATCACATATACCATCAGTTGGATTAAAACCAGTGGGTGCATCTAGCAACAATTGACGAATTGTTTCATGATCAAAGTTATGACACGCAATATCTAACGCTTCTATAAACACATTAAGCTCAGCTAAAGGTAGCATTACTTCACTGGCTGTCATTATGCGCTCGTGTGTTGTTTCACCCACGTTATTACCAATTAACAGTTCTTCATAAAGCTTTTCGCCTGGGCGCAAGCCCGTACACTTAATCTCGATATCACCATGTGGATTAGTGTCGCTTTTAACTTCAAAACCAGAAAGTCGTACCATTTTAGTCGCAAGATCTTTAATTTTAACTGGTTCGCCCATATCAAGTACAAACACATCGCCGCCTTTACCCATAGCGCCTGCTTGTATTACTAATTGAGCAGCTTCTGGAATCGTCATAAAAAAGCGTGTTATATCAGGGTGTGTAAGCGTTATTGGGCCGCCCTCTTTTATTTGCCTGCGAAATAGCGGCACAACAGAGCCACTAGAACCAAGTACATTACCAAAGCGAACCATACAAAAACGTGTTTTGTGCTTAACACCTTGCTCTTGCGTTAAGCCCTGCAGTACTAATTCGGCCATACGTTTAGTCGCCCCCATTACATTAGTAGGACGCACTGCTTTGTCGGTAGATATAAGTACAAAATTTTCAACGCCAGCATTAACGGCTGCTTTAGCACAGTAATAAGTACCAAACACATTATTACGTACACCTTCGACAACGTTATGCTCAACTAACGGTACATGCTTATAAGCCGCTGCATGATAAACTGTATGCACGCCAAAGGTTTTCATTACTGTTTCAAGACGGTTAATGCGCTGAACAGAACCCATTATAGGAATTAACTCTAATTCTAAAGCGTTATTACAAATATACTCGTTAAGCTCTTTTTCTATTGAATATAAAGCAAACTCACTTTGTTCAAATAAAATTAATTTAGTGGGTTGTTGTTTAACTATTTGCCTACAGAGCTCCGAACCTATAGAGCCCCCTGCACCAGTTACCATAACTACTTTTTTAGTAATATTGGCCGTCATTAAATCCACTTTAGGGGCTACGGGGTCACGACCTAGTAAGTCTTCTACACCCACTTCTGTTATTTCAGCAAGCTTGGCTTTACCTTCAACAACATCAGCCATTCCTGGCATTGAAAGCACTTTAATGGTGAGCGGCTCTAATTGGGCTAGTATTTCTTTTCGGCGGGCACGTGTTGCACTAGGTAATGCTAATAAAACCTTGCTAACTTTACGTTTATTAATTAATTCGTAAATCCCCTTAAAACATACAACAGGTATACCCTGAATTATTGAGCCATGTTTAGTAGCATCGTCGTCAATAAATGCACTAACAAAATACTCAGGGCCAGCACCTAAAGCCGTGGCTAGTTGTCGCCCTGCAGAGCCCGCCCCATAAATAATCACAGACTCTTTTTTACTCGTAGTCATTTTGCCAATAATCGCACGTACCAATACACGGGCACCACCTACGGTTAGTAAACACAGCCAAGCAAATATAAACGGCATAGTACGGGGTATATCTATACCTATCAAAAAGGCAATTAAAACCAAACTAACGGTAGTTATAATGGTACCTAATACTATTGCCCATATGGCTTGAGAGTTCATGTACCTAAGTACTGCACGATACAAACCTAAACTTATAAATGTATATAAGCTTACAGGTATCAACACCGCTAATAAAAGCCAATTATCTAAACGCTGCAGTGGTTCAAAGCTATCAAGCCTTACAATAAGGGCTAACCAAAAAGCGATTACAATAAATAACGTATCGATAAACAAAGTAATAAGGCGTTTTTTAGCGCGTGATGCATTTAAAATAGAGCGTATAAAACTATCCAAGACACGTTCCTTTACGGTTTAAGTACAGAGCTAACCCTGTATCGTATTTAAAATTAACAATATGGTAACTATAACAAAAACAAACTAGTGTAATTAGCTTTTAGCGAGGTTTATTCGCTAAAAGCTCAGTTGGCAGTTGCTATGCCAAAGCTCGCTTTTAGAGGTTAAAATGAGCTAATAGGTTATTATTGGTGTAATAGCCAATGGTAGAATGCGCCTCAGTTAAGGCACATCTTAAGTAAATCACTATTTAAATTAATGCATTAAAAACGTCAAAAAGAATATCCAATAGGCTAGGCATAGCGTGCCCTACTTAACCCTGTCACCACTACCACTACCAGTCACTGTCATTAGTATATATTTAAAATAGTTACCTATAGTGAGTGTATCAATCATTTCACAATCGGTTTTAGCAAGTAGTTCAGGAGTAGACATATCAATTTCGTTAACTTGAGCTAAACCGGTAATACCAGGGCGTACTGCAAATACATTTTTAGCATCGCGCGCTTTAGTTAATTCTTCTTGGTTAAACAAACCAGGGCGAGGGCCGACTAAGCTCATTTCACCTTTTAATACATTCCATAGTTGCGGTAGCTCATCTAACTTTGTTTTACGTAAAAAACCACCAAAGGGTGTTATTGATGCAGTACTTGCTAAATGACTTGCTACCGATGCGGTATCAACAGTCATTGTTCTAAATTTTATTAAAGTGAATGGCTTTTTATTTCGACCAACACGTTCTTGTGTGAAAATAGGAGAACCTGTATCAAACAAGCCAATAATATATAAAATAATTAAAAATGGTAATGCGAACAACAAACCAAATAGTGAAAACAGAAAGTCGAGTAAACGTATCATTTATAAACCCATTAATTATTTTTTGAAGGCTTCTTAGCAGCCAATTTAAAACCATGCTCAACTGAGTATGGCGGTTTCCAGTCAAGAGTATTTTTTGTATGAGTAATATCTAGCTGAAGTGAGCCTATAAGCCTATCTACCACATCATTTTTATTAAGTAATTTACCTGCTAATTTAAAACACCACACAGGTACTGGTAAAGCCAAGTTTTTTTTATGCTGTACTTTAGCCATTAATGCTATCATTTCAGCAGTTGATAAATCATTATCATCGCTTGCTAAAAACACCTGGTAAGCTGCTTTTGGATGCTCAATACATACCTTTATTAAATCAACCAAATTATAAACCGACACTAAGCTGCGCTTATTATTCTTTATATACCTAAACGGTAAAGGTAATCCTTTAGAAACAAGCCTCATCAATGATGCAAAATTAGCCTTAACCCCTTCACCATAAACTAATGGTGGGCGGATAATCACTATTTCCATTCCTGTTTGCTTACCAAGTTCCAACAATTGCTGTTCCGCCTCTGCTTTCGAGATGCCATAAGGATCTTCGGCGGCAGTTTTATCGCTTGCATTGAAAGGAGCTTTACTACTAGTGCTTTCACCATTCACTTTTATTGAACTTAAAAATATAAAGCGCTTAACACCGGCCTGTACGGCTTGTTTAGCTAAATTAAGTGTACCTTGTGTATTCACTGTTCTAAATTCATCAAGAGGATCACTAGAAAAATCATTCATAATATGAACTCTTGCAGCACAGTGCACCACAACATCAACATTTTCTAGCGCCTCGTTGTAAAGTGAACTCGAGTCCAAATTATGTGTAAAAACATTTCCAAAACTAGATTGCTTTCTGCCAAGTAGATTTAATTGATAATTGCCTTGTAATTGCTCGACTAAATTATTACCAACAAAACCTGAGTAACCAGTGATAAGTAACCGCTTCACTTTTTACCACCATAACTTATTATAGAAGTAGCCATTTCAGACATTATATTTACGCGAGTATACTTGTTGATAAAGTTATCTCTATTTGTTTGACCAAGTTTAAGGCTACAAAGAGAAGTAACTGCTTGCTGAGGGTTGCTTGGATAAAACACCTGTGCATTATCTACTTCTTTGTTGATAAACTCGGCAGCATAGCCACCTACACCGGCTAAAACTGGTTTGCCCATCGCCGCATATTCGAAGATTTTTGAAGGTAAAACCTTTTCAAATGCAGGATAATCGTTTAAATGCAAAAATAAAATATCAGCGTTTAAATACTCTTGAATAAGTTGCTCACGATTCACAGGCGGATGAAAGCTAATATTAGTAATACCTTTACTTGCTTCAACTAAAGAGTCTTTTCTACCACCATCGCCTATAATTTTAAATTGATATGCTTGACCAGCAAGCTGGGCTAACTTTGGAATAATAGTATTTAACCCTTGTCCCTCACCAATATTACCTGCGTATAGCACGGTCAATACCGAATTCTCACTTTTCTCTTTTCCAATTTTAGCGCTCGCAGATAAAAACTCATTATCAATCCCATTAGTAAACCATGAAAAGATTGGCTGCTTAAATCGTTTAACAAAGTAACTTTCGAATCCTTTTGAGACTAAATTAATATGCTTTGCTGATGAAAAAGTATAATTCTCAACTAGAGTTAAAAAAGGTTTTAATAAAAAGGTAAGTTGTGGGTTCAAAACATCTTTTAATGTATCAACAAAAATATCCCGAATATCTAAATAAAGTGGTACGTTTATTCTTTTTGCAATTCTAGCGCCTAAAAAAGCGGTGAATAAACGAGAACTAGTTGCAAATACTAAATCATATTTTTTATTACTAACAAGTTTATTTGCTTGCTTATAAAAAGCACTAAAAGATTTTATTTGGTCGAGCATACCACTTTTATGCGAAGGTAAGGCGATACGTCTAATGGTTACATTTTCAGTTTGTTCAAACTCCTGAGCACCAGCTTCAAAACTCGCATATCGATTAGGCATAGTTGTAATAACTTCCACTTCGAGATTAGGCTGTTGTTTTAGCTGTTCAATTAAGGCTGTTGTTCTGAATGAGCCGGCACACAAGTCAGGGGCATAGTAAAAAGAGAGTACCAATACTTTCAAAGCTATTCCTTAATAATATTTATTGTTGTAACTAATTTACCACTGTCGAATGGTATAACGATTTTTTTGTTGGGGGTCGCTGCACCAAATTCAGGATGCCAAGTACTTTCAATTACAAAGCAAGCATCCGTACTATTAAAAAGCACCTTACTATTACACGGTAAACTTAACTCTATAGTTGTACTATCAAGCTGCTTAACTTCTATATCTGGATGTATATGTAGATTAAATTCTGCAAGAGCTTTGCACGATAAATTGTCTGTAATTATGCAGGAGTTGACATGAGCATCTATTGTTCGCGTATGAGTCACTTTGGGGGTGAGTCGTTTATAACCATTGTGACTGGCCGATAAAGTAACCCCAACGGAGCACTCGTTGGATTTAAGTAGCTTTGTATAGGCTCTTCGCGCTACACGAAAACCAGACCAAACTTCTGATGAGCTTTGCCCGCCAACAACAACAGTGTTATGAGCAGCGGTTTCTCGTTGCCGTAAACGTTCAGGGCTAACTCCATAAAGCGATGTACCTGAATTAACAAAAACACGTTGAGAGCCAACTGACATTTCGAAACTTAAGCTGTCAGCATGCGCATGCCCTGGCAAATAATCAGGGCCAACATTCGCATGATCAAATAAAAGAGTATAATTATCATTCTGGACTCGGCTATAACCACTTTCTTTATTTGTTGAGAGTAAAGATAGCGGTTTTGAAACGTCAAGCTTTAGCTTACTTGCATAACTAAAAATATCTCTTGGACTTGCAGCTATACCGATAGCAGCATCATTAAAAAAGCTAATCTCACCATCTGGATGAACCATTGTTTTCAGCCAATATAAGGCGTTTTCAGCTATATTTCTCCAGTTATTAAGGCGTTTAAGTAACTTCTCATTCTGACTTGTTTCAGCTAGATTAATTAGCTCAAGTAGATCCCAAAGTAGAATTTCGTGATACATTGGCGATAACTCAAAGTGGGCTCCATCACTTAAAAATTGCTCTTTTATTTCTCTATCTAGCAATTTTAAACCTAAGTTTAAAAAATTATTAGCCCTATCACCTTTCAAATAAGCACCAACAAAAGTTAGAGCCTTCGCATTTGCAAATAAGTGATTACCTAAAATATGATACTCTAGCTGTTGAGACAAGGCACCAGCCTGTTGAGCAATACTATTAAGGTATTTTTGTTCAACCTTTTCTTTTTCACTAAACCACTTAACCCAATTTACCAACCTAAGAGATAAAGGATAAGGTTCCCAGCCATTTCCTATGAAAGGCGGGTTTTCGTCAATCCAGCGATTTATAAAAGAGTAATGCAGCTCTTCTCTTTCTGAATTACTAGTAGAGCTTAAATCATCAAAATAGTGGAGGTTATATAACCATAGTTTTGTATGTTCAGCGGAATTCCAACTACCAATGTCTTCAACTAAGCCAGATTCATTTAAAAACAAAACTTTATTATTTTTAAAAAGCGATTGTTTAAAAATACAAGGACCACTCCAGCACCAAGCATTAATGCCATCAACACTTAAATCAGACATTTTTGGCTTTTTAAACTTATATAACGCCCTGTAGTAAAACTGTTCAAATCTAAGATATTTCAATGTATGAAATACCCTAGAAAATTTGATTAATACAGATTTCATTGGTTGCGTAACTGCTGTGCTATATCGATTGAAATAGAAGCCACTTCAAATATTTCGCTAGCGCTAATAGGTGCAGCAGTACCACTTTTAATTGAATCCAAAAATAACTTAGAACAGTTATTTTGTCCTTTATCTTGCTTCCATAAGTTAAGCTTTTTAAAGCCTTTCCAACCAAAGCCTTTTAATTTTACGAAGTTGTCTAATTGCAATACCTTACCTTCGACAAACACTTCAACTCTCTCTTTAGGAAAACTCGCAGCACCATTTGCTAAGTAATGAATAGTTCCAAACGACCCATCAGCAAAACCAAGAATAATTGCAGCTTTATCTTCAGTAATATCAACTGAGTCCGTATCGCCCATTCTTCGAGCTTGCACACTTACAATTTCACTATCAGCTAAGTAGCGCATTAAATCTATAAAATGGCATGCTTCACCGATTATACGTCCCCCACCCACGTTATTATCTTGAGTCCAATGATCACAAGGAATACTCCCTGCATTCATCGTCATGATAAATGATTTAGGTTCTTTAATAGGAGCTAATAGCGCTTTCATCTTTTGTATTTGTGGTGCAAAACGTCGATTAAAACCAACCATTAGCTTAGGTGCTTTTTCGGTTTTAATTGCCTCTTCATAACTAGCTTTGACTTCGGCTAGCTCTTCATGAGTAATAGCTAATGGTTTTTCAACAAATACATTTTTACCCGCTTTAAGTGCTTGTTGAACAAAATATGCATGGCTATTGTGCTGAGTCACTATAGCGATTGTATTAATATTTGGGTTTTCGATCATACTTTGTGTATCGGTGGTTGCCTCGCTAAAACCAGCTTTCTCACCATGAATCACACCATTAATGCCACCAGATGTAGAGATACTATCAAGTCGTGCGCCAGCTCCTTTAAATGCAGGTATCAGAACGCGTGATGCATAATTGCCAGCCCCAATAAAACCAACTACAGGGTCATTAGCCTGATATATGGGCGCAGTTTTGAGTGTTATTTTTTTCTCGTGGCGACTTACTACTTCAGATTCAAACTGTAATAAAATGCCTAAAGCACTTTTATCTGTTGTTAATAAGTCATAAGCATCACTAGCATTTTCAAATTTAAACCGATGTGTAATTAAAGGCTTAACATCAATTTGGCCTCCCGACATCATATCGAGTATTGCTTCAAAGTTACGCTGCTCTGTCCAGCGAACAAATGCTAATGGATAGTCATTACCTTGCTCTTCATAACTTGGATCATAACGACCTGGGCCATAAGAACACGATACTTGAAAAGTTAGTTCTTTTTCATAAAAGTCAGCACGACTTAGTTCAAGGCCAATTACACCTACTAAAATAATGCGACCGCGCTTTCGGCTCATTCTAGCCGCTTGCGTTACAGGGTCATTTGATTTAGTTGATGCTGTAATAATAACGCCGTCAACACCAACACCGCGGCTAAATGCCATACCTGCGGCTACCGGATCCTCACCATTACCAGGGTTACATATTTCAGCACCAAATTGCTTGGCTAAATCAAGTTTAGATTGGTCAAAATCAATTGCCAACACTCGGCAACCTTGGGCACGTAGCATTTGTACAGTTAACAAACCAATCAAGCCAACACCAGTAACAACAAAGCATTCTCCTAAAGTAGGATTAGCTAAACGAATGCCCTGTAAACCTATACTTGCAACAACAGTAAATGACGCTTCTTCGTCGCTTACGTTATCAGGTATCTTAGCAACTAGGTTTTTAGCAACACGTACTACATCAGCATGAGGACCATTAGAAGCAACCCTGTCACCAACTTTAAAACCCTCAGCACCTTTCCCTACACTTTCCACAACACCTACATTGCAATAGCCTAACGGCAATGGCTGAGCAAGCTTGGACTTAACAGCATCAACCGTTGTCATCAGGCCATCTGTTTGTACTTTTTCAAGTACCATTTTAACCTTATCTGGTTGGGAACGAGCTTTATCAATTAAGTTAGCTTTACCAAAATCAACCAACATCCTTTCAGTTCCAGCAGAAATAAGCGTTGTTGATGTGTTGATTACAACATTATTTTTAGTTGCAGATGGAGCCGGAGCTTCAACAATGGCCGAACCTCCTTTAGCCATATCTTGAAGTACTTGTTTCATTTTTAACCTTAATTTTTATTTGTATTTATATAACGAGTTAATTATATAACCTAGTGATTAATGACAATGTATCCCTGACAATGAGGGTGGCTTTTTCTTGTAAGTAACTCTCTGCATAACATCTTAATTCAGGTGCATTACCAGAAGGCCTTAAATGTAAAATATCACCTGTATGTAATATTATACGCAATCCATCTGTAATATCTAAATCATAAGCACCGTCATAGTCTAACTCTGATAAAAAGTCACTGGCATCATTTTTTAGATTTTCGATTAAAACCAAGCTATTAGCACGATCAAAATTTTGCAAACGATCACTTGCCGTATACCTTGTTGGTAATCCCGCGACCAGCTCAGACAATGTACTTTCTTGGGTTATCACTACAAGAGCCGGCAACAACGCATCTCTCGTAGGTAAAGCCTTTAAAATACCGTTGCCTATAGTAATATCTGTCGCAAGCAAGTACCCACCATTAGCTTCAAAACCAGCCACACGGTCGTATACCGCCAACCGTTGAAATTCAGCTATCACATAAGGTGAGCCTATTCTTGTACGAAGTATTTCTTTAAAGCTTGATGACTTTTCTATTGCTGTGTTGCAACTTACTGGAACGGCTAACGCTTCTATTTTCAATAATTGACTGCATAGCAACCCTAGCACATCACCTCTTAGCCACCGTCCATTTTCATCAGCTATCAATGGTCTATCACCATCACCATCTGTTGAAAAGATAGCGTCAAACCTATGCACTGTAGACCAATCAAGTGCTTTTTTCTGATCTACAGCAGATACAGCCTCTGTGTCTATGGGTACAAAAATATCTGTACGCTCTAAACTCATAACTTCAGCACCTAGGAGTTCAAATAATTGCTTATAAATATCGCGTCCTGCACTTGAGTGTTCGTAAATACCTATTTTTTTACCTTTTAAAGCATCGACACTAAATAAGTTTGAATAACGTTTTATATAAGCTTCGGCAGCACTGTCATCAGCGCTCAGAGGCTCTAGCAAAGATTCAATTGAGGTGAAGTTTGCAGACGAACTGACAATTGCTAACTCATCATCTTTGCTAATCTCCCCATCAGGTCTATAAAACTTCAAGCCATTACGGTCAAATGGAATATGGCTACCAGTAACCATAATTGCTGGCATACCATCTAGCATTGCTTTATATGCCAAAGCCGGTGTAGGGATCACTCCATAATAAACAGCCTCAATATCAAACTGTTTTAATACAGCAGCGCACGCCTGAGCCATTAGGTAACTACTGGGACGATTATCGATTGCAATTGCTAAGCGGTTAAATGTGAATCCTCCTTGTATGGCTTCTAAGAATGCTAACGTAAATGCGGCACACACATCAGGTGAAAAGTCTTCAACTAAGCCTCTAGCTCCACTTGTACCAAATGAAATACCACTTTGCGCAATAACTTGATTTGCTTGCATTTATTAACTATTCCTTATTCCCTATTCGGCCATAACGGTCTTCAAACCGAACAATATCATCTTCACCTAAGTATGACCCTGACTGAACTTCAATAAGCTCTAAGTCTACTTTGCCAGGGTTCTCCAAAGCATGAACAGCTGTAATTGGAATATAAACCGATTCATTTTCTGTTACAAACTGCTCCGTATCGTCAATTTGTACTTTAGCTGTACCAGACACTACGATCCAATGTTCAGCTCTGTGGTGATGCATTTGTACAGATAATTTAGCCCCAGGTTTAACAGTAATACGTTTCACTTGGAATCGTTCACCAGTGTCAACTGAATCATACTTACCCCAAGGGCGGTAAACCTCGCGATGAGATGTGACCTCGGAACGTTGTTCAGCCTTTAACTGACTCACAATTGATTTTACTTCTTGTGATTTATCTTTATGGGCAACTAAAACGGCATCTTTTGTGTTAATAATAACTAAGTTCTCTACACCTACAGTGGCTATTAACTTGTCTTCCCCAAACACAAGGGTGTTTTTAGTATCAACCGCTTTCACATCACCTGTAAATGCATTACCTTTTTCATCCTGTTCTGATACTTCCCAAAGCGCCGAAAAGCCACCAACATCACTCCAGCCCGCATCCATAGGGACAACAACTGCATCCTTTGTGTGCTCCATCACTGCATAATCTACAGATTCATCAGGGCAAGCTTCAAATGCTTTTTTATCAACCCTTATAAAGTCTAAATCATTATTTTGCAATTGCATCGAGTTGAAACACGCTTGATAAATATCAGGGCGATAAGTCTTTAATTCATCTAAATAGCGGCTCGCTTTAAATAAAAACATACCGCTATTCCAGTAATATTCGCCACTCTGAATGTATTGCTGGGCTGTTTCTAGGTCTGGTTTTTCTACGAAAGCATCAACAACAAAACCTGTACCACATGGCATGCCACGTTTGATATATCCATATCCGGTCTCTGGCTTATTTCCAATAATACCAAAGGTCACCAATTTACCTTGATTAGCAAGTTTAGTAGCTTCTATTACAGCGTGTTGAAAAGCGTGTTGGTCTTCAATAACATGGTCAGCGGCTAAAACAAGTAACAATGGATCTTGGCTATTTTCTAGTGCTTTAAATGCAGCTAACGCAATAGCAGGTGCAGTGTTACGTCCGGCTGGTTCTAAAAAGATTCCACTGTGCTTAACGCCCTTTTGACGTAATTGTTCAGCAGCGATAAATCGATGCTCTTCATTACAAATGAGCATCGCCGGTTTGTGTTCAATACCGTTCAACCTACCGACTGTCTGTTGTAGCATTGTTTCGTTACCAATAAGTTTTAAAAACTGTTTTGGGTAGTTTCCTCTAGAGAGAGGCCATAAACGAGTACCGGAACCACCGGCCATAATTACTGGTAAAATCACATTAATCTCTCTTTCTTATCATACGAGCCGGAACCCCAGCAACAATTGTAAAATCATCGACATCTTTAGTTACAACTGAACCAGCGGCAACAACAGCACCTTCACCAATAGTCACTCCTGGTAAAATTATACAGTTCGCTCCTATCCAAACATCGTTTCGAATACAAACTTTTTGGTGAAGATGTCCACCAACAAATATTTTCCCTCTATTAGGAGGTATTACATGATTTGAAGATAGAATCTGAGTTCGATAGCCGACTAATGAGTTATCTCCAATCTCAACGCCACCGCTAGTTGTTATTAAAACATCTTTAGCTAAATCCACATTTCTCCCTAATACCAATCCTCGACAGGGAAAAATCCAAACACCAGAGTAATAAACCACACCTTTAGCAACTTTAGCTCCCATTAATTTAAGAAAATAACTTTTTAAACCATTGAGAAGCCTAAATCTAGGTAATAAGAATATTATTTGCATAATACTTTCAGCAGAAACAACAAGAAAATACTTCATTTTAAGGCATCCATTATTATACTTTTGAATTGGTTATACCTTGCAATTTTTGAGGGTAAATGACTTAACTGTTCAGATCCATTCTGCACTGAAAAATTAATACTACTTACATTAGTATAACTAAACAGCAACCTGTCTGCTGAAAGCTCAGCTTCAAGTGGATCTATATAAATTGCGCCTTTACCACAACACCCTCGACTCCAGTCTGCATCGGTAACTATGAGAGGCTTTTTCATCTCCCATGCTTCGACAAAATTATTACTAAAGCTTTCTAGTAAAGCCAAGTTAGTTAAGCCATCTGCTATGCTTATAAGCGAAGCAACATGTTCTGATTTAACAGGGCCAACATTAACCAAGTGTTCATTAAGACCCAATTCACTGAAGCGCTCACTTAAAGAGGTTAGATAGTCACCCGTTGGTAAAGTCGTTACCAAACAAACTTTTAGCCCCTTCATTTTTAAAGACTTAATTATTCTTGGCCAAAGATAATGCCTCTTATTCGGATGAGGTCCAGATATATATAATAAATTAATATACCCTGAATTTAACTTTGCTTTATATTGCAAAGCTACAGAAGCATCAACATTAGACTCACAAACCAGTGAACTTGGAGACATTTGAACTAAGTGAAGCTTCTTATTTACAAATAACTTATCTTTAGAAGCTCTTTCAAGTAAAATTTTAGTTTCAAAAATAATCTCTTGTGCCTTTGATAAACTAACTTTCCTATAGAAGTCTATGCAATATTTTAAAAATCTTTGAGGATATGGCAAGAAACTCCAAAAACCGATTTCAGGATAGAATAAATTTGAATAAGCACATCCATTTATAGTCACAGATTTTTTTTTTGTAATTAATGGTGGCCCAAATAAAGTAAAGATAACAGTGTCAGAGTTAATTAGCCTCCGGGATAAAAAAATCTCAAATTTTAATCTTGATAAAAGGCCTGGCTTTATGGAATGCACTCTAATATTATTATTAATACAAACCTTATATATTTCGCTTCCCTTGTATGTCAAAACAGTAGCAACGTCCTTCAAGTCAGAATCGTTTTTTAAGAATGAAAGGAAGCTTAAAGAGTTTTGAAGGCCACCGCCTGTTTTGACAGGTAAAAAATTTAGTAAAAGAGATTTATCGGATAGCATTTAACACTCTCTCTTTTCTTGAATTCCACGAAAAATGCTTTTTAGCATATAATTGAGCATTCATCCCAATGCTGTTCCCGTTTTTAATGTTTTTTATTGCTGCGCAAATTGCCTCATAAAAATCAATCTGGTCGTTAGCTATAAAACAATTATGGGCATTTTCTACAGACATACCATTAAAGGCGGACTCGTCTCCAACAACTATCAATCCTGAAGACATTGATTCTGCAACTTTATTAATAAATCCGTAAGACTTGAATATAGGGGCTATACAAATACCCTTACCTAAATAAACATCCTTTATGTCATCTATAAATCCATTATATAATATGATGTTTTTATTATTTATCTGAATTTCATCCAACCGAGTATGGCTCACCCCCGATGTGTAAACATGAAGCTTTATATTATTTTCAGATAACAGAAGCTTATTAAACACAGATTCAACAAACCAATTTAGTTTTTCTATATAATAATCAGACCTGAAATTGCCAACAAAAATAAGATCTGTACTGAGTGAGGAGTTTATATTAAATAAAACATCAGAGACTCCGTTAGGTAAAATTACAACATTTTCACCTTCTACACCTATTTTTGATAACCAAGCTTTATCTTTTTCAGTTTGTACGAAAATAGTGTCAGCAAACTTCAACACCTTAGATTCTAAATTTGAAATGAGGTAACTTCTCAGATAATTTATAACATCCCTAACTTTTGGGAGAGACTTTCTTGAGGAAATACTAGTTTTCAAAACACCTGTATAACAATCACTGATTGAAGCCAATACTTTTATTTCTTTTCCTGTCCGATTAAATATTTCTAGAGCCACCTTATTAGCCGAATAACCGAGTGATATTGGGGAATAATAAATAGCGTCGATATTTAATGATTTTGATAATACATGCTCAATGTCAATTAAAATATCATAGAATGCATTCTGTAGAGTAAACTCTGAGAAAACTTTTTCTACCCCTCCCCTAGGTAAAGTTTGCATATGGTATACATCCCCTATATCTAATAAACCATCATTCACTTCATCATCAATAAATATAGTAAGATCAGCACCACTCGACTTTAATATCTTCAAATGATTGTATGTAGGTATTGTAATTCCATTCCTAGCAGGAACAGGGTTTTCAGTAAGGAGGCATAGTATTTTCATAAGAACAAATCCGACAATGCGTTATTATATTTTTCAGAAACAGTGCATGAAAGTTCGGTTAACTTTTCGAAGTCCGCTGCACTGTGTTTGTAGGGAGTTGATAAAAAATCATCTAGATCTTTACTATTGAAATCGTAGGCTTCATGAAAAGTAATACTCTCTAATGAAAGACCTTTATAAAACTCGAAAATCTTTTCAGCATACTTGAGTTGAAAAACTTGAGCCCCGTTCAACAAACCAAAAAAGCCAGAATGTAGCCTAGACGAGATAAGTTTTTCAACATGAGCAAGCTCAGACTCAAAATAACTTATATCGCCGTCATACTTTATTACCTCAACCTCAAAGTTCTGACTTTCTAGCTTTTTTTGCAAGTCAAAAGAAATCTGGTTATCCCCATATAATTTATCATCACAGGTAATAAAGATTTTTATTGGACCCCACAGGTTATTTTTTGATTGTAAGATACAATCGACAAGTAAATCATTTCTTTTGAACTCAAAATCTATCTTTGATCTATCTAAAACTGAAATATAAGGATTTAATGCAATACCAAGTCCTGATGACTTGACTTTAAAGTTTGGTCTATGAGTAAATGCAAGATCATTAATAAATTGAACATTTTTTAGCTTTCTAAATAGAAGAGACTTTTGGTCACGAACTAATACCAAATCAAATAATTCTAATCCGTCAAGTACGTGCCTGCCTTTTATCTCGTCCTTAAAAGGGCCGATAGATACACCAATAGCTACAATCTTTAATTTTGGCTTTATAAACTTAAGTAACTTAATAATATTTAAAAATAAGCGTTCAGGTAAAATTGTAAAAATAGAACCAGCACAAAAAATCAGATAATCACTTTTCAAAGCATATAAAAATAGTAAAAACCATTTATCATAACCACGTATCAAATTTTTATTAGGTAAAAATTCATTAATTTCAAGATGATATTTAGCTTTCTGCAATATTGTTAGCGAGCCCCTCCGAGACGTTAAAAAGCACTCTTCTATTTTATTTACATTGCAAAAACTAGTAATGTAATCCAAAAAGAAATCATCGCCATAATTTTTCATACCATGATAGCCAAAGATTGTTGCTTTAGTCATTTTCTGCCTTATTCTTAATTAGTGTGTACATCATAAAAATCGATGCCCCATGGATGAGGAAAATCAAATATGGAACTATTACTACTCCATAAACAGGTAAAAGAAATAAGAGGGATACACACGTAAAAATTAAATTTACCGTATAAATTTTTAGATATGTTTTTGAAGGGAATATATTTATAAAATATTGACTGATGTACATCCCAGAGCCCATAACCAACAACCAAGGGCTGAACTTATATAATAACTCGAAAACGCCGAGCCAACTTTCAGGTAAATAATACATTTCCAAAAGAAAAGCCAAAATATTGAAAATAAGAACAAATGGGATTGATATAATTAATGACTTTAATATTTCTTTATTTAAAGACATTAAGTTATTATTTTTTTCACTTAAAATACTTTCTGAAATTGCTCGACTTTTCATTCGAATAACTTGTGCTTGGGCCAATTGCACTAACATAGCGATTTGAAAACCGATATTCAAAAATGAAACTGAACTATCACCCAAAATTTGTTTCACTATAACTTGAGAACCTAATATTTGAAAAGATGAGAAAACACTACCTAAGACAAATAAAAAGCTATTTATCACTTCCTTCCTATGCAACTGGAACCAAAGAAATAAATCAGATAAAGAAAATGATACACATATTTTTAAACTTGTGAAAGCAACAAAAGAAAACCTTAAAATCAGTAAAATCATAAAAAGAGAAACTAACGAAAAGTCAATAAACAATAAAAAAGAAAGGATTACCAATATTACTCTTTCGAGGAACAAGTATCTATTTATTATTATAGTTTCACCTTTGTAATCAAATACAGCTTTTGTTACAAGGCCTAAAGCCATGTACCACAAACACACCAAATATGAAAAGAATGGAATTAAGAAGAATAAGGAAAAACTAAAAACAAGAAAAAGAGACATTCTTAATGTGAAATTATAATTTATAAGCCTTTTTTGAGTATCTTTGTATTTTACCAGCTCAAAAATTAGTTTCCTGTCAGAGCCAAAGTTAATTATTAACATAAGTAAAGAACCTAGTGCAGCTCCATAAGCATAATCTGAGAAATCACTTATTGATATTTTTTTAGCTAGAATAAGTACAAAAACAAAGCCAAAAAAAGAGCCCCCATATACTAGAGCTATGTTTTTTAATGCAGTACTGTTAATTTTCATTATTAATTATGAACAATCTCAAAATAAAAAAGGAGAAGGTTATAACAACCATCTCTTTTAAAAAGAATATAAAATTACCTGTCCCAAAAAGAAAATATATATAGAACAGAGAAAACATTACTTCAAGGCAAAGTGATTGCAGCTTGGTAAATAAAATTTTAGAAGTAAAATAAAAAAACATTTTTCTAAGTATTATAAAAGATAGGCTAAAATATACTAAAGACAATAAAAAAGAATCTATATAGTTATTACTATTCAGTATTATAACTGCAATCTGACTAGCACCTACACTATTCACAATTCCACCTATTCCTGTGACGCTTTCAGTATAGATAACTGCTAATTGATCTGTAAAAAGAGACGTTAGATCAAAATTGAAATTAGAAACATTTGAGAGCAGTCCATAAATTGAATGTTCAATCCCATTAATTCTATTTATAAACTCATCTAGAAAAGTTATATTTTTTTCATCAACATTTATAGTAGCAACTTCTATCGCAGTAATTATATCTACTCCTTCCATAGTTGCAAATCTTATATAATTAATATATTTATAAATAGGTAGGATAACAATGCAAATAGCTATAAAAATAAAAATAGTTTTAGAGCGAACTAACTCTAATAAAAACGAATAATACAATGCAAATATCAGGAAGAAGACTTCATATATCAACGAATACTTTGAGCCATTCAATAAATCAATTAAGATATATAAAGAAATAGCGAAAAAAGAAAGCGAACAGTATAACCTACTCTTTTTTTGTATTGAAAAAATAAAAAAGACATTAACAATACAAAACAATGGAAATCTTACAAAGAAAGTTAAAAGACCAGTTATTCCTGGAATCACATTTTTAGGCTCAACGCCAGGGACGCCCCAACCCAAGTAGTTATGAATAAAAAATTTACCTAACAATACCGTAATAATAAACAAGTAAAATTTATTCATCTTTAAATCGAAATTTTGACCAAAGTACAGTGCTCGTTTTTTAATCGATGATGTAATCCAAATTACGATGACTAAACTCAATGCAGGTATTAATATTTTTGGTAACAGTAGTGTATAGTTACTCATCACCGCATCTATAGATATTTGATTAAAAGCCTTGACATTCTCTGTATAAAACAAAACATACAGTGATTTTATAACGTATGCAAAAAAAACATAGCCGATCACTATCTTTCCGCTTAATCTCATATTCTTAAAAGGCATTACTGCATTTAAGATAAATAAAACAAAGAAAAAAAACGTGTAATAGCTTAATATTAAAAATAACTCCTCGTTACCTAGTGGAACATTTGCTATGAGAATTGAAAAAAGCAAATATCCAAGGAAAAGCAATATATTAAACCGCTCCCTAATGACCAAAAACTTTTCATTCATTGTAATTAACTAGATCCAATACGATTCCTGAAAAATCAGCTCTTTTGAACTCCTTGTGCGAAACCAATATTATCTTAATATCTGAGTCAATAGCCCCCTCCAAGCTTGAAAGACTAAACCTTGCATCTTTATTTAAGCTACTGATATTCGGCTCTACCGCAAGCACTTTTCCTGAGTGTAGCTTAGTAATTATATTAGTAATATTTAAAGCTGGACTTTCACGAAGATCATCTATATCGGGCTTAAATGCCAAGCCATAACATGCAATAGTGATATCTTTTGCCGTTTTAGTTGGGTTAGCTTGCAGAAAATCAGAAATTGCTATTTTTACTTTATTAATTACCCACTGTGGTTTAGCGTCATTCACTTTACGTGCGGTGTGTATTAATTGGGCTTCCTCTGGCGTTTTGCTCACAATAAACCATGGATCTACCGCTATACAATGCCCACCAACACCAGGGCCAGGTTGCAAAATATTAATACGTGGATGTCGATTCGCAAGTGAGATTAACTCCCATACATCTATATCTAGTTTATCGCAAATTATTGAAAGCTCATTAGCAAATGCAATTTGTACATCGCGGCATGAGTTTTCCGTTAACTTTGCCATTTCAGCTGTGCGTGAATTTGTTATTACACATTCACCTTGTACAAATATTTTATAAAGCTCTACTGAACGAGCTGAACATTTTGCAGTCATCCCACCAATTACACGATCATTCTCAACGAGTTCACGTACTACGTGCCCTGGTAATACACGCTCAGGGCAATGTGCTATATTCACATCAGTATTTTCACCTGCATTTTGTGGAAATGATAAGTCCGGGCGCGCTGCTGCTAACCATTCGGCCATTTGCTCTGTAGCACCCACTGGTGATGTTGACTCCAGTATTACTAAGTCACCTTTTTTAAGCACTGGCGCAATAGCTTCACTGGCTTTTTTAATATAACTTAAATCAGGCTCAGGTATTGCTGAGTCATTTTCTGTATTTAAAGTGCTTTTGAATGGAGTTGGTACGGCTATTAAAAATGCATCAGCAGGTTCAGGTATGGTCGTCGCTTTTAAATAACCTTCAGTAACTGCAGCATGAACTATAATATCTAGATCAGGCTCTACAATGTGAATTTCACCACGATTAATTGTGTCAACTGCATGTTGATTTACATCAACCCCTATTACTTTTATTTTTCGTGATGCAAACATGGCTGCAGTCGGTAAGCCAATATAGCCCAAACCAACAACTGAAATCGTATTAAATGACATGGTAGTCCTTTTAAATAGGTTCTATAACTTTAATTTTAAATCTCGTAACACAAACTTATTTATATATTTTTAAGTTTGAGAGTTTATTTTTATAATGTTACAACACGATATAAAATCGCTGCTACAAATTAATTTTTTGCAAGAATATCGCAAATGCGTTGGCATGCTTTGCCATCGCCATATGGGTTATGTGCGCGGCTCATTTCTTTGTAGGCAGTATCGTCAGCTAATAACTCATTTAGTGCTGATGTTATTTTTGCTACGTCAGTGCCAACTAATTTAACTGTACCGGCGTCTACTGCTTCAGGGCGCTCAGTTGTATCTCGCATTACAAGTACTGGCTTGCCTAAACTTGGCGCTTCTTCTTGAATGCCACCGGAGTCCGTTAAAATAATGTGTGACCGGTTCATTAAGTATACAAACGGTAAATATTGTTGTGGTTCTATTAAATGCACGTTATCAACGTCTTTTAATATACGCCTTACAGGTTCTTGTACATTTGGGTTTAAGTGTACAGGGTAAAGTATTTGGCAATCTGGGTGCGCTCTAGCTGTTTGCGCTAATGCTTCGCATATACGCTCAAATCCACCACCAAAACTTTCACGGCGATGACCTGTTACTAAAATAAGCTTTTTACTTTTATCGAGCATTGGGAATTGTGATGATAGTGTATTACTCAGTTCTGCATCATCTTCTATTTGTTGCTTAACCAGTAGTAAAGCATCAATAACCGTATTGCCTGTTATAAATATATTTTCACTCGCGTAGTTTTCTTTTAAAAGATTAGCTTTCGAAGTCTCTGTTGGCGCAAAATGAAACTTTGTTAAAGAGCCAGTTAGTTTACGATTACCTTCTTCCGGCCACGGAGAATAAATATTACCTGTACGCAAACCAGCCTCAACGTGACCTACTGCTATTTGCTCGTAATACGCAGCTAAACTTGCTGCAAACGTTGTTGCCGTGTCACCATGCACTAGCACTACATCGGGTTTGAACTCTTTTAGTACCGGAGTTAGCTCTAGTAAAATACGGCTAGTTATTTCTGGTAATGTTTGCCCAGCTTTCATTAAATTTAAATCGTAATCAGGCGTGATTTTAAATAGGTCAAGTACTTGATCTAGCATTTCACGGTGCTGCGCTGTTACACAACATTTTGATTCAAAGCGCTCATCTGCGGCAAGGGCATGAACCAGTGGAGCCATTTTAATAGCTTCAGGGCGAGTACCAAAGACCGTTAATACTTTCACTTTTATATCCTTTAATAAATAAAATTCAGCTATAAACGTAACCAAATTTAGTTACGTTTATATATCAACTTCATAGGGGCATGGGAGTTAATTTTCACTATTTTACGCTTTAAAACATCCCAGCATTCACATTATGAGTAACCATTCAGCCAGTATGAAGTTGTATTTTAGCAGTTTTATATCTCAGTGCTTATTTAATCCACTGAGACACTTTTTTCTAAATTGAGACAGTCAATTTAGACTATCTCATTGTAATACCTTGTTTTTGTAATTTTATTAAAAGTGCCCAATAGGCCCTTTATAAATTATTCATCACTTTTGTATTCGTAGTTGTAGTACCCGTAATAGCCGTATGCATTACTGGCTTTTTTAACAACACCGTTAAATACCACGCCTTTTACATCGATACCATTTTGTTCAAAGCGATTACGGGTTAACTCTATTTCTCGCACATGATTTTGCCCAAAACGCGTTACAAGTAATGTAGTGCCCGTATGCGCACTTACAATTGCGGGGTCGGTTACTGCAAGTATTGGAGGCGTATCAATAATTATAATGTCGTAAGCAGCGCTTACTTCTTCAACTAATTTACTAAAGTTACTATGCATTAATAGCTCAGAAGGGTTTGGCGGTATTTGACCGCGCGTTATAACACTTAAACCTTCAACTTTGGTTGGTTTAGTAACTTGCTCTAAGTTTAAACGGCCCGATAGGTAATCACTTAAGCCATCGTCCCACTTTAAACCAAACTGGGTTTGCAAGTAGCCTTTACGCATATCGGCGTCAATAATAAGTACTTTTTTGCCGCTTTGCGCAAGTACCGAGGCTAAATTAACCGATATAAACGATTTACCTACGCTTGGGCTTGGACCCGATATAGCAATAATATTGTTTTTAGCTTCCATCATCGCAAAGTGCAAACTGGTACGTAAGCTACGTAATGCCTCTATTGCTAGGTCAGCGGGGTTATCTAACGCTAGTATACTTTTAGGCTTATTTGTTTTGTTTTTACGGGCTCGCTCAGCAAAGCCACTTAGTTTATCTTGATAATCTGAATGCGGTACACTTGCGTATACAGGTAGGCCTAGTGCTTCAATTTCAGCAGGGTCTTCAACCCCTTTATGCATTGCCTTTTGTATAAGCACAATAGCCACGGCTAACATGCCACCAAGCATAGTGGCCATTACCACGATTAATGCTTTTTTAGGTTTAACTGGCTTGCTGGTATTTACCTCAGCGTAGTCAATAATACGTACATTACCTACGGTACCTGCACGAACGATATCAAGCTCTTGTGTTTTACTAAGCAGTAAGGTGTAAATTTGGTTACTTACCTCAACATCGCGTTTTAAGCGTAGCAGCTCTTGTTGAGTTTCTGGCAGATTACCTACCTCACCTACAAGCTCTTGCTTTTGGCTTTCAACCGCCTCTATTTGCTCAAGTATACCTTGGTATGTTGGGTGATCTTTTTTGAACTTACGGCCAAGCTCTAAACGCTTTAGGTTTAGCTCTTGTAATTTAGTTTCAAGCTTTACAACTTGTTCAAGCACGCCTTGTGTTTCGAGCGTTATATTTATTGATTGGCGTTTTATTTGGTAGTCATTAAAGCGTTGCTCTGCGTATTCAAGCTGTTTTTTAATTTCAGGCAATTGTACTTCTAAAAATTCCAGCGACTTTTGTGCCTCGGCACTATTGCGCTCAACATTACGGCGTACATAAATAGCGGCCACTTTATCGAGTACTTTTTCAGCGTAGCTTGGTTTAGTGCTTTGTAAACTTAAGTTAATTATGCCTGAATCTTTACCTTTTTCACTTGCGCCGATAGCTGTTTGCAAATCCAAAATAGTATTAAGGCGATCTTTGCGGGTAATTGTAAACTCTGTACCAGGGCGTGCATTTAAAGTACGAATGGTTAAGTTAAACTTACCGTTTGTAAGCTCCTCGCCCACCTTACCCGATAATATTTTCTCGCCGTCACCATTTAAAAGTGCAAGGCTGTTGTTAGCTTGTGCGACCAAAGTAAATGATTGATTAACAGCAGTACGTGGTACATCAAATCTAAATACATTTATGTTCTCACCACCCCATGCGTAGCTATTAGCGCCAAAACTTGGCTCAGCTAAGTCGCCATCTTCCATTGGGGTAAATTTACGATAAGCTCGGCTACCTATAAACGGGAAGAGCTTAGGCTCTGCTGTTACATCAAGCTTTAAAGTGTCTACTGCCTCGCCTATTATACTGCGCGACTTTAGTAGCTCTATTTCGGTTACTGCGGCCGATGTACTTTCGAACATGCCTGCCATATCGTCAAAACCAGGAACTGATGCGCTGCCGTCTTCAACTTGTATCATGGCTGTTGCTTGGTAAACAGGGGTACTTAATACTGCATAAATAACACCTACAAACATAAACAGCGCCGTTACGGCTACTATAAAATATTTGCGATCGAGCAATGCGCCAAGTAGCGCCATTAAATCAATTTCTTGCGTTGGTTGTGTATTATTAGTGCTTTTATTATTAGCACTGCTAGCGCTATTATTCGGCTGGGTATTCATTAAATTAGCCATTCCTTATAAATACTTTTGCCAAGCGCTACATGCGCTGTCGATTAATGTGTAAACGTGTTCAAAAGCCTCTTGGCTTTGGCGGTACGGGTCTGGTATTTCAGCGTTATTAATCCACTTACCGAGTAAAAACGTTTTACCGCGTGCCTCTGGGTAGCGAGCATGTACGTCGTTTAAATGGCGTTCTTCCATTACGAGTATTACGCTGTTTTGCGCTACTAAGCTTGATGTAAGCTGCTGGCCTTGGTGAGCATCCATATTAACACCATGTGTGAGCGCTATTTGTTTTGCTTTTGCATCTGCTGGTTTGCCTTCAAGTGCTGTTAACCCAGCAGACGATACTTTAATATTTTTGCCTTCAAGCTTTTGCTTTAAAACATACTCACCTGTTGGGCTGCGGCAAATGTTACCTGCACACACCACTAAAACTGAATCAAACATTTTTAAAAACCCTTAGTTTGCAGTTATATCGTCAACACTATCTACAGTAGCAATTGACGGTAATAGTAAGCTTATTACACGGTTCCAACGGGCAAGTGGTGCCGATGTTACATATACAATATCGCGCGGTTGTAGTTCAAACTGTTCAGCTAATACCATTGCTGCTATATTTTTAGCGTGTAATTGGTATACGTTTGCAATAATACCGGTTTGCTCTAGGTCACTTTTACGCAGTACAAATACACCGTTAGCGTCGGCTGTATTTTCGTTTAAGCCGCCTGAGTCGCTTAGCGCTTCGGCTAAGTTTAAACCATAACGGTTAAGCGTTACTGAACCTGCTTTTTTAACATCACCTAATACAAATATTTTTTGTGCATCGTTACGGTTTACATGCACTATGTCGCCATGTTGCAATAAACGGTTTTGCGAAATGTCACCATGGGCATAAAAGTCATCAAGTTTTATAACTTCTGTTTTGTTGCCACGGGTAAATGTTACTGTGCGCCAATCGGCTGCATCAGTTAAGCCGCCTGCTTGGTTTAAGGCATCAATTAAGGTAAGTGGGATTTCGGTTACTGGGTATACGCCAGGTTGTTTTACTTCGCCGGTAACGTAGGTTTTTTGGCTTCTAAAGCCAACTACTTTTACGTCTACTTGTGGGTCTTCTATTACTCGGCTTAGGCGTTTAACAAGCTCATTACGTACTTGGCTTATTGTTTTACCAGCAGCAGGTATATTTGGTGCGTAGGCGTAAGTAATGGTGCCGTCTCGTTGTACTCTAAAGCCGTCAAACTCTGCGGTACGTTGTACTGCTGCGGGTATTGTTAGCTCAGGGTGATCCCATACGCCTATTGTTAGTACGTCGCCAACACCTAGTTTGTATTCGTAGTTACTTACGTTTAAACCATCGGTGCTTGAAATTGGTTTAGCTGCTATACGCGCTTGATTTTGTTTATTTATTAGTAGCGAGTCGATTATTTGAATGTTTACTTTTTCGAGATCTTGTTCGAGGTTTTGTGTTTGCTCGCCTGAGTCTAT
Source organism: Pseudoalteromonas sp. S8-8 (assembly GCF_000497875.1). Classification (NCBI taxonomy): domain Bacteria; kingdom Pseudomonadati; phylum Pseudomonadota; class Gammaproteobacteria; order Alteromonadales; family Pseudoalteromonadaceae; genus Pseudoalteromonas; species Pseudoalteromonas sp. S8-8. Next base: position 77,945 of record NZ_AUTR01000020.1, read on the forward strand.
ACCTTCAAAGTGGCTGCCTGGTACTATTGTACAGCCGGTCATGCTTAGTATTGCGAGTATTGATGCGAGTGATTTACAGCTTAACGCCATTGTAGAATCCCAAAATTATTTAAATATTGCACTTACTCACCAACCTTGGTGAGCACTTGTATTTTAGCCGACTAATTAAAGCATGTGCACTATTGTGAAGCAATAGTCTTTGCTTTGTAAAAGCTTTGTAACTAAGTTTTTAATTAACACTGAAATTATATCAGTATTTTCATAAGGTCTTTATGAATAAATTTAATTGATAGCCGTTTTTAGCAAAACACTTAACGCATTCATCACCAATTGCACAAAGAGAAGTGAATGATAAGCCATTTAAACAAGTGCTTTATGGCTGTTTACTTCTTTAAAGCGCAGTGTGCTCGACCTCTTCAGATTAACCACTTAAAGCTTTATTGCACAAAGAGAAGCGAATGAGGAGTAAATGAGAAGACATTTAAACAAGTACTTTATGGCTGTTTACTTCTCTAAAGCGTAGCGCCCTCTTAACCTCTTTGTGAATAGACCTTATTACGAGCTTTGCTCGTCACGCCAGCAAGCTGCGCGTCTACAAGTGAACTTAGCCACGTAGGTTTAAGTGCTTTGGGCACGCTTCCGCCCTTAGGTCACAGTTCCTAGTTACTGATATAAAACTATTTTTTCGCGGCATAAAGCCGCTGCTACGTTTTAATTCACGCGGCATAAAGCCGCTGCTACGCTTTTAGTTATTGTTGTTTAATATCTTTATTATCTACACTTACTTCAATTTTTTGATTAAGTAAGTTAATTAGTAAAATACTGCGCAAGTCGCCATCGGGCTCTTTGTATATTGCTTGTATATTACTGAATGAATCGTTATTCACACTGACTACATCACCTGTTTTTGGTATTTGTGATTCAGTAGTGTGTGAACGTTCATTTTTTAAATGGTCAATTATGTGCTTAGAAACCAACTGATAACTTGCCCCATAAGAAACAAAACCACCTATTCCACGGGTGTTTTTTACAGCAGAAAAGTTACCATTTTTTGATTCAAGGCATACAAATAAATAATTAGGGAATAAAGCGGTGTGTTTGACGGTCCGACGACCTTTAACCAACCTTTCGGTAGTTAATTGGGGGTAAAACGCTTCAATCCCTTGATTTTGCAAGTTAGTTTTAGCTCGCTCTTCTTGCTTAGGTTTGCATACGACTAAATACCAACATTCCATAGTAGCCCTTAATACATAACTAAATTGCAAAAAATACAATTCCAAACTAAACAACGGCGGCATTATAGCCAACATAGAGTACCTATGTAAATAAGCCTTAGCGGTTAATAGCCACTCACTTTAACAAATATTGTTATTGAGTTTAAAGGGAGTAAAGGCCTTGACGCTAGTTTAGTACCTATAAAGCCATGTTTAGATTGGGCTAAACAAAAGTTTAGCCGCGAAAATTTATTAAAAACTTTAATTAATATTTTTTAATAAATATATAAATAAGAGCGCGAAGTAAATTCGCACCTACAAGTTGGTGCATATTTGTAGGTGAGGTTTTATACCTCGCTTTTTTGGATTTAAACATGAGCGCGAAATAAATTATCACCTACAGGTTGGCGCATGTTGTAGGTGAGGTTTTATACCTCACTTGTTGTTAGGAGTTAAAACACGAGCGCGAAATAAATTCGCATCTACAGGTTAGTGCATGTTTGTAGGTTCGGTTTTATACCTCGCTTGTTGTTAGGAGTTAAAACGTGAGCGCGAAGTAAATTCGCACCTCCGGTTGGTACATGTTTGTAGCTGAGGTTTTATACCTCGCTTGTTGTTAGGAGTTAAAACATGAGCTCAAAGTAAATTCCCACCTACCGGTTGGTACGTGTTCGTAGGTGAGGTTTTATACCTCGCTTTTTTAGGTGTTAAAACATGAGCGCGAAGTAAATTCACACCTACCGGTTGGTACATGTTTGTAGGTGAGGTTTTATAACTCGCTTGCTGTTAGGAGTTAAAGTATGAGCGCGAAGTAAATTCGCACCTACCGGTTGGTACATTTTGTAGGTGAGGTTTTATACCTCGCTTTTTAGGTGTTAAAACATGAGCGCGAAATAAATTCGCACCTACTGGTTGGTACATGTTTGTAGGTGAGGTTTTATACCTCGCTTTTGGTAACGCTAGGTTGGTTGAGCGCGAAGTAAATTCGCACCTACAGATAATATGCTGAAGGTGAGGTTATTAATTTAGCCCAAGCGTTAAAACCTTGAATAATTATGGCTTTACTTCTACCTTAAAATTCAATGTAACAAATTGATGACAAGGAAGCACAATGCAAATACTTCACCACGGAGCGGTTAACGGCGTTACTGGTTCGTGCCACGAGCTGGTAGTTAACGAGCAAACAAGTGTGCTTATTGATTGCGGGTTATTTCAAGGCGAAGACTCTAAAGCCGACCTTTCAATTGAGTTTAATATTACTCATGTTACTGCCCTTATTGTTACCCATTGCCATATTGACCATGTTGGTAGAATTCCTTACTTATTAGCTGCCGGTTTTAAAGGCCCTATTTTTACAAGTATTGCATCGGCCAGTTTATTACCGTTAGTAATTGAAGATGCTTTAAAAGTGGGTGTAACCCGCGACCCTAAAATTATAGCTGCCTGCTTAAGCTTATTAAATAAACGTATAGTTGCTGTAGATTATAAAACGTGGTTTGAACTACCTTGCAAAGGACTCAATAAAGCTAAAGCGAGGTTTCAGCGTGCAGGCCATATATTAGGTTCTGCTTATGTAGAAATTGATGTTACAAATAGTGATAACAACAAACACCGTATTGTGTTTTCAGGAGACTTAGGTGCGCCATACACCCCGTTACTCCCTTCGCCTAAGCCGCCCTATAAAGCCGATACTCTAGTTATTGAATCAACCTACGGTGATAAAAATCATCAAGGCCGTAAAGAGCGTACTCAAACGTTAAAAAACATTATTGAACGCGCCGTAGCCGACAATGGTGTTGTTTTAGTACCTGCTTTTAGTATTGGCCGCACACAAGAGCTGCTATATGAGCTTGAGCAACTCATACATAGCTCATCTAAAAAGTCTAAGTGGCGAGACATTCACGTAATACTCGACTCCCCTATGGCAGCCAATTTTACTGAGCAATACAAAAAGTTTAAGCACTTATGGGATAGCGAGGCCAAACGCAAAGTTGCAAATGGTAGGCACCCGCTCGATTTTAAAAATCTAACTACGGTTGATTCACACAAAGAGCACATGGCTATTATTAATTATTTAAGTTCGCGGCAAACACCAGCCATAATATTAGCGGCAAGCGGTATGTGCACAGGTGGCCGAATAGTTAATTATCTTGAGCGATTTTTAAATGATAAAACCACCGATGTATTATTTGTAGGTTACCAAGGTAATAAAACTTTAGGCCGTGAAATTCAAACATATGGACCACGTAATGGGTATGTTTTTATAAATGATGCTCGCATTACTATAAACGCAAAAGTACATACAATTAGCGGGTACAGCGCCCATGCCGATCAAAACGGATTAATTAAGTTTGTTACGGGTATGCATAAAAAGCCAAGCCTGATAAAAATTGTGCATGGAGATGATGATGCTAAAGCTGCTTTGGCAGATAAGTACAGGGCTGTTTTGGACCGAGGTGCAATTATAGAAATTGGAAAGTAGTTTATAACAGTAAATATTTATAGATCTATTTTTACTGTAAGTACAACTTTTGAGTTGAATTAAATGTAATCAAGGTAATTACGCAGTATGTATATCGAAATTTGAAGTGGTAGTCTAAAGTAAATCCCCGTAATAGCTCCTACACCAGTGCGGTGGCTAATAACTTTTAAATAATAAATTAAGTTTACCTAGCACTAAGAAGGCAATTATATTGGTGCAATTGTGAGAGTTCTTCGATTAACTGAATTTTTAAGTGAGCTATCGTCTTAAGCTAAATTATTAACAGCGTGGACTGTCCAGCCACCTTCTCATTTCAAAAATTTAAATTCACTTTGTAAGTAATTACCTAATTTTTTTACTTGCTGAGTAGCGACTTGGGTTATTCAGTTTAGTCACAAAGCTTAAGTTACTATATAAATAATCATTATTGTATTAATCGATGACTCGTTTTATGTTTTCACTATTAAATTTAGGTATTAAAAATAATCGCCATGTTAAAGTGACTTTTTGGCAGAGATAACGCTGGCAATTTAAAAATACGGCAGTACTTAACAGATATTAAACTTTAGTCGAGCAGATAAAATGTGATTTTAAGACAATATTAATCACCCCTTTCTGTCGAGGCTTACTAAATACCAGCTATCGGTATATATAACTAAAAATTTCTATTACCAATAGCTGCAATTTCAAACCGGAGATTCTTCCATTTATTTAACGATTGAGCTTTTAAATATGAATATCAAAATTTTATATTAACGTCTTTCCACACTTTCTAGTTGGTTACTTTGCACCAAACCCCGTTAGCATTGTCCTGATGGTTTTAAATACAATATTAAGATCAAGCCAAAAAGATAAGTGTTTAATATAATAAAGGTCATATGCTAACTTTTCTTTTGTTGAATCCGTATCATCAGCATAACCTTGTACAGTTTGCGCCCAACCAGTTATACCTGGCTTTACTATATGCCTATAGCCATAAAATGGAATTTCTTGTTCAAATAGCTTAACAAAAGATTCTTGTTCAGGCCGTGGGCCAATTAATGCCATATCACCTTTTAGAACATTAAAAAACTGTGGTAATTCGTCAATTCTTACTTTTCGAATCACCTTACCTATACGAGTTATTCTAGCATGCTCTTCAGTAGCAAACTTATCCTCTGCACAACTAGTTTTTACCGTCATACTTCTGAATTTATAAATTTTAAAAACTCGACCAGCTTGTCCTACACGTTCTTGCGTAAATATAACAGGGCCTCGACTTTCTAATCGAATAGCAATAGCTGTAAGAACCATAATTAAAAGAGTTAGGGGGAGTGTTAAAACAATAATTACAGTCTCCCAAAGGCGTTTAAATATTTGATAAATTGGATTAGGCTGTAAGGTACCAATTGAATTGTCAGATAAATGTTTTATTTGCACCTTTCCATCAATCATCTCTTTGATACTATCCGCATGGAAAACTGGGATGTTATTAAGGCTGCAATCAGCAATAAACTTCTCTTGATGATGAGTAATATTTTTGTGGAGATCAACAACTAAGCCATCCTTAATTGCAGATTGCCTATATGGTTCAGTTAAAAAGTAAACGTCGAGGTTTTCATGGTCAATTAGATCTTGCGTGTCAAAGTTATCTATTACATGTAAAGTAAGCTTTTTATGTCCTGTTCTCAAAATAGTAGTAATAAAAAGCCAAACAAAACTAAAAGCCGCTCCTATTGCTAAAAGATATAAAGAATAATCAAACCGTAATAATAATATTAGAGATAAAGAGATACCATAAACAGAAAATATTACAGGTATTATATAATATTTACGATCAACTAATAGATACTTTGCAACTAAAGGTAAAGCGAATGCCGTTGCCAAATAACTCCCACACACTAAAATAAGCGAGTTTCTAACAGACTCTTCAGATATTGGATACATTGAAGATAAAACAACACATATTGATGTGAAAACGATACCAAGAAAATGGCAAATATATGAATTAGAAAAAAGTTTATTCACGTTGAAATCTTTTGGTTGATAAAAATAATATACATTGACATGCACCATCCTTGTAGAATTTAGCATTAACGGCTTGATTCTCTGAGTATTATACTTGAAGTAGAGTCAGATGAGCAATCTAGCTATAAAAAACTTTGCAATTATTTGTAACCAGAATTATAAATTCTGTGTAAAACCTTTCATCATTTGATAACCATTAGCATGAAATAGCTTAAATAATTGCATAAGAAAGTATGTTAGATTATTTTTTTCTATTTTCTACATACAATTTTTTTAAAGCTGTTCCAGCTTTAATACTTTGCGTGGCTACGCTTCCAAGTACCTCATGTAAGTACTTGGGAGCTAAACCATAACCAGGTCTAATACTTTTTACATTTTCATGTGTAAATAACTCGCCTTCAGCAACATCTTTTACCACATACAGTGAGCGCCTAAATATTGCATTTCCTTTCTCACTCTCTTTGCGCTCGTAATTTACTTTACCAACCGCTTCCCATGCTATTTTAGAGTCTCTACATAACTGTAATAACTCTGGCTTTTCTAGTGAGAAACTATCATCCGGTCCACCACCATCTCTATTAAGCGTTACATGCTTTTCTATTAAGCATGCGCCTAACGCCACTGATGTAATAGCCGTCGTATTATCAATAGTATGGTCTGATAGACCCGTTAATACATCAAAACGTGTGGCCATATCTGCAACAGTCGCCAAATTATAATCGCCTGATGGCGCTGGGTAACCACTTACACAATGCAGTACAACAAGCTCTTTACACCCTGCATTTTTTGCTGTTTCTACTGCTTCACGTATTTCTTCTTCGTTCGCCATACCCGTTGAGATAATCATTGGCTTACCAGTCTTCGCAACATACTCGATTAATGGTAAATCGATGGCTTCAAATGACGCTATTTTGTACGCAGGAGCACCAAGCTCTTCGAGTAAATCAACGGCAGTAAAGTCAAACGGCGAGCTAAAAATAGTGATACCTAACTCTTTGGCTTTTTCAAATAAAGGTTTATGCCATTCCCACGGCATGTGCGCTTCTTCATATAAGTCATACAGTGTTTTACCATCCCACAACCCACCTTTAATTAAGAATTCAGGGTTATCGCTTTTCATTGTTATGGTATCAGGGCGATAAGTTTGCAGCTTCATTGCATCTGCACCACACTCTTTTGCCATTTCCATTATTTTGTAGGCATTTTCGATATCACCGTTATGATTCGCTGACATTTCAGCAATGATATACGGCGTATAGCCAGGGCCAATTTTTCTGTTATCGATAGTAATAAATTTATTCATAAATCCCTCACTCCACAGGTTGTCGAGTAAATTGCTCTTCATTAATTCGTTGGTAGCCAGCTCGGCTAAACAAAGCTTGTGATGCTGCATTTTCTTTTAGTACAACAGCATGTATAATTTTTGTAGGATGTAATATATCTACTTGTTTTAAAGCTAGTTTCGCAACCCCTTTACCAAAGTGCTCTGGTGCTATAAAGATGGAAATGGTATACGTATCTACGGCTGTCATATCTAACCTGACTACACCTACAGGAGTCGTTTTTTCATCTGTGCTATTGGTTAGCTCAATGACATAAAAGTAGTCATTTTTACTTGCTAGCTTTTTAGTCATCCAAGCCCGATGCTCAGCCAAACTCGGAACGTCTTTATTAAGTGCATAACGACGTGTTTCGGGTTTACATTGCCAAGCATACACCTGTTCAACATCAAGCTGTGTCGCTAATCTTAGGGTTAGTGAACCGCTAAATAATTGAGTAATATGCTTCATTAATCGCTTAACACCTTGCCCATCACATAACTGCAGGTTTATTGTTCGCATTTTTGAATAGTCTGTAATTAACTGCTCATACGCCTTCATTAAGTTTTTACTAATCGCCTCTAACTCAACGCTAATTGCAGCACCAACTGCTTCTAAATTTCTACAAATAGTCTGCTGGTTATCTGCGAGCGGAATAACAATACTCGGTAACCCGACACAAGCACGCTCCCATGACGTTGAACCTGGCGCGCCAATGGCAATATCGTGCTCACTCATGAGAGTAGCCATATCATCTACAAAATCGATGTGAGTCAACCACGCGCTATGCTTTATAGCAAACTCTGTAACACTTTTATAGTGAGGTGCTTTAGGGCTAAGCAATACAGTCGTTATTGGCGGATTAACGCTTTTCTTTAAAACATCAAGTACATGCAATGTTGCATTGGGGGCATCTATACCCCCCATAGATAATAATAAACGCGGTGTATTCGCTAATGTATTTAAAGCTATCAATTGTGATGAATGTCGATGCGAAAAGTGAGTATTTATAATTGCATATTGCGTGCCCGTTAAGACGGTGGCCTTAGAGTTTAATAAACGATACTCGCTTGGCTCTCTAAGCAATGTTTGATCTATAATCAAGTCTGCAGCGTGCTCTCTTACTAAGTCGTCAATTGCAATGATTTTACAGTTATACGCTTTTTTTACTACCTTATGCCACTGTGCACCAATACCATAGTGGTCTGTAATAACTAAATCAGGACTATCGAATGCAGTAGCGCATTCTTGGGCATCATCACACTCAGTGACTTGCAACCACGCGGCATAATCCGCAGTCGAGGTTGGTACTAGCCAATCTGCAGGTTGCTGTAATTCATAAATAGAGAAACCACGCTGCTTTATAAATGTGACTAAATCACCGTTTTGCGGGCGGGTGGCAAATAAAACGTCGTGACCATCTAGTTTTAGCCTATCAGCCAATACTAAGCAACGCATGATATGGCCGCTGCCTATGTAAGAAGATGCATCAGCCCTAATTACGACCTTTAGCATTCAATCGCTCGGAACAAAGCTTCTGCCAATTCCCAATCTTCAGGTGTATCTATGTCTTGTACTCGTTTACGTGGTAACAAAACAGCCTTCGACCTTGTCCCAAAAATAGCTTTTTTTGCTATAAATGCCTTCGCAGTGCCCCAATAAAACTGCCCGGCATCATGGTATGCTTCTTCGAGATCTTGCGAACGAGTATTTAAATGTTCTGGCTGAAACATTTCAACACATTGTGCATCATTAAGCTTTAAAGCTCTTTGAATTGGAAAAGGAAAACTTGTTGCACTGAAGGCGTAATCTATATTACTCGATGTCAGCTCTATAAATCCGCGCTGGATAAACTCAGGTATTAAAAAAGGAGCGGTTGCATATATACAACATACATTTTCAACACCCCATTCCTGTAACTCGGTATACTCGACAGCATGCTTTATTACATCAAGCGTAGTTGCATAATCATCCGCAATATTAGCAGGGCGCATAAATGGCACTTCTGCCCCATATTGTATTGCAATATCAGCTATTTCAGTATCATCTGTAGAGACAATTACTTTATCAAAACACTTGCTGTCTAAAGCCGCTTCAATCGAATAAGCAATCATTGGCTTACCGTGAAACTCTTTGATATTTTTGCGAGGTATACGCTTACTTCCACCACGAGCAGGAATAATTGCTATATTCATGATTAGGCTTCTAATATTAGTGTTAGCTTACTGATAACTTCGTCTTGCTGCTCATGGGTCATACCATGAAACATCGGCAATGAAATAGCATTGCTGTAATAACTCTCTGCATTTGGAAAGTCACCTTGTTTAAAGCCCATTTTTTGGTAATAAGGCTGTAGGTGCACTGGAATATAATGCAGGTTAACACCAATACCGTTTTCTCTTAGCTCGTCAAACACTTCTTTATGCGTTTTGCTAATTTCATTTAGGTTTAGACGAATAACATATAAATGTAAGCCAGAATAAGTGTTAGGCAACTGGTAAGGCAGTACAATCGGTAAACTGGCCAGCTTATCGTAATAACGCACTGCCAATTCATGACGTGCGGAAACGAACTCACTTAAGCGGCTCATTTGCGAAACACCGAGTGCAGCTTGCAGCTCCGTCATGCGGTAGTTAAAACCTAAATCCACTTGCTCATAGTACCAACCACCATGCGATGCATTTTCCATTAATGCTTCGTCACGTGTTATTCCATGGCTTCGGTAAAGTGCCATTTTGTCTGCAAGTGCTTTGCTATTAGTTAATGCCGCACCACCTTCTGCAGTGGTAACAATTTTAACAGGGTGAAAGCTAAACACGGTAATATCACTGTATTCACATGAGCCAATTGGTAGTTCTAAATAACGTCCACCTATTGCATGTGAAGCATCTTCAATGACTTTAAAGCCATATTCTATAGATAACGCATGGATTGCTTTCATGTCACATGGCTGACCACATAAATGCACTGCAACTACAACTTTAGGCAAAACACCTTCTTTTTTAGCACGGATAAGCTTTTCTTTTAATGCTACAGGACAAAGATTATAAGTTGCGGGATCTATATCAACAAAATCTACTGATGCGCCACAATACAAACCACAATTAGCTGAGGCTACAAAAGTGACAGGTGTTGTCCATAATATATCACCGGCCCCTAATTCAAGCGCTAAACAAGCAATATGCAAAGCTGACGTTGCACTATTAACAGCCAAGGCATGATTGGCGCCGCTTGAATCCATCAGTGCACGTTCAAACGCAGGGACTTGTGGCCCTTGCGTCAAAAAGTCCGACTTTAATACATTAACCACAGCATCAATATCTGCTTGAGTTATATCTTGCTTTCCATACGGTATCATTTAGCTATCTCTATACTTCAAACGATGGGTCAACATGTTCAACAATAAGCTCACGCAAGCCTTCAATTGTTTCCCACTCAGTGTTTGTTCCTGAGTTGTATTTAAAACCAAATGGTACTTTTTCAGCTTTATGGTGAGCAAGGTATTCTTCTTCGGTATATGTATACGATACAGAGGGTAAAATTGCGTAGTAAGGACCCAAATCAATCGTATTTAACGAGTCAGTATCTGTAATCATTTCTTCATGTAGTTTTTCACCTGGGCGAATACCTACATCACGCGTTTCGCATTCAGGTGCTACGGCTTCTGCGATGTCTAAAATTTTGTATGATGGGATTTTAGGGATGAATATCTCACCACCAAGATGATTACCCAAGGCAAACATAACTAGATTAACGCCGTCTTGAAGCGATATATTAAAACGAGTCATTTCATTGTGTGTGATTGGTAAAATACCTTCTTTTCGTTTTTCTAAAAAGAAAGGAATAACAGAGCCACGAGAACCCATTACATTACCATAACGAACAACGCTGAATTTAATGTCTTTCGAGCCGCGAATGTTATTAGCAGCAGCAAATAATTTGTCTGATGCAAGTTTAGTGGCACCGTATAAATTAATTGGTGCACATGCTTTATCTGTCGATAGCGCTACAACATCTTTTACACCACACGCTAATGCGGCATGAATAACATTTTCAGCACCATCTATGTTTGTACGAATACATTCTGTTGGATTGTATTCAGCGGTATCAACCTGCTTAATTGCTGCTGCGTGAATAATGACATCAACACCTTCACACGCTTGCGTTAAACGCTCTTTATCGCGAACATCACCAATAAAAAAACGTAATTGCGGGTAATCGTATGCTGGGTACTTTTGTTTTATTACAGACTGCTTTAATTCATCGCGCGAATAGATGATTATTTTTTTTACATCTGGGTAACGCGCTAAAATAGTTTCTATAAACTTCTTACCAAATGACCCAGTGCCACCCGTGATTAAAACTGTTTTATTGTTTAACATAACTTTTCCAATATGAGACTATTTTAAGAGCTATTACTAAAGCGTAATTTCACCTAAAAAAATAATTTTACGATAGATCATGCTCGCTTTCTGCTAGCAAAATATAAATAATTTAATATAAATAATGAGCTTTGAAATATATTCAACCTCATATGGTAACGAAGTATATGCCAATGCCAAGTCAGTGATTTAAGCTTATTAGCCGATATGGAACCAGCTCTAACTCTGTATTTTGCCAAGACTTCAGGTACTCCTAACGAGTAAAAATCCTGCCCACTAGATAAAATCTCGAGCCACATTACATAGTCTTCGTGTTTTACCTCTTTTTGTTTAGGTAATACAACTTTAGAGCGATCAATTATACCTGTTAAATTACCAATAAAGTTACTCTTTAAAAGAGTTTTAAAATTAACGCTATTTTTTATACTAACTCGAGTTAATACACTGCCAAATTCATCAATTCTTTCATATGAAGAGTGGGAACAGACAGTATTTTCACCCGCTTTACATAGAGCTATTACTTGTTTTTCTAACTTAGTACTATACCAAAGGTCGTCACTATCTAAGAAGGCAATAAAACGCCCTTCGGCTTTCTCTATCGCAACATTTCGGCTATTTGCTACACCTAAGTTTACTTCATTATTTATTAAAGTAACTCTAGGATCTGAAAACTCAGTGACCACTGCTAGAGTGTTGTCTGTTGAGCAATCATTAACAATGATTAGTTCCCAGTGTGTATATGTTTGAGCCATCACAGATTCGATACTTTCTTTGATAAAAGCCTCGCAGTTATAAGCTGGCATTATAATACTAACTAGGTGCTCTTTAAACATTAGCTAATTTCACTTGCTAGGTTTATTGCGTCAAGCATTGAGTCCTCGATAGAACAGTATTTCCAGTCTCCATAACGACCTATGGAATGAATATTTTTTTGAGACAAAATTTCTAATATTTCTTGTTTTGAAGAATTCGATTTGTCACTAACATGTACGTACGCAGGATCCATCACAATGGAACAATGAGAAATCAATTTGTGGTCATCAATAATACCCACAGCCTTCAAATTATCTATCGTTAATTGTAGTTGTGTCTCTATATCAACGTCATCTTCGGGTGAGTAACCAACCTCTACATACATACTTAGCTTATCACTACCCAAAATATTATCGTAAAAGCCAACTCTGTAGAAGTTGATATTTTTATCTGGGAAATATAACCAATGCGTATCCTGGTTAGGTGATTTTTTATCAAAACCTAAGTTAAATACTAGTACTTTGTTATAGCTAAAATCATCAGCTAGCAGGTTTACTCTATCTACATCTAATTGCTTAGAAAACATTTTCAAAGGCGAACTATTTATCAAATAATCAAATGCTATTGTTCTTTTATTTGTAACAACGAGCTTTTCTTCATAGCAAATTTTTTGTACAGTTTCGTTTAGTGAAATTTTCGTTGTTGGGACTGACTCAGCTAAAGCATCAACAAAAATCCTTGCCCCTTCTTTTGGATAAAGAAAACTTGAGTTGTAGCTTTCAACTGACTGCTTTTTGAAAGATTTGATAACCTGATCTAAGTTAGCATAAGGGAAAAATCGCCCCATGGCATTAACATCTAGTGTATTCAAATCACAAGCATATAGCTTTTCATTATAAGGTTTCAAAAAGTAGTCAGTTATAGCCTTACCAAATTTCGAATAAAGCATATCTAAAAAAGAATTATAGCTTTCTTTGTCTGAACGGAAATAAAGATCATACAAACATTCTTGAAATTTATCTTTTTTAAGCTGATGTATATTAGACTGAAAAGGAAAGTCTATAAGCTCATCATCAAAGAAAATTTTTGTGACTTTAGTTCTTTCAACAAGTTTACCATCATCAATCTTGTTTTTAAAAAAGTTTTTTAGTTGATCAGTTGCAAAGTGAAAAAAATGACCTGCATAATCCCAAACAAAACCATCTTGGTAAATAGTTCGACAATAACCACCTAACTCAGGCTCTTTCTCTATAATTAGGTAATCCTCTGAATTTACAAAGTTAGCGAAGGCTAGCCCTGAAACACCGCCACCCAAAATTAAATATTTCACTTTAGTCATTTACTTTGTTCCTTAGAATAACTCAATGTACCTTTAACCATAAGCCTCAAACACTGTATAAAACTAAATACATTTTTGTACTCTGAATATTTCTTGATTGAGAAAGCTAAATCATATAAAAGTCCTGAAATGCCAAACAGACGGTAAAATGCAGCACCTTTTGAAAACAACAATTGCTCATTATAATCTGTACCAGAACTTTCTGGTGGATGAATAACTATAGGTAATGGGATATAAACACACTTAAGGCCATTATCTAGTGCATCTTTCAAAAAAATAATCTCATCATGAACACGATATTTACTACCTAAGCCAAATTCTAGATCCAGTTTCAAACCACTTTTAATAATCGATTCTCTTTTAAACGTAATCTCAATAGATGCGCATTTTAGAATGCTCATCTTAGTGTGATAATACTCTTCGTTAGAGTAATTTGGTTTAAAAGGCTTACCTTCTGTTGTTTGTATCTGAAAAGTTATAATGTCAGCGTCTGGATACTTAATATAAGCATCTTTGACTATGCTCTCATAGTTTTCTAAATAACTAACATCGTCATCAGCAATGATGCAGATATCACCGCTTGCATTCTCAATAGCGAGATTTCTACTTTTTGAGGAGCCTCTTTCTTTTTTTGATATCATAGTAATATCATCTAAAGTTTCGGTACCTTCGAAATCTGATTGGTTGATTAATAATAACGGTGAAACTATGCATTTATTTTTCCAATCGATATCACCGATACACGATTTAGCCATAGTTGCCATTAAAATTTGAATATTCATTTTAACTCCACGAGTAAATAACCTCTGCTTTTGACATAATATAGAACTCCCAAATTAAAAAGAAAGAACCATAAAGAAGTATAAATAAGAATAGCTTTCCTCTATTTTTCACATACTCAAATAACATAGCAATGATTAAAAATTCAGAAATCAGGAAAAGCCGACTTGAACGTGATGCAAGCCTTAAATCAAAACTTAAAAGCATGTATAAACATGAACCAGTAAGAAAGCTCAAAATTAAGATTTTGCGGTATGTGTTAAGTTTATCAAACTCGGGGACAATCAACAAAACTAATATAGAGATAACCCATATCTTAAGAAATTCAGGCGTTAACCAGCCACCCTGAACATTAGCATTTTCAATATAAAATTGTACTTTCATTAAAACTGGGTTTGGATCTAATCCGATTAAGTATGTTAGGAGGTTACTAAAGACCCCCGCAAGATAAAAAATTGAAAATAAAGAAATTAATATTAAATATCTCTTCTTTGTTAAATTAAAGAAACTGGCCAAAATTAAAAAAACAAAACTAAATATAGCAACGCTATGAAACATTAATGCTATAAAGTTAAGAAAAATGTATAGCATCTTTCTATCAACAATAAATCTCAGCGAGTATAAGAAGATCAGCATTGCTAATGCTTGCCTTATTTGCCCATATGGTCCTCTAAAATAATAAAGAAAGAAAAACATTAATACTGCTATTGATGCATATCTTAAGTCTCTATTTACAATAGAATATAAAAAACAACATATAATCAATGAGTAAATAGTATTAAATAAGAGAAAGTTCCCATTGATTGATTTAACCGCTAATATTAAAAACTGAAAACCTGGCTCTATCCACCCACCAATTCCAATATCATTAACATTATTAAAAATATTTTCATATAACTCTAAATCCCAGCCTTTATCACGGGAAATCAAAAGCACTAATAAAAATAAAATAGATAACAACGCACTTGAGCTTTTAAAACTAACTTTTCCCAAAATATCACTGTAAGCAATAAGTAAAATGAGCAGTAGCGCAATGAGTAGCAACCCATAATTAGCGATTGTATAATAATTCACTTAAACGCCTTAAATGATAGATTGTTAAAAGGTTCACACATCAACATTGCTCAAAAATAACTCACTTGGAAACTTTTAAATAAGACACATTATCGTACTTCATATAGTGCGCGACACTCGAACCATGATGTAAAACTTGAACTTGTGAGTAACTCTTTGAAAGTGCATTTATTAAAATCTCTGCAGGCACTTTATTCTCAACAACCTCAAAACCGAGTGCCCCTTCAAGCCCTAAGCTATTTTTGATATTCGGGTGTAATTTAACTAACTTTTTATCATAAACTCTATCTGCAATATCGATGAAACGACTATCAAAACTCCAGTCACTTATATATATAAAACACTTATTCCCCTCACCGACACTTGCTGGATCAAAGTTATAAATTTTATTTAAATAAGCTACGTTTTCTTCGCAGTAACTCTTCATACTTTTAGTGATTTTTAAGATAGAAAAGTTTTTCTTTTTTATTTTAATTCGCTCTGCATACTCTTTTGGTTCAAATACATAAACCCCATTACAGAACCAACTTCCTCCAAATACAGTACTTATACCTAACACATCAAAAATTTTAGTTTTATAGCTAGGTACATATATGTCATTTCTATATGTACCAATTCCTTCTTCGTAAACATAAATCTGCTTTGTTCTGGATATAAGTTTGAAGTAAGCGAGGTATAAGGCTAACCTAGTACCTATGTCACCATCGATATAAGTTTTTGTCGGTTTTAAACGACTTCCTTTAACAAATGACATGAATCGATTTTTTACAAACAGTACTTTTTTCCAATCACCTGCAGATTTAATATTATTAAAAACAGCTTCTGCATCATGAAACATATCAATAATTATTAAACAACTACCTTCTTTTTTAGAACCGGCAATTATACTAGAAACCGTGATTTGCATGGGTTTTGAGGCAATATAAAGTTCCATTTATTGTTTGACCTTACTTATATTTTTAAATGTACAAAAATACATTATGCATATTTGTAATATTGATGAAAAAAACAATGAGTAAACCAACAAGTCCATTGAATATAATGAGAATATGCAAGATATCCCTATATGTATCAAAGCGACAAAAATGCTAACCGATGAGATTAACTTATTTCTTGCTTGATAAAACAAAAGGTTTACCAGAATGAAGTATGGGATCATTAAAGAGTATCCTAACACTAGAACAGCAACCCACTGACCTAGGTTTGTATACTCATCACCAAAAATATAAACAAATAATGAGTCTGGAATTAAGTAAACAAAAATAGGAAACAAAGGCACAATTAGGAATGACTTTAAAACAAGTTGCTTTACCTCTATTGTGTTAAGGGCCCTATTTTTCATTTTCGCATAAAAATGAGGTACTAAAGCTCTATTTAGTGCCAGTAAAAGCAGGTAAAAAATACTTGCAATTTGAATTGCTAAAAAGTATTCCGCAAGAGCACTTTTGGAAAAAGAGTCATTGATGATAAACCTTTCGACATGTCCTCTAATCACACCTGATAGAGCATGTAGTAAGAGAGGTAAACCAAAAGAAAATAAATATAAAATATGCTTTTTATTTATTTTCTTATTGATTCTATTCGTATACGTTTTTAACGTAAAAAATAGCCAGAGAGAAGGAATAAACCAAGAAAGTGCCCCGGCATAAACTCTGGTCTGTGATGTTGCTTGCGTAAACTCGAATAAAATAATAATACTAAATAGCAAAGTCACACCACTAATCACTTGTGCTAAAAAGTATTTATGTACTTGCCTAGAAGCTTGAGCTATAGAGAAGTTAAGCATAAGTAACACATAGCAAAATGATGCTAAAGCCGATATTGCTATGTGGTTTTCACCTAATAACAAGGAGATTGTAATAATTACTAAACATAGTGCTGCACTTATAGTTACAGCAATACGTCTGAGTATACTGATCGACCTGAAACCATACCTGTGATAATAGCGGGCAATTGCACCATCCATTGACAATAGTATAACTACAGAGGCTATTGCGATAATTGACTGATACAAAGAAAAATTAGCTAACTCATTTACTCCCATTTTTTTAGCCATATAAGGAAGTAAAAAAACAGGTATACCTTTACTTATTACTTCTCCTAAAAGGTATAAATATGACTCTTTTAAGATTATTTTTGACAAATTTTTGATCTCTGATTAAATGCTAAAAAGCGACATATAGAAAAGAAAAAGTAATATTCAAGGTTTAACACTAGTTACTTTTGTCGTTTATATATAAAAAACACTAAAAGACTGAATACAGCTATAAAAAAACCTAAAATTGCACCCATAATACTTAAAATGGCTCTTTTAGGTGAAAACTTAACTTCATCAACAATTGCAGGATCGATAGTTTTAAACACATACTCATCCCTTACCTCTGCAAGCATTTGATTTTGCACTTGCCCTTCAATCATATCGAACATGATTTTTCTTATATCTACATTCTTAGTTTCTTTAAGTTTACTTTGTAAAAAAACTACACTTTTATTGGCTTCTTCAATATCGATCATTCGTAATTTATTGTTTATAGAGTTAATAAGGCTATCTAAGATTCTTTTAGCTATATATGGTGAATAATGTTTTATAGATACACGAATAAAACCAGTGTCTTCATCTTCCGAAATAGACAAGTTTTCCTTTATTAAGTAGCGGTATGCTTCTAAGTCGCTAGGTGTTTTTGTTTTAGGGTAACTGACCTCACGCACCCAGATGTTATTTTCTATATCATAAACTTCAGAATCATAAATAAGTTCGTTTTTCTCAGCATTCCAGCCCTCAACACCTATTAGTAAGGGCTTTAGCTCATTAATATTGATAAAATCACTAATAAACGTCCTACTTTTCAGTGTTTCGATTGCTATATCACGTTTACTACCACTTCCAGCTTGTAAATTTATTCCGGCGATGGAAGCCAGTCCTCCAAATGTGGAGGATAATCCACTTAAAGGTGAGTCCTGTCCCTGTTCAACGACACTGATCAATGCCTCAGAACGATAAATATTTGGCAAAGACAGTGAGAATAAAACGGCTATTACAGAAAATAAAGCTGTAATACCTACAATTAATATACGCCCTTTCCATAATATAGAAATTAAAGTTCGGAAATCCACTTCTATATAATCTTGATTATTCATTTTTCACCTAAAGACTTCCAATTGCTGCTACAGCTACACCTAGCTGATAAAGAATCTGCGTTGCTGTACTCCAAAGCGTTAGCTTATCCATATGCCCTGCATCCATTGGGATTACTATTGTGTCCCCTGGTTCTAACTGGTCAGCATTATTTGCTGCAAACCAGCCACCTGTATTTGGTATTTTCACTGAACCATTAGCTTTAATAATGTAAATTCGATCTTCAGCGGCACGCTCTTTGAGCCCGCCACTTAGCGCTATATAATCATCAACACTTACACCTGTTTTATAAAGATGCGATGTTGAGTAGTTAACTTCACCAATTACACTAATTGAATCGCGCTTGCTTGGTACATATAGTGTATCGCCATCTTGTAATACTAAATTTTGTTGATTATTTACGATTAAAGGTAAATCAATTACTAAACGGCCTACGGCTTCAACACTCGCGAGGTCGTTTAACAGCTTGTTCATCTCTTCATATGAAAGCGTACTACTGCTTACCGAGTTCTGAAAGCTTTTTGAAGCTATATCACGACGAAGCTCTGTAGATAAACGCGCTAGTTGCTTTTGCTCTTGCTCTTTTATCGATGTACGCGTAAATACAGCTGCTTTTTGCTCTGCAAATTTTGAAAAGCCACCCGCGCGTTCAAGTAGTTCAGTAAGCGTTTCACCACGGCGTATTGTATAAGTGCCCGGGAATCTAAGCTCGCCTTTTAACTCTACTTTTACATTTTCTTGCCAATTTGGAATTGCAAAAACGTTGATGCTGTCTTTACTTTGTAATGTAATATTACTTTGAAGATCGCCCTTCATGGCGCTTTCAAGATCAAACCGTAGGTGTTCTATTTTAGAACCATCACTGGCTACAATACGTGTAATTTCAGCTTGCTTCACGTAGGCTGACTCTAACAAGCCACCCGCAGCTATTATTAAGTCTTTTGCTTCACCGCCAATCATTAATGGATAAATACCAGGGAAAGTAACGTTTCCACTGATCTCCACAAGTTGCATTGCTTGTTGCACTGATGCTTGCTGCTTAAATTTAGCAATAATTGGAGCTAATAAATTATGGCGGCTAAATAACGCGTAATCTTCAGGTTTGAGTTCTTGGTCTTCTTCTTCTTTTGCTTTGCGCTTAGAAATTTCAGCAATAGTGAGTATTTTATTGTCTTCAAGAACAAGTTCTTCGTCTTCTTGATTAACGCCAATGTATTTTTCGAACTCTTTTTGTTCAAACTTATGCCATTGCTCTGCTTTTTGTTGCTGCTCTTGCTGCTCTTGACTAAGGGCCATATTTGCTAGAGTTGATTGCTCTAATTCTTTTTCTTCAAAACGGCTAAATACAACTATCTTGTCATTAGCTTGAAGTTGTAAGTTATTCTCAGGGTTTTTAATAATCGCTTGAGCAACGTCGAATTGGTGTGCTTCTATATCGCCGTTTATATTTATTTCGCGGATTACGAGTCCGTAGCTTAAATCGGCTTGCGGTAGTAAGTCACCACGTACTGATTTAAGTACATCTGAAATGCGCTTGCCTTGGTGCCACTGATAATTACCTGGGCGCGCTACTGCACCAATTAAGCTAACTGAATTTTGATATTGCGAGCTAACTGAATTAAAGCGAATACGGTCGCCATCTTGTGGAATATAGTTAATTTGCGATTTTGAAAAATCTACCGAGAGTACTTCTTTACGATCGAAGTTAAAGCGCTCTACAATTGCGCTTTTGGCATATGCATTTGGTTTAAGGCCTCCGGCCATTGCTAATAACTGCTTAGCAGATTCACCTTTTTTAAGTTCAAAGATAGCTGGGCGTTTAACCGCACCTTCAACTCTTACTTGAGCGCCAACTGATGGAATAAATACAGCATCGCCCGGCTTTAATGCGATATCGTTACTGCTATCGCCATTAATAAGTAAGTCGTAAAGGTCAAAATTTGCAACGACCTTGCCTGCGCGTTTAACTTGAATATTACGAAGAGAGGCAATGTCAGACACACCACCACTTACAAATAATGCGTGCGAAACAGTTGTTAATGAAGAAACACTGTAGCTACCCGGCTTATACGCTTCTCCTAGCACTAAAATACGCATGCTACGAAGTTGACCAAGCGATACAAAAGCTTTTACGCCAATAACTTCTTGCTCTACTTTTACTTTTATTAGTTCTTTAATTTCAGCAAAGGTTAAACCTGCAACTTCTACAGGGCTTAGATCAGGAATACTAATACGTCCTTCACGATCAACTATGACTTCAAAACTTTCGCTTTCTTTTCCGTAAAAGTTAATTTTTAACTGATCGCCAGGGCCTACAATGTACGTATCGGGTACCGCGGCATTTTCACTTGGCATAAATGTAGTGGGTTCACCGGCAAACAATTCGTAACCATATGGCTTTAGATCGTCTGTTTTTGGTTTAAAGCGTTCTTCATCTGTAAGCTGCTCTTTCTCTGGCTCTGCGCGCTCACCAATACTATTTTGTTGCTCTGTATTATTTTGATTATTAGATTGGTTTGTACCGGTGATCGTTGATATATCAACACCATACTGTTTTGCGAGAGCTTCTTGTTGAGCTTTTGGCAGCTTTTTAAATTGCTCAATTTGAGATGCTGTTGGCGTAAAAGCCAAAGTACTAAAACTACAAAGTAGAATAAAAGCACTAATAAATTGTGTAAAAACTTTCACGAGTAGGTATATCCCTAGGTCTACAACCAAAATTGGTGGCTATAATACATTAATTTTGAGCAAATAAAAAAGGGACTTTCGTCCCTTTTGTCACTTTAGTGTCATTAACTTAGTTACATTGGTTAAAAACTGTAAACCAGAGTAAATGATGTTTCTGTGTCAGTGCTTTCTTTGTCGTCAGCAACATCTGAGTTGTTAGTGACATTAAAAGCGACTTTCATTTGTAATGAGCCGTTTATTTTTGCAAGCAATGCAGTTTCTGAACGAGTTTTAGTGTTTGTATCACCATACTCTACAGCAACTAATTGAGTAAAACGTGCACTCTCAGAAATTTGCCAGTTGTAATCTAATTTACCTAAGGCAATTACTTCGCCTTCAAACTCGCCAGCAAGAGAGTTACCGTTATCATCTATTTCAGTGCTGTCATCTGGGTATTCAAAATATTTATAACCAGGACCAACTTCGGCACTTAACCACATTGTTTTTTCGTTTAATAAACGTAGACCGTAACCTGCAGAAATTACTGACTCACTTCTATATGCTCCAAAATAATCTGAAACGTGTGAACCATAAATGAATAAATGAGAATGATCTTCATTTAATTTATAATTACCTTGCGCTGAAATCGAGTACTTTTCATTAGTGCGCTGCTTATTTTTGTCGCCATTAGCATCTTCAACTTCATCTTCTTTATAGATGCCGTCTAGTTTGTATTCGTTGTTCCAGTGCTCAAGGTTGTGCTGTACTTTAATACCACCTTTGAGTGTGGTCGTTTCTGTATTACCACTTGTGATAATAGCACCAAGTTCACTGGTAACTTCCCACGTTTTTTGATCTGCGTCTGCAGCGAATGCATTTGTTGCAGCAGATGCTGCAACTAAAACTGATAAAAGCTTTAATTTCATTAAAAAATAACCTTTGTATAAATGTATATCTATTTTATTAAAGCGTTACTTGTTAGAGCAAGCAAAACAGCTAAGTAATAATGTAAAAAATTTCATGCAGCAAATACTGCATGAAATTTTATGTCTAATAGCCGTTTTATCACTACAACAATTAAAGAAAACTTTAATTAAATAACTATTTAAAATTAGTCTTGCTTGTGTAAATGAACATCCATTTGTGGAAATGGGATTGCAATATTTGCATCATCTAATGCAATTTTAATATTTTCCATTAATGACCAGTAAGTAGGCCAGTAATCAGCAGCGTTAACCCAAGGGCGAACAACAAAGTTTACGCTAGAATCACCTAGCTCATTTACAGCTACGGTATAAGCTGGATCTTTAAGTATGCGTGTTTCTGCATCTAATACAGATTTTAATACTTCTTTTGCTTGACGTAAATCAGCATCGTAACTAACACCAATAACTAAATCGATACGGCGAGTAGACTCACGCGAGAAGTTAGTAATAGCGCCTGACATTATTTGAGAGTTTGGTACGATGATTACTTTATTATCTGGAGTGCGTAGTTCAGTTGAGAATATTTCGATTTTCTTAACAGTACCCATTTTATTACCTGCTTCAACAAAGTCACCAGACTTGAATGGGCGAAGTAAAATAATAAGTACGCCTGATGCGAAGTTAGATAATGAACCTTGTAATGCTAAGCCAACAGCTAAGCCTGCAGCACCTAAAATAGCAATGAACGAAGTTGTTTCAATACCAATTTGCGAAAGTGCCATTAAAATAGTAACAGCAAATACAAGTGTGTACACAATGCTTGAAACAAACGACCCTACAGCTTTATCTACTTTCTTTTTAGCAAAACCTTTTTCAGTTAAGTTAGAACAAAACTTGGCAATACGACTACCAAGTAAAAAGATAACAAGCGCAACAACCGCTTGAATACCGTAGTGTAATATTAGGCCTGAGTTTTCGTTAAGCCAATTAAGTACTGAATCCATATTTACTCCAAATGTTTTTTATTAAGCGTTTTCGGGCATTATTATACATTAATTTACAATTTATTCTCATAGAATAATGAATTAATACTATTAAATGCAACTATATTCGATTTTTCAGAGGCAATTATGCGATAAAATGTAGCCTACTTTGGAAAAATATTAACGACCAAATGCTAATTATATTTGCGTGATTTAAATTATTTTAATTTATTTCACTTTTAGGCTTCACAACAATTATTATTTTATGTATTATGCGCGCCACACCAAACGAGGTGTGTGTAGTGGCGGTTGTAGCTCAGTTGGTAGAGCCCCGGATTGTGATTCCGGTTGTCGCGGGTTCAAGCCCCGTCAATCGCCCCACTTTTTCTCCTAGTAATATTTCATTTCAACATATTTCAAAAATACTTAATACACCTATCAATATTCCATTTTAATCCAAATATTATTATATCTCTTATTTACAACAATTATTTAGCTACCCTATATTCTATGTTCATAACAATTAAAATGAATAAAACTGCGGGGCTTAATTTTATTGTGCATTTTTAAATTATAAACCAAGATCCTCCAGAATAAAAAGTATGTAGTTACAATCCATTTTAAGCCCCCCCCCTCAATTTGAGGACCTCAAGAAGAAAATAGATATATTGAGGTATAAAAGGGTTTATCATGAGCACCAGTTTTATTCGTAGGCGGAGCTTTATGCCGCGCTTTTGCGTTGGTTTAGAGTTTTATTTTCGCGAGGTAAGCCCTTGCATATAATTTATAATGAATTATAAAAAATGCCACCTTAAATAAGGTGGCATTTACACACGGGGTTATTTCTACTTATAGAAATCCTTTTACTTTTTATTTGTTTTTTATGTTGTTTTATTAACAAAAAATATGTTTCCAAAGGTAGCATTTAGCGCTTTGGGTAGCAATAGTAAAAGGTAAAGTTCATATATCTGCCATATTAACGTCATAAAAAAGCGCGAAGTAAATTCGCGCTCGTATACTTAACTGCGGTTATATTTTAATACACACGTATTTTTCTTCTAGGTACTCATCCAGCCCTTGATGCCCACCTTCTCGGCCCAAACCAGATTGTTTAACGCCACCGAAAGGCACTACTGGGTTTGATATAACACCTTCATTTACGCCGACCATACCAAATTCAAGCCCTTCACTAATTCGGTAAATTTGCTTAATATTTTGGCTGTAAAAGTAGGCTGCTAGACCAAATGGTACATCGTTAGCCAGGGCAAGCACTTCGCTTTCTTCATCAAAAGGAATAACCGTTAATACTGGACCAAATACTTCTTCGTGGTAAATATCCATCTCTGTCGTTACGTTGTTTACTATTAATGGGTTTTGAAAGCTGCCACCTAAGTCACTATTATCGCCAATCAACGTCGCACCTTTATCGAGTGCGTCTTGTACTAACTGTTGTACTTTCTCTTTGGCTTTAGGGTAAATGAGTGGGCCAATATCAACATCGTCTTCAAAACCATTTACCACTTTTAGCGCTGCAACCTTTGGCGTGATTTTTGACAGTACTTTGTCGAGAATATTACGTTGTATAAAAATACGGTTTGCAGCAACACATGCCTGCCCACTATTTCTAAATTTAGCCGCCATTAGCCCTTCAACAGCTTCATCTAAGTCGGCATTATCAAAAATAATAAAAGGCGCATTACCGCCAAGCTCCATCGAGGTGCGTTTAATTGTGTCTGCACATTGTGATAGCAACTGCTTACCTACACCGGTAGAGCCGGTAAATGTAAACTTACGCACGATTTCTGAGTCAGTCAGCATTTTACCTACTGTTTTGGCATCTTGTGAAACCAGTACATTAAATGCACCTTTAACAAAACCAGCTTGATCGGCCAAATAAGCAAGTGCGATAGCACATAGTGGCGTATGTTCAGAAGGTTTAAGTATAAAGCTACAGCCCGCAGCGTAAGCTGGAGCTACTTTACGAGTAACCATAGCAACAGGAAAGTTCCACGGCGTAATACCAGCTACAACACCTACAGGCTGCTTAAAACTAGTTAGGCGATGTGAGTTATCTGTTGGCGGAATTACATCGCCGTAACTACGTTTGGCTTCTTCTGCAAACCATTTGATAAAACCTGCACCGTAGTTAATTTCGCCAAGCGATTCTTTAAGCGGCTTGCCTTGCTCTTTGGTCATTAACTCTGCAAGTGTTTGTTTGTGTTTTATAACTAGCTCATACCAGCGCATCAACGTTTCGCTTCGCTCGGTGGCATTCGTCGCTTTTAACTTAACAAAAGCCCCTTGAGCTGCGGTTATTGCGCTATTTACACCCTGCTCGTCAATATCGCTTACATCAACAATACTTTTTTCGGTCGCGGGATCGTTAACGCTAAAGTGCGTGTCTGTTTTATAAAACTCGCCGTTAATAAATGAGTCAGAAAAAATAAGATTACTCAAAATACACCTCCGAAATAGATTTTAGGGATTGGGTTGAACTCGTAGCAGCGGGTTTACCCCGCGTTTATATAATCTGAAAAATACGTGATCATTTTGATGTTCAAGTTTGAGATTAGAAAAATTTAACTTAAAACGTTTGAGATTTAAAAACGCGACATAAAGTCGCTGCTATGTGTTTATAAATGCTTTTTTGAAACAAAAAAGCCGCTGTATCAAACAGCGGCTTTTAATATATACATCGTTAAAAACTAGTGCTCTTCATTAACGATATTGAGATTGTACTTAGGTATTTCAACCACTAAGTCTTCATCTCTTATAATTGCTTGACAACCAAGGCGTGACTCAGGCTCTAAACCCCATGCTTTATCTAGCATGTCATCTTCTAGCTCATCACTCTCTTGTAGTGAATCAAATCCTTCACGAATCACTAAATGACACGTAGTACATGCACACGACTTTTCGCAGGCATGTGCAATACTAATGCCATTTTTAAGTGCAGCGTCGAGTACCGTTTGGCCTGTAGGAGCTTCAATTGCAGCGCCGTCAGGACATAATTCAGGATGTGGAAGAAAAACAATTTGTGGCATTCTAATCTCTCTTAAATGTTGTCTACTGACTGCCCTGTAAGGGCCTTTTTAATTGATGCATCCATTCTACGCGATGCAAAGTCGCTACTCGCATTATCGACTTTTTCGATAGCTGCTTTAATTTCGCTAGGCTCTTGTGCATTTTCGCGCACTTTTACCAGTTCTGCAATTTCAGCGCGTAAGTTAGCAAGTTGCATATCGTCAAGTAATGCAGCATCGGCTGCAAGTGATGCATTAAGCGCTTCTATTACACGCAGAGCTTCTACTTGTTGCTCTTTAAGCATACGTGCTTGCATATCGCCTTTAGCGTTGCTCATTGACTCTTTTAGCATGTTAGCTACTTGGTCATCAGATAAACCAAACGAAGGCTTAACTTGAATTTCAGCTTGTACGCCTGTTGATTTTTCCATAGCTGAAACACTTAATAGGCCATCAGCATCAACTTTAAAGGTTACACGAATATGCGCAGCGCCTGCCGCCATTGGTGGAATACCTTTTAAGCTAAACTTAGCAAGCGAACGACAATCATCAACAAGCTCACGCTCGCCTTGCAGCACATGTAATGACATAGCTGTTTGGCCGTCTTTAAACGTCGTAAATTCTTGCGCGCGTGCTACCGGAATCGTCGTATTGCGCGGAATGATTTTTTCAACCAAACCACCCATAGTTTCAAGACCTAGCGATAACGGTAATACATCAAGCAATAGCATGTCAGAATCTGGCTTATTGCCAATTAACACGTCGGCTTGAAGCGCAGCACCTAGGGCTACAACACGATCAGGGTCGATTGAAGTTAGCGGCTCTTTATCAAAAAAGCTTTCTACTTGGCTACGTACCAGTGGCATACGAGTTGAGCCGCCTACCATAATAACTTGCAGTACTTCGTCGTTTTCTATGCCAGCATCTTTTACAGCACGACGACACGAACGCAGCGTTTTTTTAACGAGTGGCATAGCCATTTCGTCAAACGTTTCGCGTGTTACTTCTACTGTGTATTTTTGATCGTCAAACTCAAGACCCACGTTTACTTTAGCGTATTGGCTTAATGCTTCTTTACAGGCTTTTGCTTTATTGATGAATAAACGTAAAACTGAAGGTGACAACGCTGACACACCAGTTTGCTGCTTAAAGTAATCAACAAGTAGTGAGTCAAAGTCATCACCACCGAGACTTGAGTCGCCACCGGTTGCCATTACTTCAAACACACCTTGGTGTAATCTAAGTACTGATATATCAAATGTACCACCGCCTAAATCATAAACAGCAATAATACCTTCTTGGCCAGAATCTAAACCATAAGCAACAGCTGCTGCTGTTGGCTCATTTAATAAACGTAGTACGTTAATACCAGCAAGTTCTGCGGCATCTTTAGTACTTTGGCGCTGTGCGTCATCAAAGTACGCTGGTACTGTGATTACAGCCCCTAAAATTTCTTGGTTGCCAAAACTTTGCTCAGCTCGTGCTTTTAATGCAGCTAAAATATGGCTTGATGCTTTAATTGGACTGATTTTACCTGCCGCAGTTTCTATTGCTAGCGCACCATTGTGCTCACAAAACTCATACGGTAGTTGCCCATAACTTTGCTCTATTTCAGCCTGAGTTTTACCTAAAAAACGCTTAACCGAAATAAGTGTATTAGCAGGGTCTTGCGTTGCTGCTTGTGCAGCTTCTGCGCCAACAGTAATACCGCCTGCTTGATAACGAACAACCGACGGTAACATAGCCGCGCCAAGATCATCAGTTAACGTGCGGGCTTCGCCACTTTGTACTGTTGCAACTAATGAGTTAGTTGTACCAAGATCAATACCAATAGCTAGTTTATGTTCGTGTGGTGCCGCGCTCTGCCCCGGCTCAGCAATTTGCAATAATGCCATAATGCTCTTTAAACTCGTGTTGCTCGCTTTGCAGCAAGTAATTAATCGTCAAATAAACTGTCTTCAATACGCTCTAGTTCGTCACGTAACTTATAAACAAACTTCAGTTTACGAATATTATCTGCGGCAAGTTGATATTGCTGCTCATCGTTACTTGCGAGTTGCTCGGCAAGTTGTGCACTGTACTGCGTGTTTAGTTGCTTAATTTGTTTTTCAAAATTTGCAATCGCAGTATCAGGATCGCGCGACGATGTTAGCTCTTCAAGCTCTTCGCGAAGTTCCATTTGCTGCATTAAAAACATTGGATCTTGCAAGGTTTGCTGCTCTGCACGAATATCAACGCCTAGCTCGCTCAACATATATTCAGCACGTTTTACTGGGTGCTTTAATGTTTGTAGCGCATCGTTAATTTCGGCGGCGCTTTGCACTGCCATTAACTTATCGCGGCTGCTCGCATTAGCGTGGCGATCTGGATGTACAGTACGCTGTAATTCCAAGTAGTGCTTGTTAACCGTTGCTAAATCAATATTGTAATCAACGGGGACTGCAAATAATTCAAAGTAACGCATAACTTCAACCAATAATATTCAGAAATAACAAAGCCCTACATTAACTGGCAGGGCTTATTTATACTACAAAGATATTTTAAGCTTAAACGGTAAAGCTTTCGCCACAACCACACTCATCTGCTTGATTAGGGTTTCTAAATTTAAACCCTTCATTTAAGCCTTCTTTAGTGTAGTCGAGCTCTGTGCCATCGATGTAAACTAAGCTTTTAGCGTCAACAATTAATGTTACACCTTTAGCCGCAAAAGTTTCATCGTCTTCGTTTAAATCGTCAACAAACTCAAGTACATAAGCAAGACCTGAACAGCCCGTCGTTTTAATGCCAACGCGCAGGCCTAAACCTTTACCGCGGTTTGCTAAAAATGATTGTACGCGGTTTGCTGCCGCATCTGTCAATGTCACTGCCATGAGTTTCTCTTCTTACTTCGCTTGTTTGCTTTTGTAGTCTGCAATTGCTGCTTGAATTGCGTCTTCGGCTAAAATTGAACAGTGAATTTTCACTGGTGGTAATTCAAGCTCTGCACTGATATCAGTGTTTTTAATTGTAGCTGCTTCGTCTAGCGTTTTGCCTTTAACCCACTCTGTTACAAGTGAAGATGAAGCAATTGCGCTACCACAACCGTAGGTTTTGAATTTTGCATCTTCAATAACGCCTTCGGCAGATACTTTAATTTGCAATTTCATTACGTCACCACATGCTGGTGCGCCTACCATACCCGTTGCCACTGACGGATCATTCTTATCTAGAGTACCTACGTTACGTGGGTTTTCTACGTGGTCGATTACTTTATCACTATAAGCCATTATTCTATCCTCATTACCTGCTAGGGTATGTGCTCACACTATTAGTGGTGAGCCCATTCAACTGAATCTAAATCAATACCTTCTTGATGCATCTCCCAAAGTGGAGACATCTCACGTAGGCGACCGATAGAGTTTTTCATTAATTCGACGGTGTAATCAATCTCTTCTTCGGTAGTAAAGCGACCAATACTAAAACGAATTGAGCTATGTGCTAATTCGTCGTTACGGCCAAGTGCACGTAATACATAAGAAGGCTCTAAGCTTGCAGATGTACAGGCTGAACCTGACGATACTGCAATGTCTTTTACTGCCATAAGTAACGACTCACCTTCAACAAAGTTAAAGCTGATATTTACAATGCCAGGTACTGATTGGTCTTGCGTGCCGTTAAAGTATACTTCGTCCATATCAGCCATAATGCCGTCGATTAAACGATTACGTAAGGCGCTGATGTGTGCGTGATCTTTTTCGAAATCTTGCTTAGCAATTTTAAACGCAGTACCCATACCCACTAATTGGTGAGTAGCTAGTGTACCAGAACGCATACCGCGTTCATGTCCGCCACCGTGCATTTGCGCTTCAAGGCGAGCACGTGGTTTACGACGAACGTAAAGTGCGCCAACACCTTTAGGGCCATACACTTTATGTGCAGAGAACGACATAAAATCAACTTTAAGCTGTTGCACGTCGATTAATACTTTACCCGCGCTTTGCGCGGCATCTACGTGGAACATAATTTTACGTTCGCGACACATTTCGCCAATAGTCGCGATATCTTGAATTACACCTAGCTCGTTATTAACGTGCATGATGCTTACAAGTACTGTGTCGTCACGCATTGTGTCGGCAAGTTTTTGTAAATCAAGTAGGCCGTTTTCTTCAACGTCCATGTAAGTTACTTCAAAACCTTGGCGCTCAAGCTCACGACATGTGTCGATTACAGCTTTATGCTCAGTTTTAGCGGTAATAACGTGCTTACCTTTTTTCTTGTAAAACTGTGCTGCACCTTTAATAGCAAGGTTATTTGATTCTGTTGCACCCGATGTGAAAACAATTTCACGTGGGTCTGCATTAATTAAATCAGCAATATCTGTACGTGCTTGGTCAACAGCTTCTTCTGCTTGCCAACCAAAACGGTGTGAGCGTGACGCAGGATTACCAAACTTACCGTCCATTGTCAGGCATTGCATCATTTCTTTAGCAACACGTTCGTCAACAGGCGTGGTCGCTGCGTAATCTAAATAAATCGGTAACTTCATTTCTCTCTCCGCTGCAGGTCAACCTTAAAGTTGACAGCTTACTTGAATGTTTTCCAACTGCTTAATTGCATTATTAATACTGTTATCTTGGCGCGATGCTATTTCTTTCACATCTGATTTTTCCACCAATTCAGCAAGGGTAATATTATTCAAAAATTCTTCTATGCGTGCGCTTAAGTCTGACCACAAATTATGTGTTAAACAACGCATACCACTCTGACAGCCGGTATCGGCACCTTGGCAACGTGTTGCATCGACCGATTCGTCTACGGCGCTAATAATATCGCCAACAGAGATAACGCTCGCTTCACGCCCTAGTAAATAACCACCACCAGGTCCACGAACAGAACTTACTAGGCCATTTTTACGTAAACGAGCAAATAATTGTTCAAGGTAAGACAAAGAAATTTCTTGTCTTTGTGAAATATCAGCAAGGGCTACAGGACCTACACCTGTGTGTAGTGCAACATCCAGCATAGCTGTAACGGCATATCTGCCTTTTGATGTTAACTTCATAACGCCCCCTGCACAAAAGAGTGCAAATTTTAATTACCAGAGTAAATTAGTCAAGTATTATCACTTGATAAAAATTTGATTTAGAAACTCTTACTTTTAAATTGTAGAGTTAACAAATTTTCAATACTTGACCTCTTTGGTCAAGTATTACAGCCATTGTAATTACCTGAGTAATTTAGTCAAGTATTAGCGCGTTAATTAGTCTAGGTCTTTTATAACTAATAGCTATACCTAAGTTACTTAGGGATAGCCTTATTAATTGAGGTGAGAATACCGCGTAAAATATTCATTTCAGCATCTTCAGGGTGAGCTCGGTTAAACAAACGGCGCAATTTAGTCATAACTAAACCAGGGTGTTGCTTGATGATAAAACCTGTTTTAAACAACGTGTCTTCAAGGTGATCATAAAACAGCTCAGTTTGCTTTGAGCTTGGGTAAACTGCATCGTCTTCTTCAACCTTTTTAGGTTGTTGATTTAAAAATGCCATGCGAGTTTCGTAGCTAAGTGTTTGTACGGCCATAGCTAAATTAAGCGAGCTGTACTCTGGGTTAGCAGGAATACATACATGGTAATTACAAAGCTGTAATTCTTCATTAGTTAAACCACTGTTTTCACGACCAAATACTAGCGCTACAGGACCATTTACGGCTTCAGCAACGAGCTTTTCACCACATTCACGTGGTTCAACCATTGGCCACGAAAGCGTACGAGAACGCGCACTTGTGCCAATCGTTAATGTACAGTCAGCGATAGCTTCTTCAACGGTTCCTACAATAACTGCATTGCCTAAAACATCAGTTGCGCCTGCAGCTAATGCACTTGCTTGGCTGTCTATTTCGCAAGCAGGATCAACTAAATAAAGTTTTGATAAACCCATGGTTTTCATGGCGCGAGCCGCCGAACCAATATTGCCGGAATGTGACGTGTTAACTAAAACAATGCGAATATCATCTAAGATCATTACTGTGCTACTTTGCTATGCCAAAAAATTGCGCAAATTCTAACATGAAAATGTAATAAGATCCTAGATTCAAAAGGCTAGATCCTATGATCAAACCCAATATAACGATTCTTACATGGATAAGTTCTAGGGATATAACGCCGATTTGTTTTGATGCTTAAACCATTGCCGCTTTTACATAGACATCAAAACGGTTCTTTTTGGTTTTGATCTGCATACTTGGGGTTTTTTCGTTTAAGAATGGAGCGTAATCGGGGCGCTTTACAACGACACGCTTACTGGCAAGTGGATAGGCAAAATTAAGTAGGTCGTCAGCGTCGTTGTCTGCACCAACAAGCTCTTGAAACACGCGCATTTCTTTTTTGACTAATGCTGATTTTTCGCGATGCGGGAACATGGGATCTAAATAAACAACATCAGGCATGCTTTCGCATTGAGAGAGCAAAGTATGGCTTGAGCCAAATATTAGGCTCATGTTTTCTTTCATCCACAAACCAATTTCAATATCGCTATAGGCTCGCTTTAAACCATCGTATAAAAGGGCTGCAACAACCGGATGACGTTCATGTAATATGACTTTGCACCCTAGCGAGGCAAGTACAAAGCCGTCTCGCCCAAGGCCTGCGGTAGCATCAAGTACAACAGGTGTTGCACCTTTGTTTAAGCCAACCGCTTTAGCTATAGCTTGCCCTTTACCACCGCCAAACTTACGCCTATGGGCGGCAGCACCGGTTACAAAATCAACATTAATTGCGCCTAGTTTAGGCTCGTCGGTTTTAAATAGGCTTAACCCTTTATCATCGTAATGTAAGCTAAAGCCACTGCAATTTTGCGCCCATTGGGCTAAACCAAAGCGTGTTTCTAATTCATTTAAATAAGGACGTAACTCTTTAAAAGCACACTGAATAACCACAATAAACTCCGACGATAAAATACGTCTGTAGTATATCAACCGCTTTACTTTAAAGCACTAAAATAGCTCTATATCACTATGATGATTCGGATTAACCTTTGCGGCTTCCGTTTTAGTACGTAAATTAGATATAAGTTCATTGCGGCTTTCGGCAACTTGTTTAAGCTGATATTTGATAAAGGCTAAATCGCTATTAGCCGATACAAATAACTGCATTGTTTGATCTAATTGAGATATATATAAGGTGAGATCGGCAGGATTTGCTTGTGTTTGTTGTAGCTTAATGGCGCAGTCAAGCTCATGTAGCTGCTCTATAAATACTTTAGTACTTTTGTTTTGCTCTATATTTTGTGTAGTTAACTGCTTAACAATATCTAGAAGGGCTGTACTTATTTGAGCTGCCTGCTCATAACTGCTTTCGCTTCTTTCCATGGTAACAACCTTCTCGTTGGTTACTTCTAATATATGCGGGAACAGATCTTTGTAGCGCCCATACAAAGCATCGTTATCAACTGGCATATTTTTTATCAAAAGGGACACTTTGGGGTAATTAATGATAGTGCTGCTACCAATATCAACAAATCGTTGAGCATTTCGATGTTGCTCAAGCAGCTCTTGCTCTAACGGGCAAACACCACTTTGCTGGCTGTAAAAAATACCTTTTCCTTGATACCAAAACACCATCACAACATCTAAATTTAAAGGAGCAAAAAAGGTAAAAAAGTATTCACTCAACGATTGAAAGTTATTAGCGTGATAACTTTGTCCAACGTAGCGCATTATACGCCCCATATCGCCTGACTCTGTCATTGCCATTTCAGCTGTTTTATTCGCTTTTACTATATCCAATTTTAGTTTTGCGCATTTTTGCCTATATTCGTAAAGTACCTTTATTCGCGCTATTAGCTCTTCTGCATTAAAAGGTTTTGTAATGTAATCAGATGCGCCGACGCTATAACCTTTTACCCGATCGCTTAGCTCTATTTTAGATGAGAGAAACATAACGGGAATATCTTGAGTATTTTGACTTTGCTTTATTGTTTTACATACGTCATAACCTGACATACCTGGCATTTCAATATCGAGTAAAATAATATCTGGGTTGTATTTATTGGTTAGCCTTAATCCTTCATCGCCATCTTTTGCATGAATTATTTTACAAAACCCTGCTAAAGACTCTTCAATTATATGATGAACATACTTGTCGTCATCAATTGCCAATACCAACTTTGCCATGCCTTAGTCCATTTTATTAGGTGTGCTAAAAGCATAGTACGGTAGGATAAAATTACTAAAAATTATTAGATAATAATTTTAAAATAATAAAAAAGCGCCATTAAGGCGCTTTAATTTGGTTTGTGCTAAATATTAATTTTTAAACAGCAATACCGCTATGGCGAAGTAACGCGTCGACATTTGGCTCACGACCACGGAACTTTTTAAATAATTCCATTGGCTCTTCACTGCCGCCTTTTTCTAAAATATTTTGCATGAAGGCTTGCCCTGTTTCAGCGTTAAAAATACCTTCTTCTTCAAATTTAGAAAATGCATCAGCAGAAAGTACTTCAGCCCATTTATACGAGTAGTAACCTGCACTATAACCACCGGCAAAAATATGGCTAAAACCATTTTGAAAACGGTTAAACTCAGGCGGTTTAACGATTGATGTGCGGCTACGTACATCGTTTAGTACTGCTTGAATTTGGCATTGCTCACCCACTTTGTAATCGTTATGGATTTTAAAATCGAATAACGAAAACTCAATTTGACGTAGCATTTGTACGCCTGAGTTATAGTTTTTAGCCGCTAGTAATTTATCAAGTAACTCTTTAGGTAACGGCTCACCCGTTTCATAATGACCTGAAATAAAGCTCAGGGCTTCTTCGTCATAACACCAGTTTTCTAAAAACTGACTAGGAAGCTCTACCGCATCCCACGCTACACCATTAATGCCAGCCACTGGCGCGGCATCAACTTGTGTAAGCATGTGGTGAATACCATGACCAAACTCATGAAATAAAGTAGTTACTTCGTCATGAGTAAACAGCGCAGGTTTATCGCCAACCGCCTTATTAAAGTTACACACTAAATAAGCCACTGGAGTTTGTAATTCGCCGTTAGCGCGTACTTTACGACCCATACAGTCATCCATCCACGCGCCGCCACGTTTGTGGTCGCGTGCATATAAATCGAGATAAAAACGTCCGCGTAGAGTATTGCTACTATCTACAATTTCAAAAAAGCGTACATCTTTGTGATAAGTATCAAAGTCAGTAACTTCTTTTACGCTAATACCAAATAAGCGATTAACGGTTTCGAATAAGCCGCTAAGCACTTTATTTGCTGGGAAGTAAGGACGTAGTACTTCGTCTGAAATTGCATACTTTTCTTGCTTAAGCTTTTCGCTGTAGTAACCAAAATCCCATGCTTCTAATTCAGAAATACCGTGTTTTTGCTCAGCATAGGCTTTTAGCTCGGCCACTTCTTGCTCTGCTTGTGGTTTTGATTTAGCTGCTAGGTCTTCTAAAAATGAGAATACTTGTTCTGGTGTTTCGGCCATTTTAGTCGCCAGTGACTTTTCAGCGTAGCTGTTAAACCCTAGTAACTGTGCAAGTTCATGACGAAGCGCAAGCTCCTCGCTCATAATATCAGAGTTATCAAACTCACCGGCGTTAGGGCCTTGATCTGATGCGCGCGTAGAAAACGCGGTGTAAGTTTCTTTGCGTAATTCGCGGTTATCTGCGTAAGCCATTATTGGTAAATACGACGGGAAATCGAGTGTAAATAACCAACCATCTAATTCTTTACTTTTTGCTGTGTCAGCTGCAAGTGCTAAAGCAGATTCTGGCAAGCCTGCTAAATCACTCTCATCAGTAATATGTTTGTGCCAAGCAAGTGTGGCATCCATTACGTTGTTACCAAATTTTGAGGCAAGTTCTGATAAACGCGCGCTAATTTCGCCGTAGCGTTTTTGCTGCTCTGCCGCCAGAGCAATACCCGATAATTTAAAATCGCGTAGCGCATTAGTAATTGTTTTTTGTTGTGCTGTAGTCAGCGTTTTAAATTCGTCACTGTTATAAAGCGTATTATACGCGTTGTATAAACCTTGATGCTGACCTACAAATGTTGAATATTCAGATATTAACGGTAAGCACTGCTCGTAAGCTTCGCGTAATTCGTCGTTATTCATTACTGAATTTAAGTGCGATACAGGGGAGAACATGCGCGATAATTTATCGTCGGCTTCTTCAAGGGGTAATACTAAGTCATCCCACGTGTACGAGCCTTTAGCTAACACGTCATCAATGGCTTTACGACAAAGCTCGATACCGTCTTTTAGTGCTGGTACTACGTACTCAGGCTTTATTTTTGAAAATGGTGGTAAGCCTTCAAGGCCAATTAGTGGGTTGCTCATAAATACTCTCTTTGCGTTAATGCATTACGTTTTAAATTGGGTCTAAAAGTAAAAAAACAACTCAGCCGCTTTTAAGTTGTGTAATTTTAATAAGGTTGCTCCAGAGCAAAACACAAATAACCCATTAATGAGTCGGCCACTTTATAACGTTCTAACACCGTATCAACTAGGTTATTACTGCATATTTGCTTTTGAGTAAGTGGGCTAATGGCTATAAAGTCTTTTCGTTTGAGCTCATCTATTAAGGGGTGCTCTTTTTCAAAACCTCTTGGTGGGCGTTTTAGCGACTCTCCTGACATTTCAAATATAGATTTAAATTGCTCATCATAAATTGCTTTTTTATAGCTATTTGGGTTTTCATCTATGCAGGTTCTAATTGCGTTAAGCGCCTTTGATTCTGGTCGCCAAATACCAGCACCTACAAAACATTCGTCATTTGCTAAGTGAAAGTAAAACCCTGGGGCGTGTACGTCTTTTCCCATAAAATGGCGAAATTGAATTCCTACATTAATTTTATATGGGGTTTTATCTTTACTAAAACGCGCGTCTTTATGGATTCTCATTAAACTACCGCCGACTTTTTTATCTGATGCGACAAAATGGCTAGAAACCTCAGCAAGTGGTGCTTGCATTTGCTTAATGAAATCTAAAGCGGGCTCTCTTACGTATTCCTCATACTGTGATTTATGGTCGTTAAACCAGTCTCTATTATTGTTTTGATCAAGCTGGGCAAGAAATTCGAATGTTTTTTTACTAAACATAGGTCACCTAAACACTCTTTATTTTTAAAACTTAATGTTATGCTAATGCGCATAAAACTCAACGCCTAAGGACATAAAATGACACAACACTTTGATTATATTGCAATCGGTGGTGGCAGTGGTGGTATTGCCTCTGCAAATAGAGCGGCAATGCGTGGCGCTAAAGTAGCACTTATAGAAGCAAAACACATGGGCGGCACGTGTGTAAACGTGGGCTGTGTACCTAAAAAAGTAATGTGGCACGGTGCTCAGGTTGCTGAAGCAATTAATTTATATGCCCCAGATTACGGCTTTAATGTTGAAGTTAAAGGCTTTGATTGGAGCAAGTTAGTAGAAAGCCGTGAAGCCTACATAGGCCGAATTCATAAAGGTTACGACAGTGGCCTTGCTAGCAATGGCGTTACTGTAATTAAAGGCTTTGCTAAATTTGTAGATAATAAAACAGTTGAAGTAAACGGCGAGCACTACACAGCCGATCATATATTAATTGCAGTAGGTGGTCGCCCAAGCATTCCGCATATTGAAGGTGCTGAACACGGTATCGATTCAAATGGCTTTTTTGAATTAAAAGAGCAACCTAAACGCGTTGCAGTAATAGGCGCAGGCTACATAGCCGTTGAGCTTGCTGGTGTATTACATGGTTTAGGTACTGAGACACATTTATTTGTACGTAAGCATGCACCACTTCGTAGTTTTGACCCATATATTGTAGATACGCTTGTTGAAGTAATGGCTGCCGAAGGCCCTACTTTACATACTCACTCTGTACCAAATAAATTGGTAAAAGAAGATGATGGCTCTGTAACACTACATTTAGATAACGGCAAAACTCATAACGTTGATCAAGTTATTTGGGCCATTGGCCGCGAGCCAACAACCAATGCTATTAACGTTGCAGCAGCGGGCGTAGAAGTAAACAGCAGTGGTTTTGTAAAAGTTGATGAGTATCAAAATACCACAGCTAAAAATGTATACGCGGTTGGCGATATCATCGAAAATGGTATTGAACTTACACCGGTAGCAGTTAAAGCAGGGCGTACTTTATCTGAGCGTTTATTTAATAAAGAACTACCAGATGATTTAAAAATGGATTACAGCTTAGTTCCTACTGTTGTATTTAGTCATCCACCTATTGGTACTATTGGTTTAACTGAGCAAGAAGCTATTTCTCAGTACGGCGAAGAAAACGTTAAAATTTACCAATCTGGTTTTACGGCTATGTACACAGCGGTAACTAAACATCGCCAGCCTTGTAAAATGAAACTTGTATGTGCCGGCCCTGACGAAAAAGTAGTTGGTCTACATGGTATTGGTTTTGCGGTTGATGAAATGATTCAAGGTTTTGCCGTTGCCATGAAAATGGGCGCAACTAAAGCTGATTTTGATGCCGTTGTGGCTATTCACCCGACAGGCTCGGAAGAATTTGTAACGATGCGCTAGGCGCTAAACTCTAAGTTCTCAATTATAAAAAGCCCTTGCTAAGTAAATAGTAAGGGCTTTTTAATGCTTGTTATATTTTGCACAACAAACTACTTAGAACGTCACATTAAAAACATCCATTCAACATTAAAAAAACATCTAAGCCATTATTTTAACAGTAAAAATTTTAGACCGATAAAAAGATTAAAAGTTTAAATTTTGTTTTGGCTTTAAAGCATTTTAACGATTAGAATCCCGCGCATTTATAGTTTCTCTTGGTTATTTATGTTTTTACTGCGATCTTTTATTTATTTATTATGCCTAGCGGGTGTTGCTCATTTAATTCAACTTGAAGGCTTTGAATTAAAACAGTATGCACTTTACAGTGAAGAAACTCTTACTGAACATATGCAAGATGTTTTAACTTTTTTAAGCTGTATTTTGTTTTTCTATGCTTCGCGAATTAACTTTCAACTCAAAATACCGGCAGTATTACTTGCTGCGTTATCGGCAATGATGTTTGTAAGAGAGTTTGATACCTACCTCGACTTATACTTTTTTGATGGCGCTTGGCAAAGTATCGTCTATTCAATTTTAGCTGGCGTGTTTGTTTATTTAATAACAAACAGAGGAAGTATTTTTAACTCTTTAAAAGCCTATAGCCTCACTCCTAGTTATGGAATTTGCTTATCAGGCATGGTTACTTTACTCGCATTTTCGCGAATGATGGGCAAAGGCGCATTTTGGCATTCAGTAATGGGTGATGACTATGTACGTGCGGTAAAAAACATTGTTGAAGAAGGTATAGAAACGCTTGGCTATACTCTAATCCTTATTTCAGCCATTGAGCTTGTACTCATATGCCGAAAAAGAATGGCTAAAAATCACAAACATTGCACTGATGAAGTAACTCAATAGCGTCGCTCCATTTTTATTGGTTACTTTTTTGCACTAAATTTGCTAATTGGTTTAATAAATCAATATACTGAGCCTGTTTTTATCAACTCGCGTTTAATTGGATATTATGACTAAAGATATATTGCTGCATCCGTTTCTTCTTTCAATTGTAATGATCACAATTGCATTTGTACTAAAAGTACTTGTTGATAAGCTGGCTAAAAATCGCGCAGAAAAAAAAGAAAAAGATATTCGTTATATCGCACACAATATTAAGCATTTTATTAATTTTGTAATGATGATATCGCTGCTGTTTGTGTGGTCTACCGAAATTCAAAACTTTGCACTTTCTATTGCTGCTTTTGCTGTGGCGATTGTGCTTGCAACGCGTGAGTTTATTCAGTGTGTAATAGGCTTTTTTTACCTCGTAACAACCCGCCCGTTTAGAGTCGGAGATTGGATACAAGTAGGTGATTACTTTGGTGAAGTAGCTGAAACTGATTGGATTAAAACAACCATGCATGAAATTGATATACATACTTATCAATTTTCGAGAAAAACCATATACATACCTAATAATAAGCTGATTACCAGTTCTATTAAAAACTTAAACTTTGTAAAACGCTTTGTTACACATCATTTTATTATTGTCCGAAGAGAGAGCTTTAACCCGTACCCTATTCACGACACATTAACTGAGCAAGCTAAGCTGTATTGCGAAGAGTTTCAAGAAGTAGCAAGCCGTTATAATTCGATGATTGAGCGTAAACTTGATGCAAAAATATCTGGCCCAGAGCCGGTAATTCACTTTGGTACAACCGATTTAGGTGAATTTAAAGCAAGCTTTACCTTGTTTTGCCCGACAGAAAAAGCGCTTGAGATAGAGCATAAATTAACAGAGTGCTTTTTTGCGTTATGGTACAAAGAGGCTGAAAAAAATAAAGAAGGTGAAGGAGAGGCATAAACCTCGCCTACACAAAGTAAAAATACAAATCGTAGGTGCGAATTTATTTCGCGCTCTATTTCTAAGTCTGTATTTAAAAAGCGAGGTGTAAAACCTCACCTACCCAAAGTAAGAATGCAAATCGTAGGTGCGAATTTATTTCGCGCTCTATTTCTAAGTCTATATTTAAAAAGCGAGGTATAAAACCTCACCTACAATAAACATCAAGCATATAAGTGCGAATTAACTTCGCGTATAGAGCCCTGCTTAAAAGTAAAAAGCGAGGTGTAAAACCTCACCTACAATAAACATCAAGCACGTAGGTACGAATTCACTTCGCGCTTGAGTAATATTTAAGCTGTACCACCGACTGTTAACTGATCAATTTTAAGGCTTGGTTGGCCTACGCCTACCGGTACGCTTTGACCATCTTTACCACAAACACCAACACCTTTATCAAGTGCTAAGTCGTTACCAACCATAGATATTTGCTGCATTACTTCTGGGCCATTACCAATAAGCGTTGCGCCTTTAATTGGTTGGGTAATTTTACCATTTTCGATTAAATACGCTTCTGATGCGCTAAATACAAACTTACCTGACGTTATATCAACTTGTCCGCCGCCAAAGTTAGGCGCGAATACACCTTTTTTTACTGAGCTGATAATATCGGCTTGGCTGTGCTCACCACCTAACATGTAGGTGTTAGTCATGCGAGGCATTGGTAAATGCGCATAAGACTCACGACGTGCGTTACCGGTAGGATTTACACCCATTAAACGCGCGTTTAGCTTATCTTGCATATAGCCTTTTAAAATACCGTTTTCGATGAGTACGTTGTAAGCGGCTGGTGTGCCTTCATCATCCACATTAAGTGACCCACGGCGATCGGCCATGGTGCCATCATCAACAACAGTACACAGCTCAGATGCTACTTTTTGGCCCACTTTACCACTAAACGCAGACGCGCCTTTGCGGTTAAAGTCGCCTTCAAGTCCATGCCCTACTGCTTCGTGTAAAAGCACGCCAGGCCAACCATTACCAAGTACAACTTCCATCGTGCCTGCAGGTGCATCAATAGCTTCAAGATTTACTTTAGCTTGGCGTACAGCTTCTTCAGCAAATTCCATCCAACGTGGTTTACCATCAACAAGCTCTTTAAAGTAACCATAATCTAAACGTGCACCACCACCTGCGCCACCGCGTTCACGGCGACCATTTTTTTCAAGCAGCACTG
This sequence comes from Pseudoalteromonas sp. S8-8, assembly GCF_000497875.1. NCBI lineage: Bacteria > Pseudomonadati > Pseudomonadota > Gammaproteobacteria > Alteromonadales > Pseudoalteromonadaceae > Pseudoalteromonas > Pseudoalteromonas sp. S8-8. The sequence goes on from NZ_AUTR01000020.1 coordinate 119,618, forward strand.
AGCAGTTTAAACGAATAAGCGGGCGAATATCGGTGGCAAACGTACCGTCACTTGCTGCGATTAATACTTCTTCGTATACCGCCGACATTGAACTAATTACTTGCTCTGCATCGGGTGCTAGTTCACGAATATAGTTTTCAAGTTCGCGTAATAAACTCACCTTGTCGGTATCGCTCATACTCGAAATTGGCTGATGCGGTGCAAACTGCTCTTTAGCTTTAACATCACTAAATACTTTAATCGCTCTATCTTCGCCAGCATCTGCGATGCTACGAGCCGCTGTAGCCGCTTTATTAAGTGCTTCAAGATTTATTGCATCAGAGTAAGAAAAACCTGTTTTTTCGCCGCTTACAGCACGTACACCAACTCCACGTTCAACGTTATAAGAGCCTTCTTTAACTAAGCCATCTTCAAGCACCCATGATTCGTGGTGGCTAGATTGAAAATATAAATCGGCGTAATCCACTTTATGCTGATGTATGTAAGCGAGCGTTTTTTCGAGCTCTTCTCTATTTAGCTGGCTGTCGTGTAGTAAATGCTGTTCAACCGAATTCATAATAAATGCTCTCTAAATCGTTGATGAGACTGCACGGGCATATCTCGTCTAATTTTTTGTAACTGGTCTAAATCTGCGTTGCAGCTTATAAAACCGGTGCCTGTTGGCAATTCACTCAGGATACTTCCCCAAGGTGAAATAATAATACTGTGGCCATATGTTTGTCGGCCATTTTCATGTGTACCGTACTGAGCTGCTGCAACTACATAACATTGTGTTTCTATTGCGCGAGCTGCTAATAGCGGTTGCCAATGCGCTTGCCCTGTAGGGACTGTAAATGCACTGGGTACTAAAATAATATCGGCGCCTTGGCGTACTAGTTCGTTAAATAAGCCACTAAAGCGCAGATCATAACATACTGTTAAGCCAATTTTACCAAAGGGAGAATCGACAACCACTACATCGCGACCTGCTTGGGTAAAATCTGACTCTCGATAGCTACCTGTTTTATCATCTACGGTTACATCAAATAAATGTATTTTGTTATACGTTGCAACCAGCTCGCCTTGATTATTATATAAGTGCGATGCTGCGTAATACTTATGTTCGTTAAATGGCTCAGGCATTGTGCCTGCATTTAACCAAATATTATGGTGTTGGCACAATTCACTAAGTTGTAATTTGTATTGCTCAACTTGCTTAGCAACACGTAACGTATCGTTACCAGTTTTACTAAACACTAAAAAAGCCTCAGGCAAGCAAACAAGTAATGGTCTTGTTGCTGGCAGAGTTTTAAGTGCGCGCTTTAAGTTTGTTATGTTGTCATCAGGGTTTAGCCCTGAACACATTTGTAGGGCAACTATTGTGGGTGTGCTTATGCTTGCTGTTTTGTTCATTGCGTTACTGTTACTTGTGCATCTTTAAGTTTTAAATCGACTGATGCTTGTGGCTGATTTTGCGCAGCTTGAGGTAGTGTAACTTCACGACTTTTTCTGTCGAGTTCTTGAACAATAGGATCGTTCATTTTACCCGTTACTTTAAAATTGATCTCTGAGATGACGCGCGCAGAATGAATAACTTTATCAATCGCTAAGGCAGCAAGCCCAGTTACTGGGTTTACCATCCATGCAACTATAACCGGAATGCTTGAAGTTACTTGTGGCGCTACAGCAAGGTCGTAATCTATATCAAGCGTGTTTAAATTTGCATAACCTTTAATGGTTAAATCGGCGGGTACGCCGTCCATTTTGGTATCTTTAGTGTAAGCAATGCCGTTTTCTAACTGCATAGAGCCTTGCATGCTGTTGTAAAAGAAGCCCTTTGAAAATACATCTCTAAAATCAAGTTTCAGCTTGCGTACTAATGAATCAAGGCTCAACAGCGAAAATACGCGTGCCCCGCCATCGCTAACTTCAGTTAAGTGACCTTCTCCTAAATCCCAAGCTATCTCGCCACTTAAACTTTTCACATCAAAATCATAAGGTGCTGCTTGCCAAGTAAGATCATAATTTAGATCGGCTTTTGAATCTTTAATCGCGGAGGTTATATCAAACTCACCAAACAGTGCGCCTATGTCATCACTTTTAAGCTCGCCACTTAGCGTTGTTAATCCATTTTGCCACTGCCCTTTAGTGCGCAGTACATGATCGCCTTTATCGACTACAAGTTCTGATATTGATAAACGCTCTCCATCACCTAATAATGACGCACTCACTTTATCAAGTTGGTAGCGGTCAATTTTACAATCACTACATTCAAACTCAATGGCAGGTATTTTAGTAAGCCAGCTCAAGTCTTTCTCAGGAAGTACATCTGTTATTTCAAGTGCTTGCTCATTGTGCGGTGCAAAATTAAGCCTTAAGTAATCGGCATTAACTCGTATGGGCTGGCTAGGCTGTGATATAGGGATAAAAACCCCAGCTCTAAGTTCTTTAGCATTTAACTTTAGGTATAAATCGTCTTTTGATGGTGCTAAACGCATTTCAAAATCATTAAAAATGATGTTACTCGCATCAAGTAAACCTATATTTGCGACCACCTCATTAAGTGGTGGCATAATCCCTTTTGATTCTTGATCTGGGTTTGCTTTACCCGCTTTAATTATTTGATCAATCAGATCAAACCAAGGCACTAGTTCACTCTGTTCAAGATTTATATTTACGCTTAAATCTTTTTGGTTTAATCCTAAATCTTGTTTTCCGAGCACAAAATGGACATTACTAAACTGTGATTTACCATTTTCTAAAATAGCATTAAAGTAAAACTGTTGATTAGCGTTTGCTGTAAAGAGATTAGAAATATCATCACCTTGTACTACTGCATCAAGCGCCCACACTTGTTCGCTATTTTTATTATAAGGTGCGGGTAAGTTACTCGTTAAGCCAAGTAGTTCTGAGTTTACCTGTGCACGGTAATTAAAGCCTTGCTCGGTAAAATTAAGTACTAAGCCAATATCAACATCACTTTGCCCGCTTAAATAATTTTTTAATATACCTTGTCCACTATCTATTAGTGTATCGGCGTCAATTTTGGCGTTTATATCTATGTTTGCTTGGTAATTTTTTGCATCACTTTTACTGCTGTAATTAATAGTTAGCGGCATGCCCAACCACTTCGCAGTCGCATTTTTAAGTGTGATATTGTCGTTTTTAAAATTAAGCTCGCCAGTTAAGTTTTTAAATTCAATACCTGGTGTTGCTATAAATACTGGCAAGTCATTTAAATTAACCTTGCCGCTAACACTGGCTCCACCTTTAAATTTTGAGCCTACTAAAAGCTCAATACTGGCATCGGCTTCGCCTTTGCCCTGCACAACTTTAAAAATTTCAGCAAGAGGTTTAGCAATAGGTGTCGCTGCAAAAAAGTCATGTAACTTTTCCATTTGTGCTTTTTTATCAATTTGCACAATAAGTTCATCAGCATGCATTAAATCTGCAATGCTTACCTGTACACTATTACCAATATCTAAATTAACCAACTTACCTTGCTGGCTATATATGTCCATACGCTCATTATCAAAATGTAGCTGTACATCGGCATTGGTGACCAAAGGCCAATCAGGATCAAACTCATAGGTTGCGTTGTCTATTTGCGCTAATACACCAAACTGGCCACTACCATCGGTGAATGGAAAACCAGATAAAGGACCTGCAAATAAGACTTGTGCTTTAGATACTTCTCCGCCTTTAATTGCGCCATTTAAATAGCTAACGAGCTCAGGGCTCATCGCTTTTAATGGGAAGTAATGACCTGCAATTTTGGCATCTGGGGCGAAGGCTTCAGCGTAAAGATCTAATCGAGGATCATCTGTTAGACTAATTTTTAATTCTGCAGCAAGAGTGACTTCATCATTATCAAACCATATATTGTCACTACTTATATGCCAGCCATCATCTCGCTTAGCTAAATCTAGCTCTACATTTAGCTGATTATAATTTATGTCGTTACTAAAGCTTTCGCCTGTAACTAATGTGCCATTTTCGCCAAATAAATTTATTCGACCACTACTTTGATTAAGTAAACCATTTACTCTAAGTCCTTGTGCTGCAGGTACCGATCTTAATTCTTGCCAACCAATATTGTCAGCCTCAAACCATAATTGCCATTGCTGTGCATTAGAAAAATTTAAATAAGCTTGATCTATTTGCCCGCTAGGTTGGCGCTCTAAAAATGGTTCAAGTGCATTAAAATTACTTAGCCCTGCTAGGTTACTCAGTAACTCAAAATCAACTTGATGGAGCCACACTTCATTTGTCGCACCTAGTTGAGCTTCAAACTCTAAACTTGGCCATGCTTTATCGTTACTATTAAATGTTAAACCGGTGCTTTTTAAGTGCCATCTATTTTGCTCGGGATATAGATGGAATCCACCTTCACTCAAGCTAACTTGTTGGCTTTGCTCTTCTCGCTGCCAACGCACAAAGCTTGGTAGCCACTGCATTTTTATATCGCTTACAAAACCTTTATCTAGTTTTAGCCACGCTTGTAAATTAATATCGCTATGCAGTTGTTGCTTTTGCGTATTTATATATTGCGCTAACCAGTTAGATACATCGACTTTGTTAGCCTGCACATAAATGTCGCCCGCAACTTGCTCTAGGGTATCGCCAGTGAGTGCTATGCGCGCATCAAAATCACCGACCGAAATACCCGGCAGTGCTAAGCTCCCACTACCAAGATGCTGCTCATCTTCATTTTGCCAAACAATATTTTTGAGAAGTAACTTACGTTCTTTACCGTCTTCTAGAACAAAGTTAATACTGGAATTTTCTATTGCAAAATGACCCGTTTTACCCAAAAACAGTTCTTCAATCAGCTCTTTTTGCTCAAAAGAGACTTCATCGTTGTCACCGGTTTTAAATAAGTTGGTGATATTTACACTGGTATGAAAACCATTAATAACAAAATAATTAGATCTAAGTTGCAGTGCTTTTAAGCTTTCCCATAGATTTAGCTCTAAGCTGGTTTTAGCAATGGTGAGTGATATTGGCGCGGTTTCGTTATCTTTAAACGATAAATTTTCTAGCACTAATGCAGGACCACTGCCCTGCCAACTAGCTGATATTTCACCGATAGATAAGCTTATTTCAAACTTTTCGTGTAAATAGCTTTCTATATTACCTTTGTATTCGTTTGCATACGGGAGGGTATATTTTAAAATTGAAACAATAACGGCCAGTAATACCAAAATTATGGCGCAGGTCTGCCATAACTTTCTAAAACAAAAAAAACAGACCGCTTTTGCTTTCATTACATCATTACCACATCAAACTGTTCTTGGCTGTATAAGCTCTCTGTTTGAATATTGACTTGCTTACCAATAAATAGTTCAAGCTCGGCAAGGTTATGATACTCATCGTTTAGTAGGGCTTCGCTCACAGCAGGCGCCGCATACACCATAAACTTGTCGGCAGCGTATGCTCGGTTAACACGCACTATTTCACGTAGTATTTCGTAGCAAACCGTTTCAACTGTTTTTTGCGAACCACGACCAGAACACGCCGGGCATACATCACATAAAATATGTTCTAAGCTTTCGCGTGTACGTTTACGTGTCATTTCAACAAGCCCAAGCGCTGAAAGCCCATTAATATTCGTTTTAGTACGATCTTTTGCGAGTGCCGATTCAAGTGAATGTAATACTCGGCGCTTATGATCCTCACTTACCATATCAATAAAGTCGATAATGATAATACCGCCTAAATTACGCAGCCTAAGCTGGCGCGCAATTGCAGAGGTTGCTTCTACGTTGGTATTAAAAATTGTTTCTTCTAAATTACGATGTCCCACAAATGCACCAGTATTAACATCAACAGTCGTCATTGCTTCTGTTTGGTCAATAATTATATAACCACCAGATTTTAGTGTGACTTTACGATGTAGTGCTTTTTGAATTTCGTTTTCAACGTCAAACAAATCAAATATAGGTCGCTCACCTGGATAGTATTCGAGTACTTGAGACAGTTGTGGAACAAACTCTTCAGTAAATAACTTTAGCTCTTCATGAGTAAGTTTAGAGTCAACGCGAATGCGTTCCATATCTTCGCCTACATAGTCACGTAGGGTTCTAAAGGCAAGCGTTAAATCTTCGTGAAGGATGCTGGCCTTACTGGTTTTTTTGCGACGAGCTGTAATTTTTTCCCACAGTTTTCTTAAAAAACCGGCATCGTGTCGTAATTCTGCTTCGCTAGCGCCTTCGGCTGCTGTACGTACAATAAAGCTGCCATTTTCATCGCCATATTCTGCGACTATTTTTTTAAGGCGTGAGCGCTCTTCTTCAGTTTCAATACGCTGACTAACCCCTACATGGGTCGCATCTGGCATAAACACTAAATAGCGAGAAGGAATAGTTATATCTGTGGTGAGTCTTGCGCCTTTAGTGCCTAGCGGATCTTTTACCACTTGCACCATAATGTATTGGCCTTGACGAACTAACTCTCTAATGTCTTGTACTTTTTTTATTGGTACGTCGTCTACGCCTTCAACAATAGAGGCACTATTTACAATATCGGATGCATGTAAAAATGCCGCTTTTTCAAGGCCGATATCAACAAAAGCAGCCTGCATACCCGGAAGTACACGGCTTATTTTTCCTAGGTAAATATTGCCTACAATACCTAGATTACCAATTCGCTCTAGCTGTATTTCTTGCAGTACACCGTTTTCTATTAGGGCAACACGGCTTTCGCTCGGTGTGACATTGATCAGTAATTCTGTACTCATGTTACCTTCTTAAGAATGTTTTTAATAATTGTTCGGTTTCATATAAAGGTAAGCCTACAACAGAAAAATAGCTACCCGCAATGTGAGTTACAAAGCGACCACCTAAACCTTGGATACCGTAGCCACCGGCTTTATCTTGTGGCTCATTAGAATCCCAGTAGGTATTTATTTCTTCATCAGTTAAAGTTTTAAAGGTGACATCTGTGCTTACAACACAGCTAAGCACATCATTTTGCGTCGCAAATGCAACTGCGGTAAGTACTTGATGTGTGTTACCTGATAAACGTTTTAATGTGTGTATAAAATCGTTTTTATCACGAGGTTTACCCAGTGATTCATTATCGATAACAACCACGGTATCACTACCAAGTACAGGGCGATCAGTATATCCAAGCTCTACACCGCTTTGGGCTTTCAAGCGAGCTAAACGCTCAACAAGTGCTCTAGGTTGCTCGTTTGGAAGTGGGCTTTCATCTGCATCAACACTAAATTGTGTAAATTCGACACCTAATTGGCTTAATAACTCTTTACGACGGGGAGAGGCTGATGCCAAATATACTGCGGTAGTCATTACCTGATCCTAAAATGTCTGCGATATTTACGAAGTAGTAAAAACACCCAAAACCAACTAACCATTCCGGTTGCTACTGGCCATAAATACTGTGGATTAAAGTAAACCCCTAACAAAAAGTGATTTAGCCAAAACTGCATTAAATGATACAGCGTTAAAAACAAACCAATTAATAAGCTTTGTTGCCAAAGCGAAAAGTTACGAATTTTTTGAAAGTTGCTCGCGGTTACAAATATACATATTGAAAATGTAAGCGAGTTCACACCTAGCGGTGAGCCAGATGCTAAATCTATTAATAAACCAACAACCCAAGCAGTACCAATATTTAAACGATGCGGTACTGCCAACGACCAATACATAAGTACAAGTAAAACCCAGTCAGGTCTAAATGGTTCAAACGAAAAAGGGAGCGGCATTAATGCCATTATTAACGCAAAAAAGATGCTTAGCGCAATTAACAATGAATAACGGTTAATCATCGCTGATTTGCTCCTGTTGATTACGCCATAAAATAACCAGCAAACGAATGCGATCTAATTGCGCAATAGGTTCTGCAAAAACTTGTGCAAACGGGCGGCCTTCATCACGATTTATTTCGGTTACTACAGCCACCGGGTATCCCTCTGGGAATGTGCCACCTAATCCTGATGTAACAAGTACATCGCCAATTCGCACATCTAAGCTGTGCGGAACGTGAGAGAGCTTAACGACGTTAATTTTACCTATGCCCTCAACAACCGTTCGTACATCGTTACGCAGTATACGCACAGGTGTGGCATGCGTAGTGTCGGTCATGAGTAATACGCGTGACGTAGTTGACCCTACTTTAGTTAATTGCCCTACTACACCCATCTCATCAATTACGGCTTGGCTTTCACTAAGTCCATCGGTGGTACCACGATTTATAACAACTTGATGGCTATACGGATTTGAATGCACAGAAAGTACTTGAGCAATAATTTTACGATTTGATTGTTTTGCAGATGAGCCTAATAAGGCGCGTAGTTTTTGATTTTCTCTGGCTAGAAATTGATACTGCTGAAGTTGCTCGCTTTGTAGCATTTGCTTTTTTTTCAGCGCTTCGTTTTCAGTAAGAAGTTGCTCTCGCGTATGCAGGCTTTTAGCACTTAAGCTAAATAATTCGTAGGGTAAATTGGCAACATAAATTAGTGGGCTAACTAAGGTATTGAGGCTGGTACGAACAACGGTACCACCTTGCGTATATCTGTCTCCAACAATGAGTACGATACTCAAAAGCACTGCGACAAAAAGTCGCAGTTGCAAAGAGACTGTGCGTCCAAACATTAATTTCATTAGTCGTAACTAAAAACGTCACCACCATGAACATCGATCATTTCAAGTGCTTTACCACCACCACGTGCAACACATGTAAGTGGATCATCAGCAACAACAACCGGAATACCCGTTTCTTCCATTAATAAACGGTCTAAATCTTTTAACAATGCGCCACCGCCAGTAAGTACCATACCGTGCGCAGAAATATCTGATGCCAGCTCTGGTGGTGATTGCTCAAGCGCAACCATTACTGCACTCACAATACCCATTAATGGCTCTTGTAGAGCTTCTAGGATTTCGTGTGAGTTAAGTGTGAATGAACGCGGAACACCTTCTGCAAGGTTACGACCGCGCACTTCAATTTCGATTGGCTCATCAGTTTTAAACGCAGAGCCAATTTGATGCTTAATATTTTCAGCTGTCGCTTCACCAATTAAGCTACCAAAGTTACGGCGTACATAATTAATGATAGCTTCGTCAAACTTATCACCACCAATACGAACAGATGATGAGTAAACAACGCCGTTAAGTGAAATAATAGCAACTTCAGTTGTACCACCACCAATATCAACAACCATAGAACCTGTTGCTTCTGATACTGGTAAGCCTGCGCCAATAGCTGCTGCCATTGGTTCTTCAATTAAGTAAACTTCACGAGCACCTGCACCCATTGCAGATTCACGTATTGCACGTTTTTCTACTTGAGTAGCACCACACGGTACACAAATTAGTACACGCGGACTTGGACGCATAAAGTTATTGTTATGCACTTGTTTAATGAAGTGTTGTAACATTTTTTCTGTTACAAAAAAGTCAGCTATAACACCGTCTTTCATTGGACGAATCGCTTTTATATTACCCGGTGTACGACCTAACATAAGCTTTGCTTCTGTACCTACAGATGCAACACTTTTAGGTCCACCAGCACGCTCTTGGCGGATAGCAACAACAGAAGGTTCATTTAATACAATGCCTTCGTCTTTTACATAAATTAGGGTATTGGCTGTACCCAAGTCGATCGATAGATCGTTAGAAAAAATACCACGGAGTTTTTTAAACATGAGGCTGGATGACCTTTGAAATACGTTCTTATATTAGCTGCCTCACTTTAACATGCTCAACTATATGAGCAATATAAAGCGCAGCGCCTTTGTGAATTTGTGAAAAAAGGAAGCAAAGCTTCCTTAATTGAGTTTTATCGTTCGCGAACTAAGCGAAAACCAATGTAGTTAGATCTAAAATCAGGCGCTAAAATTAAACGCGTAGATGCACGAGCAAGGCTTGGTGCAAAGTTCCACGCTCCGCCTCTTACTGCTACATCAGACTCACCTGATTCTTTATCGGTCCATTCCCATACATTGCCTACGGTATCGTATAATCCAAATGCATTTGGAGAAAAAGAACCTACTGGTGATGCACGTCTGTTTGACCATTCACTACCACACCAACCACAGTTAGCTAGGTTTTTACCAATTTCGTTACCCCAAGGGTATTCTGTTTCAGTTCCTGCACGTGCTGCGTATTCCCACTCAACTTCGTTAGGTAAACGAAATTGCTGTCCTGTTTGACCAGATAACCACTCAGCATAAGCTTTTGCATCGTTATAAGTTAAACATACAGCAGGAAAGTCACTGCCTTGCTCAAAACCAGGATTACGCCAATTTAAATTTGCTTCCCATACTGGTTCGCCATTTAAATAATACGCACACCCTTTATTTTTTTCCGCTTGAGTTTTATAACCTGTATTTGCTACAAACTTTTCGTAGGCACCCACGGTTACTTCTTTACTTTGCATAGCGAAAGAATTTGCTATTACTTTTTCAATTACTGGACGTTCATTAGCTAAACCATTGCCGTTAATATCGCCCATTTTAAATTTGCCTGCAGGAATAACGACAACCGGCGTTTCAACGTTTGCATTTAATACATTAACGTTTTCACTAACCTGGCGTGTTGTTACTTCTGGTTGCTCTCGAGTATAGGTCGGTGCAGCAATCGACTTAGGCTTTTTTACTAAATTTGCATTAATTGTTTGCGCTTTATTCAAATCAACACGTGCTTGATAAGGTTTATAACCAAGTTTACGTATTTCAATGTTATGAATGCCCGGCGGTAAACGTGTAATCAAGCGTGTTGAGCCAAAGCTTACACCATCGATAAACACTTCATCGTCGTATACGTTTGATCGTAATGTTAGCTCTACCGATTGATCCTTCTTCTTATTAAGGATAGAAGGGTAATCTTTTTTCACCGATGCAGGTTTAACTGAATAATCACGCACTGGCTGCTCATTTAAACGAGAAACCGACACTGTGTTGCTATTATCCGCGCTATTACTGAATGTCAACTGACTATCAGTAAATGTATTGTTATACGCTGGTTGATAAGCAGCCGTAAGTGGCGTGCCGTACTCAGAACAATAGCGGTTATCTATGCTTAATAAGCTACATAAACGGCTGCTATTAACTTCGCCGCGCATAGTTACACTTAAGTTAACGTTGTAATTACCTTGGCCGCTAAATGCACTGTTAACTACATGGCTACTTAATATTTGTACTTGAGCGCCCGCCAAATTACGTTTTGGCTCAACAATTCGCTCTTCTGTTAGATTTGCAAAAATTTGATCAACAAAGCGTTTAGTTGCTTTTTGTAGACCCATTTGCTGACCGCGTTGCTCACATGCTGCTAGCGTTTCTGTTCGCTTACAGTTAATAGTGTGGTTAACCTCAAGCGTACCTTCACGTGTAAACTCGTTACGTAAACGCTCTACGCGGGCTGTCGTTAACTGTTCTTTTAAACTTTCTAATGTATTTAAAAGCGTATGCTTAGCAACACGAATTTGTTCTATATCTTTACGGTGGGATGCAATTGCCGCCAACTGCATAGAAATGTCATCTTTATTTTGCTTATGATCAATCACCGCTTTTTGATAGCGTGATTGAGCCGCACTAATATTAATAGTGGGATCGTCAATTAAACGACGGTACATTTCGTTCATCGCATCGAGCGCTTGGTTTTTTTCTTTATCTAGCTCTGTAGAACGAGAACGAAGTAGCTCTAATTGATTTTGTAACTGACTTTCTTCTTTAAGATGTTTTTCAAGTATTCTTGTCGAGTTATCGTATTCTGTCTGTTTAACACTAATCTCTGAGTCAATTCCAGTCACTGTAGCTGTGTCTTGTGCAAATGCACTACTAGCTAACAAACTAGCTGAAATTAACAGAGATAAAGGAGTAATTCGCATATATTCCAGTCCCAAAAAGCGGCAATTATTTGGTCGTTATTATTTTTTATAATTAAAGCCTTATGCTATGTACTTGCAGCACAAAACACAAGCTTTGTTCAATTATTATATTAGTTTACAACTATTCGCGTGTTTCACGCCAGTAAATAACCCGATCATTTCCTCTAAAGCGTCCAAATTGTAAAATAGTACGAGGATCAAGCTGTGTTCCATCGCCCTGCCAATCCCACTTTAACCAATCATAAGTATTATATTCTAAGGTAAATTCACCCAAACCATTTGGCTGTGCATAAATACCGTTATCTGGCGGATATACTCCCGCTTCTAGCTGGCCAGATACACCAGTCCCATATTTATAGGTTAATTGTGGGCTGCTAGGTGATATTTGAGTAATTTGGGTATGATCAAATACACTACAGTTATCTTCAGCGTTATTTACAAATCCACTGCCGTTGTAATACTGAGCCTGCATAGGAATAAGTAAAGGGTCGAGATCGGAGCCTGCGTTATTACCAAGGACTAAACGTCCAAATCTAAACTCTATTGGTAATGCATTTAGCCGTACGCTATTACAACCACCCGAGCATGCTGTTTGTGTATTAGGTTTATCATTTGCATCAATGAGTGTTGCCCCTTCTATGTCAGAAAGCGTTGCCATTAAGCTCACCATAGCGAACGGTCCGTCTGTTTGCCCTACACCTAATCTTTTAAGTGTCGTGTTGAGTTGGCTCATTTGCCATTGACCATCGCTTGTATCTCCCCAGTTGTTATTTCCTAGGTTTACTAAGCGGCTAGTAAAATTAGTTGCAGGTACATAGTTACCTACTTCATTATTTTCGGCATTAACGTCTACACTGGACTTATCAAAGCCCTCTTTATAATTAGCCATTAGCTCACCATTTTGATTTTGTGCTTGTACTGTAAAGCCAAGTTCAAAAGGTTGATCAAGATAAGTTAAATTACTGCCGTATTGCGTGCACTGCGCGGCGGCTTGAACCCCCACTACCTGAAACTGCGAAGGTGCAAAACGACCAACGTTATATAGCTCACCTTTTACATCTCCCGCACCAAAATAATCGGCATCTTGAAGGCCTGCTGTTAAATCAATGATGCCAACTTGGTCGTAATTATATTGCGATATAGATTCACTCAAACTACCTGTGTCATTAAAGGCAACAGTACTCATAGCTTCAAGCGTACCTTGAATGCCTGGCGTAGGCGCTTTAAGTAATGCCTCTACAAGTGGTTGCTCTGTAATAAAATGCTTGGCAATGGTGTTATTTGTAATATTGCTGTAGTTGTCTGGGAAACCATCGTTGTTAGTGTCTTGCCCTGTTTGCCACTGCACCGCATTCATTTTTAAATCAAATGCTTCGCCCGTTAATCTAAATAAGCTCCCATTGGCATCTGCTGCATAACCATCACTTGCTACCTCCATGGCTAATCCAAATGGTTTTACGACATATTCATTTGAACTACCCGTTAAATTTACTGATAAATTAGTTAGTGGGTCTAAAATTAAATTGGTATTTACATTTAAACTCAACTTTCCTGTATCAGGATAATTTATAACAATCGGGGCTTTAGACTCACTATCAAAGTTTAGCGTTAACGATTTAACTGCTTGCTCGACCGCAAAGGTATTATTGTTGTTACTAAGTGAAACCGTATTAGAGCAACTTGCACCAGCACTGCATGTATACGATAAATCTAAGCTTACATCGCCACCAGCGGGAAATGCAGCTTCGCATACGCCCGTAGTGGTATTTGTTTTTACCGCTTGAATAGATAGCGCTTTTGCATTAAATCCAGTATTTGAAGGCTTTGCTGATAACTGAGTAGGAATTGTAGTATTTCCATCTGTATCATTATTAAAAATAAATCCAGCATCAGAAAACGTAACTTTACAGCCACTCAAACCAACATTATTACCACCGATATAACAACGAAGAGGTGCAGAAGGATCAGCAGTGTTATATCCAAATGTAACACTGCCTGTGGTGCGCTTAGCAAATTCGACAACCGCTGATCCTGTAAAATTAATATTCTCCCCCGTAACCCAACTTTGCTGACCACTATTATCTGGAGAAAGGTTTAAACTAGATGGTTCCGCAAATAATAAGTCGCAGGCATCATTAGCGCAGGCTGTTAGTGTCATTTCTTTAGCTTCACACGTTAGACCTTTGTTATCGCTTATTGTTAAACGATAATGATCCAGTGTTTCTGGTGTATAAATACCACAAAAACCAGGGATACTTTCGGGTACTGGTAGAGCGTCAAACGTTGAACTCCCTTCGGTAATAATTTGAGTAGCCGATGTAATTGATCCCTGATACGTTACATTTTGAGCGATTCTTACCTCACCAGTTGCAACAATATAGCCCGCAATATTTGCATCGGCTGCAATAGCAACCGCACCATCCACATAAATAGCCAAGTACGCGCCAGTTTCTACTACTATATTTGTTTTACCTATATTCAAAAATGAAGTTGATAGAAGTGAGGTTGTGTCTTTTAAAAAAATACGTGTAGGCGCTGTTACTCTGTACTCTGTTTCCAGCATACTTAACTGCAACTCATCGTAATAATAGTCGCCAGCTAAAGAAGTAGGTACGGGCCCTGTTGAGCTACCATCATTTGTAACCGTTGGCACCTGCGCCGCTTGATTCGGTTCTAAAGAGTTATAACCACCAGCAACACACGCCTGACCATTACACAAAGGAGGGCTCGTCAGCGCTGTAGAAATTAAACTTGTGGTGGTGACAAACTGCGCATTACCATCGGTTATTTCTACTCCCTGCACCAGCTGCACTTCACCATTGTTATAAGTAGAAATAGCGCCTGGGAATAGCGTATCACAATCTAAAATATCACCATTAAATACAAAGGTACTAGTCATGGCGAGTATTGATGCTTCCTCGTTTACGTGACGGCGCTCGTTATCGCCATCACGATCTTCGTCAACTACAAGTCCTAACCTGTCAGTTCGCAGGTTACAGCTGCGTAGCCACCCGCCATCATCTTCTTGGCGTGAGTTTTTACTTGCTACAACTAACGGAGCCACACTAAAATTATTAGTAAAACTAAAGTAATTACAGCCATTGCTCCAACCGTCAACTTCAAAGCCTGTGAAAAAAGTTTCCCACGATACCTCAACGCCATTATCGTCAGAAAATGTGCGGTTACTTCCGGGTTCCACAGCCATATAGGCAACAGTTTCGGTTTTTATAAGCCCAAGTGCTGTTTCAGATGCTTCTAAAGCAATATTAACGCCGCTGGCAGATAGAGAATTACTTTCTACTGCAACTGTTAAAAATGGTATTAATGCTTGCGTTGGTGGATTGCTGTCTATGCTATTGAGTGTTTGTAACGAATGAAAAAAGTTTGGCCTTTGAGTAAACGGTTCAGCAAATGTTAAAGGCTTATAGCCTTTAGGTGTTAGTGGAGCAAAACCAGACTTAGAGCCATACTGTAATTCGAGTAATAGATCAGTATTACCTACTTCCATAATTGTGCCGTCTGGAAATTGATGCACACCATACTCAATAGCTAAATAGTGCGCTCCCATACTAATATGCCCGCCATCCTCTCCTGAAGGTTCAAGCGGTAAGGCCTCAAAGCTAGTTGTGGTTATATTACGTATTCTTATTATTGCAGGGTTTCCGCCTTGGTTTGTTGAGAGCATAAAAACAGCAGGAGGCGTTATATATTGCTGTTGAAAATTAACTTTTGTCCAAACAGGCGATGTATATGTATCTTGCAGTTCTATATAACGGCCTTCGATTTTTGGAGGCACTGCATTTGCGTAATTACAAAGTAACACGCAGCTAAAAAATATAGTGACCAATGCATTTTTCATCATGGTAAAGTTTTAGCCTCCAGACTGAGCGTTCTTTGTGTTTGCCAATAATCTTTTCTGCAGCTACTCCCTGCAGGGCAATCAATTGCGGCGCACGTTGCACTGCTTTGTAAGTAATATATATTCACAAGCCCGTTGGTTGTACTGCTATCAGGTAAGTCTATATATTCATCGCAACTCACCACTACTTTACAGTTAGCTAAATATGCAGTTTGGAAGGTTAAATCAGTAGTAACTGATGTACAGCTTTGAACTGAGCTATTTATTGGAAATAGTTGCGTTAAACCACTTTCTAGGCCGCTTTGTGCTGCCATAAAAGCGCGAGCCCCATAATACTCAATTGTATTTTGTTGAGATGCACCAGAAAGCACTTTAACTAATGCTAATCCTAGTGCTAATAAAGCAACAATAATTACCAAAGAAACAATTATTAAGTTCCCTTTTTGTTTACTGGGTAAGGCTTTTCCGTGAGGATTTTTTTTAAGGTACATTAGGAATATGTACCTCATGGTTAAAGTTCATTACTTCAGTATCGTTAAATTGCATTTGCGCATTCACATTAAGCACAGCGTTTCTTTGTAGAGAGAGTGAATCAAGAGTAAAAAATAAATCGCTCGCTAAATTGTTAGCAATGTAAATACCTAATAAATCACGTTTAACACCACTGCTTATTTGTAAGCTCACAGCATCTGATTGATTAATAGTAAAACCGTAATTGGTATATCTATATAAATACTGCCCTTCAACGCAAAAACTTACAGGTTGAGAGAGTAAATAAAGGCGTTTACTCGGCGACTCTTGGGCAAATGCTTTACTAAATTGCCACTCATCAATTTCACTCGCTGAACTATTAAATGCTGATACTTGCAAGCGCTTATTATTGTTTTCATCGTATATATCAGCACTGCTTAATGGGTAAATAGCTGCCCAATCTCCAGCTTGCGGCTGCGTTAAGTTATTAAGTTCAAAATCAACAGCGCTAACATTAAAAGGCGCTACGGTAGGTAGGTAATTTGTATAGTGAGTGGCCGATAAAAACGGCGTAAATTCTAAACACTGCTGAGCACTACAGGCCCCGCTAGTATTATTATCGCAAGAAAGCCTTAATGAATTTGGCGTAGCGTGGCGAAGCTCTTTACTAAGTCGCGTTATTAAAAAGCGGGCCTGGGCTACTGCTTCTTGGCGTTCAACCCCTTGTGAGTAAATACTGACCCCAGCACCAATAAACGAAAATGCACTTACGGCTAAAATACCAATAATAACCATGACAAGTAATAGCTCTATAAGGGTAAATGCATTTTGGTATTTAGCTCTTTGCATTAGTAATTCCCTTTATATGCACTAAATCCGTAAACTTCGCCTAAGGGTGATGTTACTTCAATAGTAATACGCTTAAAGGTTGTGCCATCATTGATGGTCAATTCGTTAAAGTCGCTATCGTACTCAACAGTAACAACTAAGTTAAAGTCACTGTATTGGCTTAACACCTCACCTAAGCTATTGGTGATAGGCTGGTTAGACAGTGCAATATAGTCATCTACATCGTTATAACTGGTTCGGGTTTCTAGGCCTGCCCCTAAGCTATCGACGCCTAAATCGCCCTCTGCGGTACAAGGCTCAGCACCCAAGGTTGTTTCGCCGCAACGCCTAAAAGGTGCACTTCTATCGCTGTGCTCATCAAACGATTTACTTTGAATTTCGTTCATTAATGATTGACCAAATTCAGAGGCTCTTAAAGCAATAATTGGCTCTGCACTTTTTTTGGCTTGTGGGGCAATGAGCGCGGTAATAATGCTTAATGCAATAGCAAACATCACTATGCCAATAATAAGCTCAATTAAAGTAAAACCTTTTACTTTAAGGGCACGCATAGATAAGCCCTTCACCACTTATGCATACGCCAGCTAATCCAACATCTATTCGACACTGCGAAGTACAGGTTTGATTTGATTTACCTAAAGGATCAAAACTAATTTGGGTAAATATATTCGCGTTACTATCTAAAGCGCTAAATGTTATATCACTTCTTTGCGTGTTTATTTGTACCACTAAATGATCGGTGTTGTTGGTATCAGCGCCACCGATACATGTATCAGGTGTGGGGGGAGCAATAAGTGTGGAGGTTATATAAAGAGTATGGCAACTTGTTGTCGCTGTATTTTGCATTGCACGTAACTGCACTGTTCTAAGTGCATTTAAAGTACGGTCTCGATATGAGTATGCATCTTCTGTTGAGCTGCCCAGAAATTTGGGAACTGCCGTTACCGACAGTATTCCCAATATCACTAGAGTAATAATTAACTCAATGAGTGTGAAGCCACGCAATCGTTGCTTACTACTTATCATTTAATATTAATTAACATTCATCAGTAAAAATATTAATTGTAGGAGGCGTTACTACAACAGGCCCTGTAGTTGCAGTTGCTTGTATGTATTCAATTCTGCACTCATCATCAGCAATGTAACTATTAGGGTATATAATAACTGTTCCAGTTGTTGTCGCATCAATATTAAAGTCATCTGTGTCTGGTGCTGTAGATGGAGCAAAGCTAACATCTAAAAATGCTTCAAATGCAGCAAGTGTTGCTGCTGGGTAACCATAAACTGTATCGACTGCATCCCCTGTATCTACAGTAACTTCAGCCGTTGCCTTTTTGTGATCACTAGCAATAATAGATTTGCCATTTACAATATTCATACCACTGCGAATAGACCCTTGTAAGCCTTCGAGTGTTGAAGCATTTGCATCACCTTGCAAGTTTAAAAAACGAGGGGCTGCGGTAACGGCTAAAATGCCTAAAATAACAATTACGATGATCAATTCAACAAGTGTAAAACCTGCTTGTTTATTCATTTGTAAACTTTTTAACGATTGCGTTTTCATAAATAAGCCTCTTTTTAATTACTTAGTTTTTAAATATTTTTACTTTGCCTGTTTTAGCAAAGTATGAAAAACCTGTTAAACCTGATATTTCACCCGTATTGGTAGGTATACTTTTAATATCAATGGTATGAGTTAAATAATAGACGCATTGCGTACTTTCTGCATTGTACCTAACTAAAAAACTTACACTTTTTATTATCGATATTTCACTACTTGAGGTACTACTTGGTGCATCTTGTAAAATTACATTTAATACTTGGCGGCATTTATGAGCATTTATAGACTCTGCACGAGTATCTTTTTTTTCTGTTTCGTCACTCGTTGGTGTACCTAACGATCCATCAACACCAACTATTACTCCTCCATAATTAACAAATGTTTTATTTGACTTACTATTTGGTCTCCCTTCTAACTCCCATTGACCTCTAACCATGCCAACAGCCGATGAAAAACCACCTGCGATAGCATCTACGCTTGCATTATGCGCTTGATTTTTAATACCTATATATTGAGGTATAGCAAAGCTCAAAATTACTGCCAGTAAAATAACAACAATAACTAACTCAAATAATGAGAAACCTTTTGAGTAAGCTATTGTTGTGTTCACCTTAATTCCCTTTAATTGCCGACATCATGTTCCACATAGGCATAAAAATACCCAATGCTAAAATCAGCACCATAATGGCAACAAACACAGTTAAAATAGGTTCTATTTTTGCAGTTAAGCTTCGTAAGTCATAATCAACTTCACGCTCATAATAATCAGCTGCTTCTTGAAGTAACTCATCAACCCGACCGGTTTCTTCACCTACGGCGACCATCTGTAATACAAGCTGAGAAAACAGCTCAGAACTTTTTGAGGCTCTAAGTAAGCTATCGCCTTTTTCTATATCTTGGCGCATAGTAATAATCGCTTTTTCCATATAGCTATTATCTACGGCATGCGCTGTTAGCGATAACCCCGTGGTCATAGGTACGCCAGAGCGCAATACCATAGCTAGACTTTGGCTGTAGCGCGCAAGCAATGTGCGTTTTAAAATATCTCCAATAAATGGAATTTTTAATTTATATTGATCCCACTTGAAGCGCCCAGCATCTGTATTTAAATAACGCCTCCACGCAAATACCGCCCCAATACCCATTACCAACAATAACCACCAGTAATTAACAAAAAAGCTGCTAGTACCAATTAATATTTGAGTCATTAACGGCAATTCGGCATCGAATTTGGCAAACATGCTCGCAAAGGTAGGAATTACAAAAATATTTAAAATAACCATAGCTGCTACAAGAGCCAAAATAACAAAAGTAGGGTAGCGCATAGCTGCTTTTATTCGTTTGCGAGTTTCCTGTTCTTTTTCAAAGTAAATAGCGAGTTGATAAAATGCATCTTCTAATCGGCCAGAACCTTCACCAACCATTACCATTGACACGGTTAAGCGGCTAAATACCTCGTTATGAATTGCCATTGCACTGGATAAGTCCCGGCCTTGCTCAAGTTGCCTGGTAACTTCCATCAATACATTTTTAAATTCTTTATTTTGTGTTGTATCTGCCAATCCAATCATTGCTCGTATAATTGGAATACCCGCTTTTAGTAGCGAATACATTTGTCTAGAAAACATAATCATGTCGTCTAGCGTTATTTTTTCGACAAATAAATTATCGAAAATTTTAATGTTATTTTTTGTTTCAACTAAAGAAATTGATATTGGTATAAATTGACGCTTCATTAAACTATCAGCTACGCCAGCTTGGTTACTCGCTTCTAATTGGCCTTTTACCAAAACACCTTTGCTGTCTTTCGCTTTATAGCTATATAGTTGCATCAATATCCCCTACTATTTCTGGGATATATTCAGCCACTTTAAATACTTCATCTAAAGAGGTAATACCTTTCTTAGCGTAATTTAATGCCATTGCTGAGAGCGGCGAAAAGTTAGCACTATTTTTAGCAGCCTTTGCAAAGCCTTGTGTGTCGTTAACTCGTAAGGCATCCATCATTGCATCATCCATTTCGAGCAACTCAAAAATACCTACACGTCCTTTATAACCAGTGTGATTACATGCTGTGCAACCTTGCCCTTTAGAAAATTGAGCATCTGTAATCTCTTCGCCTAAATATTTTAACCAACTTATTTCTTGGCGATCTGGCAAGTACGGTACTCTACAGTCATTACATACTCGCCTTACTAATCGCTGAGCAATAATCGCTCGCAGTGAACTTGCCACTAAGTAAGCCGGTGCACCCATGTCGATTAAGCGCATAGCGCTGGTAATTGCATCATTGGTATGTAACGTTGATAGTACTAGGTGGCCTGTTAAAGCGGCCCTTAATCCAATATCTACGGTTTCTTGGTCACGCATTTCGCCAACCATTATAATGTCAGGATCTTGCCTTAGAGCGGTCCGTAAAATACTGGCAAAACTTAGCCCTATTTTATTATTTATTTGTACCTGGTTAATACGTCCAATACGATACTCAACCGGATCCTCTACGGTAATAATTTTACTTTCTTGTTGGTTTAACTCACTCAATGCACCATAAAGTGTGGTTGTTTTACCCGAGCCTGTTGGCCCAGTAACTAAAACCATGCCATGTGGGCGTTTTATAATACTGCGCACACGTTTTAATATGTGTGCCGGCATGCCTGTTTCATCTAACGATAATAATCCTGCAGATTGATCAAGCAAACGCATTACAACTGATTCACCATGCTGAACCGGCATAGTAGATAGGCGCACATCAATACTATGACTGCGCACTTTTATATTAAACCGGCCATCTTGAGGGAGGCGTTTTTCAGATATATCTAATCCCGACATAAGCTTTAAACGTAGCACTAGTGCCGATGCTATTTTTACTTGGTTAAGAGTGTGCTCTTGTAATATTCCATCTACACGTTGACGAATGCGAAGCAAACCTTCATCTGGCTCAATATGAATATCAGATGCGCGAACTTGCACAGCATCCTCAAATATTGATTGCAGTAACTTTACGACGGTTGCATCAGATGTCTCATCACCTAAAGAGTTTAAATCAAACTCTTCTACGTCTTGGTATTCTTCATGGAGTTGTGCTGCAAAGTTGGTAATTTCATCTGTACGACGATATACGTTATCAAATGCAGCCATGATTTGGCTTTCTTGTACAACAGCTAAATCTATTCGTTTAGGAGCAAGCATAGTCGCAAGTTGATCAAGCCCCCTTAAATCAGCAGGATCGCTCATCCCGACCAAAACAGAGTCACCATTGTCTTCGATTACTAGTGCTCTGTAACGACGCGCATATACCTCAGATAAAAGCTTAGACACATCGTGTGATATTTTTCGCTGTGATATATCTAAAAAAGGTACCTGTAATTGCTGCGCTAAAAAGCGTAATAATTGTGGCTCACTAATAAACTCAAGTGTAATAAGTGTCGAACCTAATTTACGGCCCGTTGCAGCTTGAACATTTAATGCTTCACTTAGTTGCGCTTCAGTGATCATGTGTTCGTGGACAAGTAAATCGCCTAAGCGCATTTTTAAACTAGGTCTCATACGGCCTCCTTTAGTGCAACTAAACGCTGTAATGCATGCTGGGTCATAGCGGTATTTAACCCACCTAAATCTAGAGCTACTTTATAAAGCTGTTTAGCATCGAGGTACTCTCCTAGTGCATCTTTTGAGGTTGCAAGTGCAAGCCACCACTTGGCTTGGCTAGGCTGGAGCTGTGTAAGATGTTTAAAGCTTTCAAGTGCTTTATGGTGCTTACTCGCACTTTGCGCAGCAGTACCTTGCAGCACCCAAAAATCAAGATTCGCCTGGGATTCAAATTCATCACTTAAAAGTAGTAATACCCCTTCATACTGTTGTTGCATAATGAGTATTTTGCTTAGCATTACACGCCATTCAAGTACGTCAGGGTTTTGGCGAATACCCGCTTGCAAAACCTGTTGCGCAGAATTTATATCTTGCTGTTTAAAGTAAGTTGCAGCCAGTAAGTTTCGGGCCTCAACATGTAAAGGCGATTGCGCTAAAATAATGTTTAAATCACTAATTGCTTCGTTGTATAAGCCAAACTGTATTGCCTGTTTAGCTGCTGCTAATTGCTCGACTAATAAAGCCTGTGGTGACTTAGTTTCTGCTGCACTTTTGATCATAGTATTTTGTGGCTTAGTTTTAGTCACTGAAGTAACTTTTGGCTTGCTGACAATAACTTTGCTAGCCACTAACATATTACCTTTAGCTAGTGCAGGGCTTTGTTTAACCTCGGCAATTACAACCGGCTCAGCCGTTGGTTGAGAAACCAGTGATGTTGCTTCACTCAACTTGGATTCAGCTAAATCATTCACTTCCGGTTTTATTTGCTCAACTTGCACAGCCTTCTTCACAACTTCTTGCTCAACTAAAGGCTCTACAGTGCTTTTTTCATCTTGAGAATCAGATAAATTAGAGCTCAAAACCGCGACCATTTTTTGCTGTGGTAGCACAGACTCACGTTGAGTTTCTTTTTTGTCGGCGGTCGGTAAATACAGGTATGCTAAAAAAATGACACTTAGCATAATAAGTAAAATTGCGGCTTTAAATACAATGTTTTTTACATCATATATTGGCTTTACGCTTATACCTTCTTGAATATTCACTTGTTTAGCTTCACGTTGCTCAATATTTTTAAGCATATTATTTATAACGCTCATAACCACTGCCTCCATACCCATATGGCAGCAATAGCTAAAACACTAAACATTAACGCGCTGTAGCTCCAATATTGACCGGTTCGATATTTTGCGCAGTCTTCGGTATCTTTTATGGCAAGCTGAATATGGCGATTTGTTATTGTATTTAACCCTTCACCGTACGCTTGTAATAGTGCTTTGTGGCATAAAATATTAACTAATCTAGGAATTCCACGGCTTGCTCTGGCAATCTTAAGCCCCATACTATTATTAAATAAAGGAGGCCTATTAAATCCTGCAACTTGTAAGCGATGATTAATATAATAAACAACCTCAGCGCCAGTCATCGCCCGTAACTTATACGAAAAACTAATACGTTGGCGTAACTGCCTTACTTTATTGTTTGCCAGTTTTTCATCAAGTTCAGGTTGCCCAAATAACACAACTTGAATCAACTTTTCGCTTTCTGTTTCTAAGTTTGTAAATAATCTCAACGCCTCTAGAGTCTCCCAACTCAAGCATTGCGCCTCATCAATCAAAAGCACTACGCGCTCATTATCTTCTTGTAAGTCGAGTAAGTGATGATTTATAAGCTGCCCTAGTGCTTGTTGATCCAATGCTTTATCTACATCCATACCCAGTTCAATTGCAATCGCCCATCTAAGCTCTTCAGGACTTAAATAAGAGTTAGGTAAATAAGCCACAATGTAATCTGGCTCAAGTTGGTTTAATAGCTTTCTACAAAGCAACGTTTTACCTGTCCCAACTTCACCGGTGACTTTAATAAACCCTTCACCCATTTCAATGGCTGTTGTTAGCACTTGCATCGCTTCGTGGTGCGGTTCAAGTGCACAAAAAAATTGTGTGTTAGGGGTTAACGTGAAAGGCATTTCACTTAAATTAAAAAAGCTTAAATACATAGTTAGTTTTCATACCATGTTTTTAAAAGCTGACGGCTTTCACCTTGTTGTTTTTTCCAAGTATCGGGCATAACAACGGTTGGTTTGATTAAAATAATTAGTTCTTTTTTCTCTTGGCGTTTACGAATACTTTTGAATAAGTTGCCAAATATGGGGATATCACCCAGCACGGGTGTTTTTGATTCTTCATCCTGTGTTGACGTTTGCATCAAACCACCAATAACCACTATTTCGCCACTTTGAGCGCGAATAACGGTATCTGACTCTCGAATGTTGCTTTGCGCTAGAGGTAACTCAAAACGTTGATCGTCTAAAGTAATTACCTTTAGCTGCTCTTCTGTTTCAGTTACTGAAGGGTGAACATGCAAAATAACTGAGCCGTACTTGTCAATTTGCGGCGTTACATCAAGGGCAATACCAGAAAAGAACGGCGTTAAATCAATCTCAGGCGAGGTAGTTGTAGCAGTACCTGTTACCGTCGTACTTGATACATTGGTAACAAAGTATTCGTCTTGCCCTACTTTTATAACTGCTTTTTGGTTGTTTGTAGCCGTAACGCGAGGGTTGGATAACATTTGCACATCACCTTGGGTTTCTAGCAAATTAATAACCCCGTTAAAGTCACCTTTTTGAATTGTCAGCGATGACGCTCCGCCAATGGCAGCCGAAATGCTATTACTAATTGTAGAACCCGCTGTTGTAGCAAACGAAATACCGCCTTCTAAACCACTGGCTATGCGCTCCCAGTTGACACCTTGTTGGTACTCATCTTTTAAGGTTACTTCTATTATTTTCGCTTCTAGAATAACTTGGCGTTGCAGGTTTTCTTGGCTTTGACGTAAAAACTCTTTTAGCTGACTAATTTCGCTTGGTAATGCATTTACGGTTACCAAACTAGCTTGTGGGCTTGCAACAACATAGCGCCCATCGCTTGCGCCAATTAAAGACTTAAGGGCGACTTCTAATTCTTTCCAAAAATCATTTTTATTAATTGTTTGGATTCGAGAACCGTTTAAATCTAAGCTTTGATTATCGCCGCCAAACTCACTATTTTGCTGGTTACTACTACCTGAACTTGAACCACTCGAACCACTGCCACTTTGTGCAAATTGACTAACCCCACCAGCAACAACACTCACTGTAGACTGACCATGGCGCTGCATCATTAAATAATTTACAGGTATTGTTTCTGTGCGCATTTTGGCTGGTAGTACTTGTACAATTCGTCCTTCATTAACAATATCTAAAGGATACATACGCTTAATAACATTAATGACTTCATTAAACGTAACGCTTTTAAGATTTAAATTAATTGTGCCATTTACCTCAGGATGCACAGCAACACTAAAAGGGGTATCGTCTGTTAAGCCTGCAAAAAAAGCGCCTATTTCAACATCATTTGCAGCGACATCAAAACGCTTGATAGATAAATCATCACTTATAGTTTGCTCATTATTTATAGATGACAATAAGCTTTGTGTAAGTTCGCTTGGCATTTGTAAAGGCACAATTACTTTAGTCTCTGTAGGTCTTTCAGATAACTCTTGCTCTATATGATTTTTAACCTCTTTACCTGGTTTAAAGCTATGGCACGCAGTTAAAAATGTAGGTAACAATAGAAGAACAAGCCACGGATGAGATAAATTATTTTTTAATTTCATAGTCATATAATTCTAATTTTATTTGTTTATCATCATTTGCTAACACAACCTGTTTTGAGTTAATGCTTAGCACCCGAAAATCATCTACAGCATCACCAACTCGATAAATATGGCCTGAAATAATGGCCTTAAATGCTGTACTGTTTTTAATAATAGATTGCAATTTAAGTTCTGTACTTTGCTTAACTGGACTATTGTTACTCACAAACATATTTGGCTGAGTCGGATCGCGAAGTTGCGCAAGCGCACTCGGCGCAATAATGTAAAAAGCCAAAGTACAAATACTATAACGCGATAAATTTTTCATTAGCGCTCACTGTAGCAATTTGTAAAGTTAATTCAGCCTGAGGGTACTCTAGTACCTGATAACTAAACTCTTGTATTAATAACTTATCTTGATTATTTTTTAATGCGGCTAAATATTTTTGTAAGCTAAAGTAGCTACCTTGCAAAGTAACTACCATCTGATGCTCAAAAAATAATGTTTGCGTATCATGTTCACCTAGTTTTTCTACATCGATAGCCCGTGCTGGTTTTACATTAAAGCTACTCACTTTTACGTCGCTACTATCTACGAGCAAATCTTTTAAAACGGCAGGTACATTTTTAGCAGCTACAAAGCCTTGGCTAAAACTATTAAGTTGATTATTTATTTCGGCTAATTCATCTCTGGTTTGCGCAATTTGACCGCGTAAAACCTTAGTGTAGTCGTAGTTTAGTGCTTGGTTTAACATGGAGAGTTGCGCATTTATCTGCTGTAACTCTTGCAGCGTTGTATTGTGCTTTGAACGTATGTTGGCAACTTCATCTTGCTGTGGAAAAATAACGAACCAGAGACCGAGGTAAATCACTATAAACAAACCAACAAATAAGGTGGAATACTTCTCACGTTTTTGCAGCGATGCAAACTGAGCTTGGTATTTGACCCATAATGGCCAACCTTTATTTTTATTATTCTGGCTACTTGTTGTTTGGCTCATGGTTTATCGCCCTCATCACTAAGGTCTGTCGCTACATTAAATTCACTCACACCTGCTTGCGTAGATAACTCTAAAACTGAAAACTCTTTATCAATAAAAAATGGCGACTGTTTTAAATTATCAAACCAAATTGGTAAGAATTTTGATTGCGATGTTTGACCTTGAAGCGTCACACTTTGCCCTACAAACTTAATGTGGGTCAGCCAAATATTAGGTTCATGATACTTCGCTAAATCGTGCATTACCTGTGCGTAATCGGTTGCAGACTGATCTGAACTTTGCTCTAAATAGCTAAATATTTGCTGCTTGTGCAAAACCTCTTGCTGAAGTGTTTTTAGCTCATTAATAAAGAGTGTTTTATTTTGCTTCTCTGCTAACTGCTGTTTTACAACTTCTAACTGAGCTTTTCCTTGTTTGAGGTATTGCCTATTTTGTTCTAAATCAAGCTCACTAGAATATGTTTTATAACTGTAAAAAGCCCACGTGATTGCAATAATTAATAGCGCACCTAACCACAACGTAATCATTCCAGACAAAGGGACTGGGTCTCGCCGTACGCGTAAGGTTTTTTGATAAAAGTTAATCCGGGTTTTCATAGCACAGACTCAGGATCTGTTAATTGATAGGCTGCCCCAAGCGCATAATAAAAATTTGGCTCTAATTGCTGCGCTAATTCTAAGTTAGGCTCAAAATCTACAACTTTTACTTGTAAAAACTCTGCAAGCCCGGCTCTAAGAGTTAATGAAGATAAATCATCGCACTGTAACTGAATGCTGCGAATTGGTGGTTGCTTGAGCTGGCTTTCAAAAAAGTCCATAGAACGCTGAATTTCTAATCCTAACGCTTCTATCAATTCTTGATTTTGATCTTTATCAGAAATACCTAAAAAACCATTTAATCGTCTAGCTAATACTAATTGCCCATCACGAATAATTAAGATTCGAGGTTCATGATTAGCATGTTGCACAATCAGCATATGCGCCTCTTTGTATGAGCCAAACAAGGTAACTAAAACCATTTCTTCAGAGGTCATTGCACGCAAAACAGGTTTAGTTTGTTCAAAACTGTCTATAAACGGAAGTAGTTGCAGCTTATTCGTAATAAACACATTCATTTTGCTGCTTTGCATCGGTAATGTTATTGGATAATCGATAAAATCAGCCACAATATTTTCAGAAGCTATATCAACTAAATCTTTTGTAGTCCAAGGGAGTGACTGAATAATTTCTTCATCACTAAGGTTTGGTTTATCCATTTGCACTATTTGATAAAAGTAGTGCGGTATGACTAAATTAACGGCACAAATATCAGTAGAAACCTCATTTGTACAAGCAACAATTGCAGCGGTATAATCGGTTTGCTCAGACACATTTACACTGTGAGAACTGTGAACCATCCATTGGTCGCGTTGTTTTTTTAAACATACTGCGTTAACAGTATCTGCGTAAGTTGCAACACCAATAGCTGTATTTGGATCTAAACTACGATTTAACCATGAAAACAGCTTTTCTTTCATATAGCTACTATTGTTAATTATGTATGAAATAAGTGTCGTACATTTTAACTACTTTGCCAAATTGAAAACCAACAAAATGCATGAAACATTCAAAATAGATGAAAATAACTATATTCAACAAATAGATAGCTCGTTTCTAAAAAAGAGAAATATTTATTTAGGTATAAAACGTGATGATTTGCTCCATCCGCTAATAAGTGGCAATAAATGGCGTAAATTAAAATATAATTTAGCGTACATGCAAAAGATAAATAAAACAGAACTCCTGACTTTTGGTGGTGCGTTTTCAAACCATATTCACGCCTGTGCAGCTGCCGGAAAAGAATTTAATATAAAAACTCGCGCGATTATTCGCGGACCTGAACTGGATAACAACAACCCAACAATCCAATTTGCAAAACATTGTGGTATGAACCTACATGTAGTTAATCGTATAGAGTATCGAAAACGCCACGACACCGATTACCTTAATGCACTGCAAGAGCGCTTTCCAAATGCTTATATTATTCCTGAAGGTGGTACAAACGAGCACGCCTTATTAGGATGTAAAGAGTTAGTACAAAGCTTACCTGAGCATAACTACTTAGTGTGCCCTACCGGTAGTGGTGGCACGCTTGCTGGATTAATAGAAGGCAGTGCTTCAACAACACAAGTGATTGGTGTAGCAGTATTAAAACAAGCTAATTATTTAAATGAAGAAATAAAAAAGCTGAGCGCTAAAGCTAATAATCAAAACAACTGGCAGTTACTCACAGAGTTTCATGGTGGTGGCTATGGTAAGTTTTCACCTGAGTTATGGCAGTTTTGCCAAGATATGAGCCGCACACATAATCTACCGCTTGAGCCTATTTATAGCGGAAAAATGATGTATGCATTGTGGCAACTTATCGAGCAAGATTATTTCCCATCTGGGAGTAAAATTATTGCGGTTCATACTGGCGGGCTTCAGGGCTTGAATGGACTTAAATATAGAGGGTTAATTTAATTAAATACCGCTTGCGTAAACTCTTGAAGTGGCTCTGAAAAGTAAAACCCTTGAGCTCCCACCACTCCCAATTTGGCAAGCGTAAACAACTCTTTTTGAGTCTCTACGCCAACTGCATACACAGGTAAATTTAAAAGGTTTGCGGCTTCAACTATCTTTTTTATTTGCCTTTGATTTTGAGTTTTTTCATTTAATAAATGAATTAGTTCGTATGATAATTTAAGCCCGCATACTTGGTTATAATTAGCTAATACAGCTACTTTTTCACTACTTTTTACATTATCAATCACAACTTGTGAACGGCTTTTTTTAATTATATTTAGTGCATTAGTTATCGATTCTCTATGAATAAAAAATTCGGTCTCACTTATTTCAAATTGTAATTTAGTACTTAATTTAAGCTCTGCTATTTGACTAGGTAACCATTCCCAAAATACATTATTAAACCAATTTTTAGGGTGTAGATTTACACTAACTGTTAAAGCCGAAGACTCACTGAGCATTAGCTTTTTAACTTGTGTTATTACTGCTTTATCTAATATTAAAGCGTCTTGATTACTATAAACCTGATTAATAAAATAACGAGCAGCTAGTAAACCAAGTTGGCTATGCCTAACCCTAATAAGAGCTTCATGTTCTAAAATTTCCCCGCTAGAGAGCTCAAATAAAGGCTGGAAGAATAATATAAATTTGTTCTTTTTAATATTTTCGATAACTTGCTTACTAGAAAGTGGTTTTTCTTGACAGTAATTTAACGCTAAGCGGTGAGAGTGCTGTACTGAGCTGTTTTGCGATAGCATAAGTGCTGATTTTGCTAACTGATAAACCGCAATTTTATCTGCGCCTAATCGATAGTCGCACGCACCTATTTTAATGTTTTTATGAGTCATACTTTTTTGATAATTTTGGCATAGTAAAAACACGCTCTGATGGAGCTTTTCAACGTAGCTGTCTAACTCGGGAGTAAGTATATGTGGCAAGGTGACGGCCAAGTAACTGGAATTTAGTATTTTTACCGACACATCTTTAAATTCAGTCAATTTTCTAGTGATTAACACTTTAAAAATAGCTTCTTTATCGGTTTTCTTGTCAAAGTCACATTCAATGAGTAAAAATAAGCTATGTGATGCTCTATTAACCCCATACAACGAACTTAATTCGCATTTTTTTACTTGTTTAATTAATCGTATTTTATTTTGTTTTTGTTTAATAATTTTAGTAGGTTGTATCATTGTATTTTTGGGCGTAATTCTACGGCTTACATTCAATAAGCCCCACCAACGATAAGACCAGCCAGCGGCGCCTAATATAATCAAGTTTAGCAATATAAATAAGTAACTTTGTGTTACCCAAGCAGGATAGTGATAGAGACCCAAACTTAATGTTTTGTAAGAAAAAACTTCGCGCTCTATATTCACTAAATGCCTAAAATGCTCTGCAGGCTCTGGCACCTCCAACACAAAACCTTCACTTTTAGCTAATGCGGCCAACACTCTATTGTTTATAGAAGGAGATAAATTCAGCTCGTAAACGTATTTAACGAACTGCTGGCCAGAAGCATGAACTTTTTGATGTAATGCATCATTTAAAACGAAATTAAAACTAGCAAGTATCATTAAAAATAAGACAAAAAAGATACCTTTGAAGTACTTTAAAAGCCAGAGTTTACTCTTTTGCATAGCCTGCCACCCGTTAAATTATTAACTAAAGTGTTGTTCAATATCTATAGAAGTACAAGGTCGTAAAGCAAGTTTAAACATTTATTAATAGCGCTAAACAAAAAACACTCTGATAAACGAGACATAATAGTTTAAATTAGTTAGGTATTAGATAAAAGCCTACATGGGGGCTGTTTAAAAGTCTGTGTCATTTCAACATTATTAAATAGATGGACTGATAATTAATTTAATTGCTCATACATAATTTTACTTCGCACTAATTGAGCGAGTGTTTTAGCACCTAATTTTTCCATTACATGAGAGCGATGAACTTCAACGGTGCGTTCACTAATACTAAGATCGCACGCGATTACTTTATTCATTGCCCCATCAGTCACTCGTTCAAACACTTCACGTTCTCGACTCGACAACGATTCAACATTAATCTTATTTTTATGCTTATCGAGTGATTTTTCATGTTGTTTTTCATCAAGTACCAATGCCTCATTAATACGGTCAATCAAGTGCTGTTCATTAAATGGTTTTCTAATAAAATCAATTGCTCCTAAACGCATCGCTTCTACAGCCATCGGGATATCACCATGCCCGGTAATAAATATTATTGGTAATGAGCAATTTAAATCTTTAAGTTTTTGTTGTAGCTCTAAACCACTCATTTTAGGCATACGTATATCCAATACTAAGCAACCAGCCATGGTTTCATTATATACATCCAAAAACGCAGCGCCTGAACTAAAGCTCTGAGCGTCAATATCAATAGAGTCTAGTAGTATTTCAAGCCCTTCACGAATACCTTCATCGTCATCAATTATAAAAACGCTTTGCTTATCGCTCATAAACGACTCCTCTATTATGTGTTGGCAAAGTAAACATAAAAATAGCTCCTGTTGGCTTATTGTCATAAAAGTGAATATGCCCACCATGTTCTTCAACAATGCTTTTAGATATAGATAGACCGATGCCTGTGCCATTTTCTTTGGTTGATGAAAATGGTTTAAATAACTTCTCTCTAATTTCTTCAGGTAACCCTACACCGGTATCAGCCACTGATATCTCAACATATTTATCTTCATTCAATTTTATTTCGAGCTCTATTTTTGAATCATTTTTATAAGCATTTAACTGCATAGCTTCCATACCATTGCGTAATAAATTAAGAATAACCTGCTCTATTTGCACCCGATCAACAAACACATCAATTTGTTCATCACATGTAATTATTCTGACAGTAATATTGCGAAGTCGCGCTTCTGATTCTGCTAGGTTTGTTACTTCTTTTATTAAAAATATACAATCAATGACTTCTTTTGATCGTTGCCCTTTTTTGGTCATTAACTGCATACGCTCAATAACGGCTCCCGCTCGACGAGAGTGTAAACTTAGTTTTTCAAATATTAAGGGGAGTTTGTCAAACCTCCCTTTCTCACAAAAGTTTTTTGCCGTCTGAGAGAAAAGAGAAATAGCCGTCAGAGGTTGATTTATTTCATGTGCAATTCCTGCTGCCATTTCACCCAATGCATTGACCCTTTCGGTATGCGCTAATTGTTCAGTATGAAGCCGGGCTTGGTCTTCTGACGCACGTTGCTTGGTAATATCTCGAATCAAACCTACAAACATTGTACTTTCATGATTCTGTATTTCACTTACAGATAAGTGAATTGGAAATGTTGTGCCATCTTTATGCTTAGCTACAAGCTCACGACCCACACCAATAATATGCGTCTGCTTCGTTTTTAAATATTGAGCTAAATGCTGGTCATGGTTTTTACTAAATGATGTAGGCATTAATATTGTTACGTTTTTATCTTTTACTTCATCTGAGGCATAACCAAACATAGCTTGCGCAGCAAAATTAAAACTTTGTATAAGCCCGTATTGATCAATGGTAATAACGGCTTCAACAACTGAATTTACTACCGCATCAGAGAAAGCATAACTACTAATTAGGTCAGCTTCAGCCTGCTTAATAGAGGTAATATCATTAATAAATCCTTCAATAATAACTTCACCATTAAAAATAGAACTAACCGGTCCTCCTTTTTCCCACACTAATTTGATCCCACTATTTTTGGTATTAATTCTATATTCAAGTTCAAAGGAGCGTTTTTCTTTGACAGCCTCTGTAAGTGACGCCTGTACTCGCTCATAATCACCTGAATGTATTATTTCCCTCCACAGCATTCTATTTTTTTTAAACTCAGCTCGAGAATAACCAGTTAAACTTTCGCACCCATCACTAACCAGTATCATAGGCCAGCTCATAGTATTAAAAGACTGATATGCCATGCCGGGAAGATTTTTTAATAAATATTCAATCTTATAACGCCCGTCTTTTATTTTACTGCGTGCAAATAAATAAGTATAAGCAGCCAACACAATTAAAAAAGCAATAAAAATACCAAGTGAAATTAAAATTCTCATGATTTTATAGTGAGCAATATACAAAAACTCATCACTGGGCGATATGCTTATCTCCCACTTATGACCTTGTAAATCATAGGATGCTTTTTTATCCCAAATGCTTGTAACAGGAAATGAATTTGTTTGATCTGAATATACTTTTTGCCCATCAATAAACAGCGTAAAATGATATTCCTTAAGTAAAAATGCAGGTACAACTGTCTTAATGTAAGGTTCAAAAATCAACGCACTTGCAATAAAACCCTCTAGTTTTTTATTGGTGTTAAAAACAGGAATATATATTCCGATACCCTCTCCACCATAAATAGATTGCAAAGGTGTTGTGACGACTGCTTGTTCTGTATTTTGTGCTTTTATTGCGGCTAACAATGCAGGCAGATTTAATGCCAAATTAAAATCGATGGCGATCTCATTACCTTGCTTTGGTATTATTCTTCGCACATGTAATGATCTATCAATCCAACCTATGGCTTGATAGCCATGTTGCGAATCGTACAATGTTTTACTGATTACTTCCCAATCACCTTGTGGCATATCGCTTGATATAGAAGACAACTTAGATAACTCTGACAGTGATGTTATTCGCCCTTCCAAATCATCTTTAAGCAGTGCTTTAATACCTTGGGCAGTATTTTGCGTTACTCGTTCAATATGGATTCGCTCTTGGGAATCTATATGAAATACTACAAAAATCATTAAACACGTAACCAGTATTCCTACCATTATTGCGTACAATAAAATAGCTAATTGGGATGAGGAAAATACTTTCGATTTTTTATCACTGTAATTCATGATGAATTTAAACTAGCGCCTCGTTGATTAATAACTAGTGCGTTTACCCACTACGCACTGCATTATTTTATAATCCGTTATCACTCCCATCCGCGTCAAGGATTAACTGAGTGATTAAAAATAAATAAATCAAACAGTTATACTTTCAAGATGTGGATTCCCACATGTATTTACGTAACACCACGAATAGCCTCACTTTAGTACTTGTTTTACCATAATTATACACGCAGCTTCTAAGCGTTATTAATTTTAAAATAAGAGTCTTATTTAATTTAACTGAGGATATTATCATGAGCTATGCAACAACAAATCCATATACAGGTGAGGTTATAAAAACTTTTCCTGATGCTACTGATGCTGAAATTACTCAAGCAATAGAAAATGCCGATTCTGCATTTCAATCATGGAAAAAAACACCTTTCTCTTCTCGCGCTAAAATAATGCAAAAAGCGGCTGACTTATTACGTAAAGATGTAGTTAGTTACGCCAACTTATTAACTTTAGAAATGGGTAAAATAACATCAGAAGCAAAGGCTGAAGTTGAATTATCCGCAGCTATTTTAGAGTACTACGCGAATAATGCTGAGAGACTTCTCGCATCAGAAAAATTACCCGTTGCAGATCCAGCTGAGGGCGAGGCAATTATTATCCATGAACCACTTGGTGTATTGCTTGCCATTGAGCCATGGAATTTTCCGTATTATCAAGTTGCTCGTATTATTGCGCCGCAATTGTCAGCGGGTAACACTATGCTACTAAAACATGCGGGTATTGTTCCACAATGTGCAGCAGCATTTGAAGCACTTATGCTCGAAGCTGGTCTGCCAAAAGGCGCTTTTAAAAACCTATACGCCGCACATTCCCAAACAGAAATGATCATTTCTCATCCATTAGTTCGTGGTGTTGCACTTACCGGTTCTGAAAGCGCTGGTGCAATCGTTGCTTCTACCGCTGGTAAAGCACTTAAAAAGTCTACATTAGAGCTTGGTGGTGCAGATGCATTTGTTGTACTTGCTGACGCTGAAATGGAAAAAACGGTTAATTGGGCAGTATTTGGTCGTCACTGGAACGGTGGGCAAGTATGTGTATCGTCTAAACGAATGATCATCGAAGATGAAGTTTATGATGAGTTTGTTGAACTTTATACTGCTGGTATTGCTAAGTTGCAAGCAGGTGATCCGCTTGATCCCACTACAACTTTGGCGCCATTGTCATCACAAGGTGCAGCTGATGAACTAAAAGTTAAAATTAACGAAGCGATCAAGCTTGGTGCAACAGCCACTGAAGTGGGTCCTAAAGTACCTAGTCAAGGCGCCTTTGTACAACCCACTATTTTAAAGAATATTAGCGAAGATAATCCGGCTCGCAACTGGGAATTCTTTGGTCCTGTGTCTATGTTATTTCGTGCAAAAAATGAAGATGACGCAATTAGAATTGCGAACGACTCTCCATTTGGCTTAGGTGGCTCTGTATTTACGTCAAACCCTGATCATGGCTTAGAAGTTGCCAAAAAAATATCTACCGGCATGGTGTTTGTAAACCATCCAACGATGGTAAAAGCCGACTTACCATTTGGTGGTGTTCGCCGTTCTGGTTATGGTCGTGAACTAATTGGCTTGGGTATTAAAGAGTTTGTTAACCACAAACTAATCGACGTTGTTGACATTGATGCGCCATTTTAAATAGCGCAGTTTAATAAAAACCCCTTAAATATTAATAGGAACGATTATGAATAACAAAATGAAAGCAGCCGTTGTTGAGCAATTTGGCAAACCTTTAGTTCTACGCGATTTAGATATTCCATCACCTAATGCAGGGCAAATATTAGTTAAAACAGAAGCCTGCGGTGTATGCCACACAGATTTACATGCAGCAAACGGTGATTGGCCATTAAAACCAACTCCACCATTTACTCCTGGCCATGAAGGCATTGGGCTAGTTACCAAAATTGGCGAAGGTGTTACAAGCGTAAAAGTAGGCGATAGAGTCGGTGTTCCGTGGCTATATTCAGCTTGTGGACACTGTGAATTTTGCTTAAGTGCTTATGAACCAGTATGTCCTGATGCTGAGTTTGGTGGCTACACTAAAGATGGTGGTTTTGCCGAGTATATTATTGCCGATCCTAAGTACGTTGCACTTATTCCTGATGGCTTATCAGCAGTACAAGCGGCCCCTATAATTTGTGCTGGTATTACAACTTACAAAGGTATTAAAGAAACCGATGCTAAACCAGGTGAGTGGGTAGCAATTTCAGGTTGTGGTGGACTTGGTCATTTAGCGATTCAATATGCCAAGGCGATGGGTCTTAAAGTGTGTGCTATAGATATTGATGACGGTAAGCTTGAACACGCAACCTTACTTGGCGCCGATGCAGTCGTAAATGCTAAAACAGATAATGCAGCAGACACCGTCAAAGAAATAACGCAAGGTGGCGCCCATGGCGTACTGATTACGGCTCCTTCCCTACCAGCATTTGAGCAAGGGGTTAATATGACCCGTAAACACGGTACATGTGTTTTAGTTGGCTTACCGCCTGGTGAGTTTCCGACGCCATTATTTGATGTAGTAGCAAATTGCATCACTATTAAAGGATCATTTGTTGGGAACCGCAAAGATATGGCCGAAGCGCTCGCTTTTGCGGCACAAGGCAAAGTTAAGGCGGATATTGAATTACAGCCTTTAAGCGCTATTAATGAAATATTTGAAAGACTCGAACATGGCAAAGTACCATCTCGTGTAGTTATTGATTTTACACTTTAAACAGTAATAAATACGGTGGATTCATGTTAGTAAATAACATATTTCATCGTATCGCTAATTCCATAACGCCTAGATACATATTAATTCCTCTTCATGGCATTTAAATCGAGGTTCGACAATGAAAATTGGTGTTCCAAAAGAAATCCACACTGGCGAGCGACGAGTCGCGACGACCCCTGATGTAGTAAGTAAATTAACAAAGCTTGGTTTTGATGTTGTCATTGAAACTGGTGCAGGAATGGCGGCTAATTACGCCGATGATGCGTATGGTGAAGCTGGTTGTAAAATAGTTAACTCAGCACAAGATGTATGGGCACAGTCTGATATTGTACTAAAAGTACAAGCACCTGAAGGTGATGAAAATACATTACTAAAAAGCGGACAAACATTAATCTGTTTTTTATGGCCGGCACAAAACCCAGAGATGCTAAAAGATTTAACTCAGCGTGGTATCACCGCCATTGCAATAGATAGCATTCCTCGTATTTCTCGGGCACAAAAAATGGATGCCCGCAGCTCAATGTCCAACATATCAGGCTATCGTGCAATTGTAGAAGCAGCTCAACATTTTGGCCGGTTTTTTACCGGACAAATTACAGCGGCAGGAAGAGTTGCTCCCGCCAAGGTACTTGTAATTGGTGCCGGTGTTGCTGGTTTAGCCGCTATTGGGGCTGCAAAAAGTATGGGCGCAATTGTTCGCTCATTTGATACGCGTGCTGAAGTAAAAGAGCAAATTGAAAGCATGGACGCTGAGTTTTTAATGCTCGACTTTAAAGATGAAGACGGCTCAGGCGAAGGCGGTTACGCTAAAGTAATGAGCGATGAATTTATCGAAGCCGAAATGGCATTGTTTGCAGCGCAAGCTAAAGACGTTGATATAATTGTTACTACCGCACTCATACCCGGAAAACCAGCGCCTAAGTTGATCACCAGCGAGATGGTTGCATCAATGAAGAGCGGCAGCGTAATAGTCGATCTTGCAGCCGAACAAGGTGGAAACTGTGAATTAACAGTTCCGGGTAAGGTTGCCGTATGCCATGGTGTATCGATTATTGGTTACACCGATTTACCAAGTCGCCTTGCTGCACAATCGAGCCAATTATACAGTAATAACTTATACAACCTGTTAGCCGAAATGACCCCAGAAAAAGACGGCAAACTCTTTGTTGATATGACAAACGACGTTGTTTTAGGTGCAACTATATGTACTGAAGGAAAAACAACTTGGCCGCCACCAGCGCCCACACTATCTGCCCCCCCTAAAAAGGTTGCGGCTACACCTAAACCTAAACCCACTATTGTTGAGAAAAAGAAATCGGTATTTGGGCCTATAATTGGCGCCGCTATCGGTGCATTAGCATTGCTTGGGCTTGGTGGCGTTGCACCCGCTGATTTTATGTCTCATTTTACCGTTTTTGTCTTAGCCTGCTTTGTAGGTTATATGGTTATTTGGAGTGTATCGCCTGCACTACATACGCCTTTAATGAGTGTAACCAATGCCATTTCAAGCATTATTGTTATCGGTGCTTTAATTCAAATAAGCTCAACAGACGACACCATTAAATGGTTTGCCGTTTTTACCGTGTTAATTGCGAGTATTAATATTGTTGGCGGCTTTGCTGTAACACATCGCATGCTCAAAATGTTCCGTAAGTGAGGTTGTCATGATCAGTACTGGTATTGTAACCGTGGCATACATTGCTGCGATGGTTCTTTTTATTTTGGCTTTAAACGGCCTATCCAATCAAGAAACTGCCCGTAAAGGTAATTGGTATGGTATTTCAGGCATGGTTATTGCGCTTTTGGCGACTGTTTTAGGTGTTGTTACCAATAATTATATTGAGTTGATGATTGCATTATTAGTGGGTGGCAGTATTGGCTTACTTGTAGCAAAACGAGTGCAAATGACTGAAATTCCAGAGCTGATTGCTATTTTGCACAGTCTAGTCGGACTCGCGGCTATAATGGTTGGGTATGCTAACTTTGCGGATGCTTCTAGTCATTTTTCAGGAATTGATTTGACCATTCACGATATTGAAACCTATATAGGTGTTTTAATTGGTGCTATTACATTTTCAGGTTCAATTACCGCTTTTGGTAAATTATCTGGTCGAATAGGCAGTAAACCTTTAACACTACCAGGGCGACACATATTTAACCTTGTTTTATTAGTTGCTGTAGCGTGGCTTGGGCAGCAATTCGTTGTGCAGTCTGCTGTTGGTAACGGCATGTTCCCACTGATTATTATGATAGCGCTTGCTTTAGTTTTTGGTATTCATATGGTGATGGCAATTGGCGGTGCCGATATGCCGGTTGTTATATCTATGCTTAATAGTTATTCAGGCTGGGCCGCTGCCGCAACAGGCTTTATGCTAAATAACGATTTACTCATTGTAATTGGTGCATTAGTTGGTTCAAGCGGAGCTATTTTGAGCTATATAATGTGCAAAGCTATGAACCGAAATTTTTTATCAGTCATTGCCGGTGGATTCGGTAGTAGCAATGTAAAAGCTTTACCTGCAGGGGATCAAGAACAAGGTGAAGTACTAACAATCAGTGCAATCGAAACAGCAGAGCTGCTCATGAGCGCAAAAGAAGTAATGATTATTCCTGGATACGGAATGGCCGTTGCAAAAGCGCAGCAAATAGTCTCTGAACTCACAAGTAAATTACGTGAAAAAGACATTAACGTGCGCTTTGCAATACACCCTGTTGCAGGACGAATGCCTGGACAAATGAATGTATTATTAGCTGAAGCTAAAGTTCCTTACGACATTGTTTTTGAAATGGATGAAGTAAACGACGATTTTCCACAAGTTGATGTTTCACTTGTGATTGGTGCAAACGATATTGTAAACCCGTCAGCACTTGATGAACCAAATAGCCCTATCGCCGGCATGCCAGTACTTGAATGCTGGCATGGTAAAGCGTCTATCGTTTTAAAGCGCAGTATGGCAACTGGTTATGCTGGGGTACAAAATCCATTGTTTTTTAAAGATAATACACAAATGCTCTTTGGAGATGCCAAAGACACGTTAGTCGAAGTTGTTGCTGCACTATAAAAGTAACGTTGCAAAGCCGTGGAGGATTCCATGGCTTTGTTATTTTTGCATTACTTAGATTTTATATTTTTGAGATCCGCTTAATTGCCGTGATTATAACTAGTTAAACTACCTATTAAACCTTTGAGTCAAATTCTATTTTAAGTTATTCAAAACAGGCTCAAGCAACGGGAGATATTACGACAGGCATTTGATATATATAATTATTAAATCACTTTAATGGCTCAGCTATTTATTTAAACAGCGGATTATAGTTTCACGTAGATTTTGCGCTTTAATAGGCTTTGCAACATGGGCGTTCATGCCAATGGATAAGTATCGTGTAATATCATCTTTCATAACATTAGCTGTTAAAGCAATTATTGGAATATTTGCGATTGCTTTGTCACTATCGCTACGAATAATTTTACTCGCCTCAACCCCGTCCATAATAGGCATATGAATATCCATCAAAATAATATCGTACAATTGTAATTTCACGGCTTGAATACATTCTAATCCATTGTCGACCAAGTAAATTTGAGCATCAGCCTTCTCTAGTATGTTTGTAACGATTAGTTTATTGATCGAGTTATCTTCCACAACCAATATTTTTATACCTGCCAGCGACGCTTCACTTACGGTGTTTACTATAGGAACTTCATTAAGAGAGTCTACTACTTTACTTTCAATCGCCTCATACAAAACACTCGTGTATACAGGTTTCTGCAAAATAGTTTTTATACTTACTTTTTTGGCTGCATTATTAAGTAAACTTTCGTCACTCATTATAAGCACAATCGTGTTGTTATAAAGTTGAGGATTAATATTGAAAATGCGTATTAAAAAAGCTTCGCTACTCATTGATGGCATTGCCCAGTCGACAATAATAACTTTAAATTTATCTTTATTGTGTTCAATAATATCAATAGCTTGTTTAGCAGATTGACAGGCCGTACATACTAGCCCCATAGCCGTTAGCTGATTTTCAATTACCTTAAGATCATCTTCATTATCATCTATAATTAATACCTCAAACGAATCAGTAAAAGTTAGGTCGGGAGTGTTATCAATCAACGCTTGGTTATTCAATTTCACCTTAATCGAAGCTATAAATTCACTACCTATACCTTGAGTACTTTTTACCGTTATATCCCCACCCATCGATTGGCATAAACGCTTACTTATAGTTAAACCTAAACCTGTGCCGCCAAACTTCCTGGTTGTAGAGCTGTCAGCTTGAGTAAAAGATTCAAATAAATCGGTAAGGCTTTGCTCGGCAATCCCAATACCGGAATCCTTAACAATGAAATACAAACAAACGCTCTTAGGATCAGCTAACGATCTTTTTGATTCTATTAATACCGATACAAAGCCCTGTGTAGTAAATTTAATTGCGTTAGAGCATAAATTTAGCAGTACTTGGTTTATTCGAACTACATCACCTATTAAATCGAGTTTAACCTCTTTACCAATGACAATATCAAATGTGATCCCTTTGCTTTGAGCTAGCTCATCAAAAGTTGCTTTGATGTAGTCAACAACCGAATTTACAGAAAAAGGAAATTCCTCAAGGTTAATATTTCCAGACTCAATTTTTGAAAAGTCTAAAATATCGTTAATAACTACAAGGAGTTGATCTGAAGAATATTTAATTTTATTTAAATAATGCTCATATTCCCCGGGCAAACCTTTTTCGAGCAAAATGTTGGTTAAGCCAATAATCCCACTCATAGGGGTTCTAATTTCATGACTCATATTTGCTAAAAATTCAGACTTAGCGGATGTCAGCTTTTCGGCCTCTTCTTTGCCTTGCAACAGTTCTTCAGTACGCTGATCAACGCGAGACTCTAATCTTTGCTTTTCTTCATCAAGCTCTTTTAAAAGTTGAATGCGCCGTTGATTTAAAAACAATACGAAAACTAAAAAGCTGCTAAGAATAAAAATAATCGCAGTAGCGCTGTAAATTAATGTTTTATTTTGCTCAAAATAGGTTGGCTCGTAATAAGATATGATCGACTTTTCTGGCAAGCTTTGTGGAGCTATATCGAACTTGTTTAATTGACGCCAGTCATAAGCGTAAACACTTAGCCCTTCACCACTGATTTCACTTAAACTTTTATTTTCATTGTATAAAATTATCGAATCGGCAATACGTTCGCCTATTTTTTCACCCGACAACACATATCCACCAACAACACCTGAGCCTAATAGTACCTCCCAATAACTAAAAACGGGCGCAGAACTTGCTTTTGCTAATTGCTCTACGAGCTGATAAGGGCTAAGGGATTTATTGTCGTAATGCCTGAAAATGGGAGTAAACAATATAATTGAATCATCTGGCGCATTTTTTACTTTAGTGAGCAGCTCTGGCATTGAAAGATCAAACCACTTCTCTACGTCTAAATACGAAAAGTCACGGTTAATAACCGAAAAGAGCCCTCGATAAAAGCTCATTCCAATATCGTTTTTTGTATCTAATATAACGATTAATTTTTTAGGCTTCATTAAATTAACAGCGCTTGCTGTTGCTTGCGCGTAATCTAATTTAGCTTGGATCACTGCTCCGTTAGTATTTTTAGGCAAACTAAATTGAGCGCCTGGTTCCAAATATATTCTTGGAGCATTTATAAAAAAGTCATCTAATTGCGATAAAAGTACTGCAGCAGAAGGAGACTGAGTAACAATGATATCGATGTGCTTATTTTTATATTTTTGTTTGAGGTAGTCCTTCATTAACTGTTTTTGATTTGCTTCATCGAATCGGTTTACATCCATATTTTCAACGAAGAGTTCATAACTAAAAGAACGTTCTATAAGTTTTTTACGCAGTCCAGAATCAACACTTTTGTGCCAAGGCATATCTTGGTTTGTTGAATTTATAAATAAAACATGAGTAACATTTGAAGAAGATTGAGCGTTTGAAATTGGACTCACAAATTGAAAAACAAGAAATAAAAATAAGATATTAGTTTTCATGTTTCTCATTGTGTAATCAAGGTGAAAGTCCTTTAATGGTAAGTGTTAACGATATATATATCAATTAAATAAAATGTAAATACCACCATAATTTAACATGTTTACTAATACTATTTCATTTTATTGCTTAATGACGATATTCATTGATAGTTCTGGGTTGCCCTCACTACACAACTCGTATAAAAAAACCCCGTAAAAACGAGGTCTAATATGAGTATTACACTAATAACTTTATATCATTTAGAACGGGATATCGTCGTCAAAATCAATGGTTGGTTCCATTGGGTTTGATGCGCCACCTTGCGGAGCACTTTGTGGTTTAGGAGCGAAACCACCTTGCTGTTGTGGTGCACTTTTTTGCTGTGGTGCATAACCACCTTGCGGCTGATATTGATTACTTTGCTGCTGTGGTGCTGGAGCCGGTTTTGGTTGTGCTGCTGGTGCGGCTTGTTGCTGCGGATTATAGCCACTTTGCTGTGCAGCTTGGCCTTGGTTATTTTGACCGTAACCACCGCTTTGTTGACCACCTTGCGGCTGATTACCTTGGTAACCACCACCTTGTTGTCCACCTTGCGGCTGATTACCTTGGTAACCACCACTTTGCTGATCGCCACCACGTGCGCCTAACATTTGCATTTGACCAGTAAAGCCATCTACAACTATTTCTGTAGTGTATTTTTCTTGGCCTTGTTGATCGGTCCACTTACGTGTTTGAAGTTTACCTTCAACATAAATTTGTGAACCTTTACGACAATATTCACCAACAATTTCAGCTAATTTGCCAAAGAACACAACACGATGCCACTCAGTTTTATCAACCATTTGGCCAGTGTTTTTATCTTTATAGCTATCCGAAGTTGCTAAGGTAATATTTGCTACACCATTGCCGTTAGGCATATAACGAACTTCAGGATCTTGCCCTAAATTACCAACCAAAATTACTTTGTTCACACCGCGTGCCATGGAACCATCTCCTATAAATGTTAGATTAAACCAGCTACTTTACGTGCTTGGTCTAGGTCAAATTCTTTATCATTAATCTTTAAATAGCTGCGACTTTCATCGCGAACCACAGTTGCTTCTATTACGCCTGGTAAAGCAACTAACTGAGAAGCAAGTGTTTGAGCATGCTCTTCAGAATCTAATTTGGTCATTAAACTAATAACTTTACTTTTGGGTGGGACTTGCATTTTCCACGCAATAATAAGCCATATTAACCCAACAAGTGCCGCTGCCGCAAACACAGCTTGCGTCGTTGTAGTTTGTGCTACATAACCACCTAACATACCGCCTAAAAAGGCGCCTAAAAACTGACTAGATGAGTAGCCACCCATTGCTGAACCTTTTTGGCTTGCAG
Source organism: Pseudoalteromonas sp. S8-8 (assembly GCF_000497875.1). NCBI lineage: Bacteria > Pseudomonadati > Pseudomonadota > Gammaproteobacteria > Alteromonadales > Pseudoalteromonadaceae > Pseudoalteromonas > Pseudoalteromonas sp. S8-8. The sequence continues at coordinate 163,942 of NZ_AUTR01000020.1, forward strand.
GTGCTATTCGCGATACAAGCGCAGGCATAGTGGCTTCTAAAAAGTTAAACGCCACAAAATAAAGCAGCATACACACAGCAATGCCTACTACACTATTAACCCATACCGACATTGCTAGCATGCTAATAGTTAACAAGGCTACTGAGCCAATAAATGCTTGTTTTTCTTTCTCTTTTTTAATGGCCACAATCATTATTGGTACCATTAATAAAAATGCTAAAAATAGCACTGGAATATATAGATACCAGTGATGGTCGGCAACTAAGCCATCTTTAATTAATTGACTCGGCAGTACGACAAATATTGTGGTTAGCGTTAAGTGTAATAGCAATACACCTGCATTTAATCGTGCTAACTGAGGGTGCTTAATTAGTTTTTTAATGTCGCTAAAGCTTGCTAATGTATCGCCTTTGGGCGCTTTATTTACCGCATTTGGCACTAGCATAGTCACTATAAATATACCAAAAACAGCTAAAATAGCAGTCAACCAAAATACACCCGCAATACCCCACGAAGCTGCAACAATTGGCCCAAGTAGCATAGCAAAGGCAAAGCTCATTCCTATGCTCATACCAATAACGGCCATTACCTTTGGTCGTTGCTCATCGCGGCTTAAATCTGAAGCAAACGCGAGTAGTGCACTGGCTATTGCACCCATACCTTGTAGAGCGCGGCCTACAGTAACCATTTGAATAGAGTCAGCTAATGCAGCAACTACAGAGCCAATAGCAAATACGACTAAGCCACCAACAATAACCTTTTTACGACCAATTTTATCGGATAATCGACCCATAGGTATTTGCAATACGGCTTGCGTTAAACCATACGCACCAATGGCAAAACCAATCCAAATAGGCGAAAAACCTTCAAGCGATTGTCCATAAATAGCCAATACAGGCATCAGCATAAACAAGCCGAGCATTCTAAATGCAAACACACTCGCCAGCGATACTGCGGCGCGTTTTTCTCGTGAATTAAGTGAAGATGCGGTCATTATCTGCGAGATCTTACTCTATGAAAAATTGAGGTTGAGATTCTACCATAAGCGTAGCAATAATTAATCGCCTATAAGTAAGGATTTTTCATTGATCAAGGATTAATATTGCTTCGTATTATGCGATACTGAGTAAATAATTTTGGTAATAAACGAGATAGCATGGAAAACATTGAAGTCCGAGGCGCCCGTACGCATAATTTAAAAGACATCAGCCTAACCATCCCACGTGATAAATTAATAGTTATTACTGGTCTATCTGGTTCGGGGAAGTCATCACTTGCATTTGATACACTTTATGCAGAAGGACAACGCCGGTATGTTGAATCACTCTCTGCGTATGCAAGACAATTTTTATCGCTTATGGAAAAGCCTGATGTAGATCACATCGAAGGCCTCTCTCCTGCAATTTCTATTGAGCAAAAATCAACGTCTCATAATCCACGATCAACTGTGGGTACTATTACCGAAATTTACGATTATTTACGACTTATGTTTGCCCGCGTTGGCGAACCACGATGCCCTACACATGATTTACCACTTGCTGCGCAGACAGTTAGTCAAATGGTAGATACTGTTTTGGCACTGCCTGAGGGCAGTAAATTAATGCTGCTTGCGCCAATAGTAAAAGAGCGTAAAGGTGAGCATGTTAAGTTATTAGAGCAGCTATCAAGTCAAGGTTATATTCGCGCCCGTATAGACGGTGAAGTATGTGACTTATCTGATCCACCAACACTTGAGCTTCATAAAAAACATACAATAGAAGTTGTTGTAGACAGATTTAAAGTAAAAGATGGCTTACAACAACGCTTAGCAGAATCGTTTGAAACCGCGCTTGAAATGTCTAACGGCGTTGCACATGTAGCATACATGGATGATAGCAGCGCTGAAGAAATTCTATTCTCAGCAAACTTTGCCTGCCCTACATGTGGCTATGCAATGACTGAGCTAGAACCGCGTTTGTTTTCGTTTAATAACCCTGCTGGTGCGTGCCAAACCTGTGATGGTTTAGGTATACGTCAATATTTTGATCCTAATCGCGTAGTGCATAACCCAGAGTTAAGCCTTGCTGGCGGTGCAATTAAAGGCTGGGATAAACGCAGCTTTTATTACTATCAAATGCTACAAGCCGTTGCTGAGCATTATAGTTTTGATTTAGATGTGCCTTATCAAGATTTAGACAGCGACTCGAAAAAAATTATTTTAGATGGCTCTGGTAGCACTAAAATTGCATTTAATTACCGTAACGACCGTGGCGATTTAATTACGCGCAATCATGAGTTTGAAGGCGTGTTAAACAACATGAATCGCCGCTACCGCGAAACTGAGTCAAACTCAGTACGCGAAGAACTTGCTAAATACCAAACAAGCCAAGCATGTCCTAGCTGTAATGGCTCGCGTTTACGCGAAGAATCTCGAAATGTATTTATTGGAAAAACCAACTTACCTGCAATCACGTGCATGAGTATTGGTGAAGCTATGGAGTTTTTTGAAGGGTTAACGCTAACCGGACAAAAAGGCCAAATAGCTGAAAAAATACTAAAAGAAATTCGCGACCGTTTATCGTTTTTAATTAACGTTGGCCTAAATTACTTATCACTTGAGCGCAGCGCCGACACACTATCAGGTGGTGAAGCTCAGCGTATTCGTTTAGCGAGTCAAATTGGTGCAGGCCTTGTAGGTGTAATGTACGTACTAGATGAGCCATCAATTGGGCTACATCAGCGCGATAACGACCGCTTACTACAAACACTGGTCCATTTACGCGACTTAGGTAACACCGTTATTGTGGTAGAGCACGATGAAGATGCTATTCGTGCCGCTGACCATATTATTGATATTGGTCCAGGCGCGGGAGTTCATGGTGGGCATATTATTGCGCAAGGTACACGCGACGATATTTTAGCAAGCAAAGAGTCTGTTACGGGCCAATTTTTATCAGGCGTACGTAGAATAGAAATACCAAAAGAACGTCACCCAACAAACGACAAATGGCTAGAGCTATTTGGCGCAACGGGTAATAATCTTAAAAATGTGGATTTAAAAATCCCATTTGGTTTAATGACGTGTGTGACAGGTGTATCGGGCTCGGGTAAATCAACGTTAATAAACGACACCTTATTTAAACTTGCTCATACAGAGCTAAATGGCGCAACAACTGCCGAAGCGGCACCGTATAAATCAATTAGTGGTTTAGATCATTTTGATAAAGTGATCGATATTGATCAAAGCCCGATTGGTCGTACTCCGCGTTCAAATCCGGCAACCTACACAGGTATATTTACCGGTATTCGTGAGTTATTTGCAGGTACACAAGAAGCGCGCTCACGTGGCTACAAAGTAGGTCGCTTTAGCTTTAACGTTAAAGGCGGACGCTGTGAAGCTTGCCAAGGTGACGGCTTAATTAAAGTTGAAATGCACTTTTTACCTGATGTGTATGTACCGTGTGATGTATGTAAGAGCAAACGCTATAACCGCGAAACACTCGAAGTACAATACAAAGGTAAAAACATACACCAAGTACTTGAGATGACTGTTGAAGACGCGCATGATTACTTTGATAAAATACCGGCTATTGCGCGTAAGCTTAAAACGCTGATGGACGTTGGTTTGTCGTACGTGCGTTTAGGTCAAGCCGCTACTACTCTCTCTGGTGGTGAGGCGCAACGTGTAAAATTAGCACGCGAGCTATCAAAGCGTGATACTGGTAAAACGCTCTACATATTAGATGAGCCAACAACAGGCTTACACTTTGCTGACATTGAACAGCTGCTTGTTGTACTTCATCGCTTGCGCGATCACGGCAATACAATTGTTGTTATTGAGCACAACCTCGATGTAATTAAAACAGCAGATTGGGTTATCGATTTAGGACCTGAAGGCGGAGCTGGCGGTGGTGAAATACTCATTGCAGGCACGCCAGAAGAAGTAGCCGAATGTGAGCGTTCACATACTGGGCATTACTTAAAACCTCTATTAAATAAATAGAGGTTCGGTTGTTACAAATCAATCGGTATTAAGGTTATTTAACTGTCGAGATTACACTTGATTAAAAATGGCGAGAAGATTCACTTCTCGCTATTTTTTTGCTCTAACTTTTCTTTTATCAACATAATACCAATCCGCAATAATACTTAATCATTTTGCGGGGCTAAACGTGTCGCTACCTGTGTTAAAAAATTCTCATTTACGACTGCATGGATGCAGAAGGTAGAGCAATGCAGGAGCAATTGCCGAGAGCAACTAAATAGCGAATTTTTTGCCTAGCTATCAACACGTTTTTCCATCCTCAAAATAGATCACTTAATTAAGCGAATTGGTATAACAATCGAAAATGTTATTAAAGAAAAACAACACACTGCTACAAACTTAATCTAAAAAGATAGACACGCCCTAGTCGTTCCAACTTATCTGTATTATTTGCATGTCTTTATATTTCGATTCTGTAAATAAAATCTGATTGTTATTACTAATAAAAAATGCGATGGGTTTAAAATCCACGTGCACATCTTTTACTGTTTTATCTTCTAAATTAAGCCTAGCAACTCTTGAAATTGCATCAGAGTAGTAAAGGTAATTACCATTAATGGCAAAAACTTGTGCTTGTCGCGCGTCTTTAGGCAATTCCCAACTCTGTTTATTTGATAATTTAATTAACTGATTATTAGTAATTGCATAATTAGTACCGTCAGCGCCTGAAATTAATTTGTTGGCTTTAACATCCTCTAATATAGTTGTGTCTCGGGTTAATAAATTAAACTGAGCAAATAGATTTTCTGAACCACTTCGCTCTAAATAAATTATACTTTCATTATCTTTAGACCATACATAGCTTAGTATTTTTCGCCCTTCAAACTCAGCTATGGTATAGAGTTTGTTCGACATAACGTCAAAAAATGCAATATCACTATTAACTCTTAATAAAACACGATCTTGCTTACTCGATACCCTTAGTCCGCCAATAGCAAAGGTAGATTTACCTTCATAAGTAAAGTTACTAAGTTGCTTTGTAAGTCCATTTTGAGATAACCACAACTGACTGCTACCAGAGCGCTCGGATACAAAAATATGCGCTGGCCCTTTCTCATTAATGACTTCTGCAATGATGTAGTCGTCTTCATCACTTTTGTAGAGTGCTTCATACTCAGGAGTATCGCTAAAAAGATTAGTCGCTTTAATTAACGAAAATGTTTGTGTTTTATTTGCTGAGTAAAAAAGGCTATTAGCAGATTGAACTGCAATATAATAAGGTGAAATTGCTGGGGTAACCGTTAGTGTGCGTTTAATAATATTATTTTCATCAAACACAATGGTTGAAAGATCAGAGTCTTCAAAAACAATCACGCCTTTATCGTCTGCAAGCCAATCAAACGCGAAGCTAATTATGCTTTTCTTTGCTTTAAATAACCGCTTGGTTTCATGGGTCTCAAAGTTGTAGCTAAATACAGAAAAAGGCTTACCCTTTTGACTAAGTACATATGCTATTTTACTACCAGAATGAGATAAACGAGGCATGATTACGCCATACATGACGCCTGGTGGTGGGATCACTATGAATTCTTTTTTAAGTTCTAAATCATATTTATATAAACCTGAACCCTCATGCTCATTTTTATATTCGGTGTAATAAATATGCTCACCACTTTCGTCTACTTGCGCATAACCTGTGTATCTAAGGTCGCACTTTTTAATTAATGTAGCCTTTCCTATAACAGGAAACTGGCTTAAATCAACCAGTACCATTTCACACTTTTGCTGCTTTAAGTTTGTCGCTTGTAACAACACAGAGTGCTGATTTAACTGCCACGATAAAATGGATACTTGAAAGCCAGGATAGGTAATTTCAACTTCCCTTTGATCAGATAGTCGTTTTACAAATGCATGCATTACGTCATTTTCAGGTTCAACATTTGTATAAGCTAAATATTGTTTATCTGAGGACATCTCAGGATGAACCTCACTGCCTATATTCCACGTGCTTGCTACCTTATTAACCGTGATCTGTTTAATCTTTTCACTAGAAGGTGTATTAATAAAAAACAACCCAAACCATACTAAAAAGCACAGGCAAATAATGGCGAATAAAGAATAAATCAAAAACTTTTTACTATTCGTTCTTTGAACTGGTTGCGAAATAGTTGCAGTAGCTATCTCTTCATTTTTGGCAGAAATACCCGGTGAGTCAGGCAAAATGTTTGCAGGCTCTTTCGAAACGTTTGCTTGCGTTAAACGCTCAGGTATTACCGTTAGGCTATATCCTTTACGGTAATGCGTTTTTAAAAGCGGCGCTTTTTCAATTGGGTGGGCAAGCTGCTTTCTTAACTCTGAGATTGCACGGTTAATCGCATTATCGTCAACAAAGCTTTGTTGCCACACACTCTCAATAAGCTCTTGGCGGGAAACGATTTGTTGAGGCTTATCTATAAAGTGGAGTAATAACTTTACTAAAAGTGGATCTAATTCCCTTTCTAAATGGTTTGAAGTAATCACACAGCGATTACTAATAAATTGCCAAGGTCCGATTTGATAATTCATAGTCTTTACGTATTTTTATTTTTATTTTTATAAACCGTATCACATCTACACTTTCTTTTATAGAAAAAGCATTTTAAACCTTATATTAGCGTTATAAGGTTTAAAGCTAACATACTAAATTTAAACAATTATTTAGCTTTAAAACCTTATCTATTAATTGCTCATAACTAGATAAGCGACTCTTAATAAATTCAGCGATATTCTTTAAACCGTCATCAACAAGCAGCTTAGTAAAAAATCATTTGTGATTCTAAATTGGCTGCAGCAAAAAATATAAAAGGTTTAATTATGAACAGCACAATGAAAAAAGTACTACCGGCTTTACTACTAGCAACTGCTTTTAATACTACTTCAGTTATTGCAGCTGACACTAAACAAAACACCGTTCAAAATAATTTTGAGAAATGCATGATTGGTGAAAGCATAAAGGCAATTAACCCTGTTAATCAAAAACTACAAAAAACAAACAAAATAGACGCTTCTGAGTCTTTAAAAAGTAATGTTGATAAGCAGACATTACTTTCTTCAATAGATAAAAAAATATCAGCTGAGCTTGACTCTTCAATGAGCAAAATAAACTCGCAAATTGATAAAAATCTTTCAAAGGTAACATCGTCAATCACTACATATTTCAGCAATGTGTTATCGAACTAAAAACAATAAAATTAAAAGTTACATTAAGGAATTATCATGAAAAAGTTCACAAAAAAATTAGTATCTGCCAGCGTATTAATTAGTTGCAGCCTTTTAGCAAATACAGCACAGGCTCAAAGCTCTGTATGGCAAGTAAGCAATGGTAATGACTCACTATTTATTGGCGGTACAGTTCACATACTACCTAAAGCTGAAATGCCACTACCCGCTGAGTTTAACCATGCTTATGAACAAGCAGATACAATTATTTTAGAAGCACCGTTACCTGACCCAGCCGACACCAATGCACAAATGCAAATGTTAGGTGCGCTATCGTATACAAATAACGAAACGTTGAGTCAAAAGCTAGAACCCGAGATTAAGGCTTTACTTGAAAATAAGCTTAGCGAGTTTGGCGCTAACCTAGCTAAGTTAGACGGTTTTCGCCCTGCTATGGTTAGTATTGTCTTAATGTCGATGGAGCTTCAAAAGCAAAATTTAATGGGTGAAGGGGTTGATGCTTACTTTACTAAAAAAGCGACTGAAGATAACAAAACAAAAAATTACTTAGAAACAATCGAATTTCAGTTAGAGTTTTTTAAAACAATGGGTCAAGGCAACGAAAACGATTTCATTAAACGTAACTTAGCCGAGCTTCACAACTATGGCGATATGTTTAAAGGACTTTTAGCTGCCTGGCGCAAAGGTGATACAGACACACTGAATAAAGTGGCACTTGAAGATATGCAGCAAAATGATCCGAATAGCTATAAACAAATCATTACAGATAGAAATAATGATTGGTTACCAAAAGTAGAAGCCATGTTTAACAACGACAAAAATGAGTTTGTACTTGTTGGAGTTGCCCACCTTGCAGGACAAGATAGTTTACTTACCTTACTTGAAAACAAGGGCTATAAAGTTTCTCTAGTTGATATTGATAGCACGGGAGATATAACAGTAAGAGGGGCTGAATAATGGATAAAACAGATAAACTAGCGATATCGCTACTGTTTCTATTTGGGTCTATCATGTTGATATGTGCTATATAAAAAATGCCGCTAACAAGCGGCATTTTTTTATTTTAATAAACTTACCCGCGAGGAATAAAACCAAGCGCATCGTATACCGATTTCAATGTTTTCTCAGCACGTACACTTGCTTTTTCAGCACCTGATTTCATTATGCTATTAAGTAGGTTTTGATCTTCTCTGATCTCTTTAAAACGGGCTTGAATTGGCTCAATCATATTTACAACTGCATCTGCTGTATCTTTCTTTAAATGGCCATACATTTTATCTTCATACTCAGGAACTAGGTCTTCTATTGAGCGCTTAGTTGCAACACTCAATAAAGTAAGCAAGTTTGATACACCAGGCTTTTCTGTGCGATCAAAATAAATACGTGCTTGTTCATCTGAATCAGTTACTGCTTTTTTAAGCTTTTTCACAATTTGCTTTGGCTCATCTAATAACATGATATAACCATTTGGGTTTTCGTCAGACTTAGACATCTTTTTAAGTGGGTCTTGCAAGCTCATTACGCGTGCACCAAACTCAGGAATGTACGGCTCTGGTAATTTAAATACGTCGCCGTATAAATTATTAAAGCGTGTGGCTATATCGCGAGTCAGCTCTAAGTGTTGCTTTTGATCTTCACCAACGGGTACTTGATCAGCTTGGTATAATAAAATATCCGCAGCTTGCAATACCGGATATGAAAATAAGCCCACGTTTACGTTATTTGCATGCTTAGATGACTTGTCTTTAAACTGAGTCATTCGATTAAGCTCACCCATTTGCGCGTAACAATTTAATACCCACGCTAACTGTGCGTGCTCAGGTACTTGTGATTGTACAAATAACGCAGATTTTTCAGGATCAATGCCACATGCCGCGTAAAGAGCAATACCATCCAACACTCGAGAGCGCAGTAACTCAGGCTCTTGGCGAACCGTAATAGCGTGTAAGTCTACTAACATAAAGAAACTTTCGTGGTCTTCCTGTAACTTTAGCCACTGGTTAATAGCGCCAACATAGTTGCCTATTGTCATACCACCGGTTGGCTGAATGCCGCTTAAAACTACTGGTTTACTCATGATTTTCCTTTATTTTGCTTAATTAATAATATTTAACGCTGCGTTAGAACAGGTATTATATCTAAGAAGTGATCGCATAGGTACTGTGGATTATAATCCTCAAGATTTTCACCTTGGTTATAGCCATAACTAAGTGCAATTACGTCTATATTAGCGGCTTTAGCTGCAAGTATATCGCTTTTAGAATCACCTATCATTATTGCTTTATTAGGCTCTGCATTTAGTTTTTTGCAGGCAAATAGCAATGGCTCTGGCGATGGTTTTTTTGCCATGTCGTCACCGCATACAATCACATCAAAATGACTCGTTAGTGCCAGTTTATCAAGTAGTTTTTCTGTGAATATTCGAGACTTATTAGTGATTAATGCTTTAGGCATACCACGAAGTGCTGCAAGCCCGGTTTCTACATGTTGGTACAAAACACTATACTCACCAACTTGTTGTTCATAGTGCTTATAAAACTGTAATATTGCTTTACTACTAAGTGACTCATCTAGATGTGCACTCACTTGCATATCGCCACTCAAAGCGCGTTTAACGAGGACTTCAACCCCATTACCGACCCAGCTTTCAACCAAGCGTTGACTAACAATAGGGAAAGCAAGACTGCTCAAGGTTAAATTAATAGCAATATACAAGTCGTAAACGCTATCAACCAAAGTACCATCTAAATCAAATAAAGCGACGTCGTACTTCATTATTTTACACTTCCAAGCTGTTTACGCATTTGGTCAATCACAACCTTGTAATCTGGTTGATTAAAAATAGCTGAGCCTGCAACAAACATATCAGCACCCGCTTGTGCTGCTGCAGCAATATTATCGACTTTAATACCCCCATCAACCTCTAAGCGAATATCTCGGCCTGACTCAATAATACGCTGTTTTGCTTGGCGTAATTTTTCAAGCGTATGAGGTATAAAGCTTTGCCCGCCAAAACCTGGGTTAACCGACATAAGTAAAATGGTATCTAGCTTATCAATAACATGGTCCAAATAACTTAGGCTTGTTGCTGGGTTAAACACTAAGCCTGCTTTACAGCCGTGATCTTTTATTAACTGTATTGTACGATCGACGTGCTCACTAGCTTCTGGATGAAAAGTAATAATTGATGCGCCAGCCTCTGCAAACAATGGAATAAGACTATCTACAGGCTTAACCATTAAATGTACGTCGATAGGTGCTGTAATGCCGTAACCTCTTAGTGCTTTACACACCATAGGACCAATTGTGAGATTAGGTACATAGTGATTATCCATTACATCAAAGTGAACCACGTCAGCGCCCGCTTCGAGTACTTTATCAACATCTTCGCCTAGTTTTGCAAAATCAGCAGACAAAATAGAAGGGGCTATTAAATATTTTTGCTCTGGGTTAAACATGATTAACTCCATCAATAAATAGTGTATTGCGTTAATGTAACTTAATTGAAGATGTTACCCAAGTAATATGGCGTAATAGCCCCTATTTCAGGTAACTTTAAGTTTGATTTTTAATCAATATTTGCTATGATTAAAAAAGTAACAAATTATTGGATTTCATCATGCGTGCTTTTAAAACTGGGATATTAATTGCGTCGGCATTACTGCTTATCGGGGCGTTTAGCTTTGGTTCAAGCTCTGAGCAAGAATTAAGCTCAGTAGGTAATTGTCATAATACACAAGTGGTAAGTCCTCAAAACACATTAACTACAATCACGTGTATTAAAGCTGAAGAAGAGTCATCGTGGTTTTCGTGGTTAACTGGCGATAGCCGTAGTGCTCAGTTTCATTACCTCGATTTACTAGAGCTACTTACTAGCTCCGATGATTCTAAAAACACTCCATCTTTAAAACCTTTATTTTAAATAATGCTGCAATTTTTTAGTGCGTTGCAAAGTGTGCTAGCAGCATTTTTTGGTGTTCAATCTGAAAATAAACGCCAAGTCGATTTTAAACAACACTCTCCTATCTCTATCATCCTAATTGCGATTGTACTATTTATTGCTTTTGTTATCGCAATTTACGCAGTGGTTGCTTGGGTGCTAAATACATAGCCATCAACTCGTCAACTTTATTTCTAGAGCCACCTTTGGGGCTAATAGTGCGCTTTACTTGAATTTGATCAAGTGATGCTTGGCTATAAATTTTTCGAGTCCATACGGTATCGTGATTAGAGATAAGCACTGGTGTATCATTTTCAAAGGCAGCCTTCTCAGCCAGATTAGCCAAATTAGCCTGATCATCTAAATTAAACCCCCCTTTAGCGTAAGACGTAAAAGAAGCTGTTTTACTTAATGGTACATAAGGTGGGTCGCAATAAATAACTGCATTGTTAGGCACTAACTTAAAAACGTCATCGTAATCTAAACAGGTAAAGGTTGCTTTTTGTGCTTTTTCAGCAAAAAAATACATTTCTTTTTCAGGAAAGTAAGGCTTTTTATATTTACCAAAAGGCACATTAAAAATACCTTTTAAATTATACCTACAAAGTCCGTTGTAACCATGGCGGTTCATGTATAAAAACAATATTGAACGTTCATATACATCACGACTTTGATTAAACTGCACACGATATTCGTAATAAGCATCTGCGTGATTATTCAAATCTACAAATAACTTTTTAGCGTCACTAATCAGCTCATCTGGAGAGCTTTTTAGCTCTTTGTATAAGTTAATTAAGTCTGCATTTATATCGTTGAGAATATAGTGTTTAAAGTCACTATTTAAAAACACAGAGCCTGCACCAACAAAAGGTTCAACCAACGTATCAGCATGCTTGCTAGCTTGGTTTAATCGCGCATTAATATTTTCAACTAGGCTGTATTTTCCGCCGGCCCATTTAAGGAAGGCTCTACTCTTTTGCTGCATTGGCTCTTTACTTCAATCTGGTGTTGCGCGATTTTACACTAAAGCAGTGTGTTTTACTGATCAACGAGTGCTATTTCTTGCTTTATTTTACTAATTTTTTTATAGAAAGGTTTATTTTTTCTAACCTCAGCAGATAAAGTATCCATTGCTGATTTTGCTTCGTTTATACTTTCAAAACTGCCAAATGTAACAACCCACCATATTTTATTATTTCGCTTTGTTTGGTAAGTATGAGTTTGCTGCTGTAGATTGAATTGAGCAATAAAATTATCGCTAACTTCCTGCTGAGTTACGGCTAATAATTGAATAACACTATTTGTATCTATTTGCTGCATGTACCATATATTATTTTGGCTACTCTGGGTTTGCTCTGCTGTATTTACTTTTAGAGCTTCAGATTTAACGTCACTTGATACACTGCTTTTATTATTAGTACTATCATCAACATCATTGTCTAATACGTTAACGGTATTCGTAGGTTCGGTAAGGCTTTGCATGATGGCAGGCACATCATTAATGTGTACACGCTCTGCTTTAATATCTGGCTCAACAACTTTGGGGTCATTTAAGTTAATTATTGAGTCATTTTTCTTTATAGCCGGCTCACTTACTTGCTCTATAGATATTGCTGTATTTATTACTTGTGTTTCTTCTTGCTGATAATACTGTTGCCACCACTGTGTCATATCCGACTTATAAAGCAGACCAATAATTAAAAACATAATCAGCAACATCAAAATCAATAAGTGTAATCGCCAAGACACTTTGTCTTTTACAATAATATCGGCTATGTGCTCACTAGGTTGCCAAGCAAGCAATAAGCTGGGATTACCGTGAGCCTCAGCTAAAAAAGTACTAAATACAGGGTCTTCATCATAGGGTAAGTCTGTAAAGTACCACTGCAATAACATCTTGCTTTCTCGAAGCGTTAGCGGCTCCAAATAAATTTCAACAGCGTTATTTAAAGCCAGTTTAGACTGTGAAGCTATTATAATATATAGCGTATTTGGGCTGTTTTTAGAAAGTAACTCAAGCTCAATTAACATCTCATCAGATAATTGCCTACCGCCATCAAGTACCCATAAACATGGCCCGCATGGTTGCTGCTGCAGTAATTGGTAATAGTTTTCAGGTAAACTTAAGTTATGATCAATCAGGGGAGAGTTAAAGCTTTGCTCTAATAACTCACTCATTAGCTGAGCGTCAGTCATTTGTGCACTTACTTGCACAAAGGCTTTATTAAAGTCGTTGTATTTATCTGTAATGAAGGTTTCGAGCATATAACTTTTACCTAGCCCAGAAGTGCCAAGTAAAACAATTAAATTTTGCCCGTACTCAAATTGCAGTGCGATTCTATCCACCAAAGCCGCACGGCTTGGTAAAATTTGTGACTGCATTTACTGCTCGATTAAGTCTCTAACTTGATCATCAGATACATTATCAACTAATGCACACTGGCCAAATTGGGTAGGTAGAATAAAGCGGATAGTGCCTTTTTTATTCTTTTTGTCTTTACGCATATGCGTTAAAAACTGCTCGCTAGTCATTTGCTTTGGAATTTCTGTTGGTAAATTATATAGCTCAAGCAGCTTAATAATTCGATCAACTTCATCTGCGCTTAAATCTTGGCGTGTCTTGGCAAGTTTAGCTGCTAATACCATTCCTGTTGCAACAGCTTCGCCGTGTAACCAAACGCCATAACCCATCTGTGCCTCAATTGCATGGGCAAATGTATGGCCTAAGTTTAACAAAGCCCGTAAGCCATGTTCTTTTTCATCTTGAGCAACTATAAGCGCTTTTATTTCACAACATCTAAAAATGATATGCTGTAAGCATGCTTCATCTAGTTGCTGTAAATTAGTCACATTTCGCTCTAAATAGGCAAATAATTCGGTATCGTAAATCAGACCATACTTAATTACCTCAGCCATACCTGCTGCAAACTCTCGTGCAGGTAGAGTGTGTAATGTTTGCGTATCAATAAAAACCGCTTGAGGCTGATAAAATGCCCCTATCATATTTTTACCTAACGGATGATTTACTGCCGTTTTTCCACCTACCGATGAATCAACCTGTGAAAGCACTGTCGTTGGTATTTGAATAAACGGTACGCCGCGCTGATAACAAGCCGCTACAAAACCAGTTAGGTCACCTACAACACCGCCACCTAACGCAATTAAACACGTATCTCGGCCACAGTTATTTTGTAGTAAAAATGCTGATATTTTTTCAAACCATTCCAATGATTTATATTGCTCACCGTCAGGAATAATAAAAGATAGCGGATTTAGATCAGCTAATGAATCAAGTAACCTTTGCAAATATAAAGGCGCTATTGTGTCATTAGTAATGATGATAGGCCGACAATCACCAATGTGGTGAACCAGGCGGCCATTATCTTGAAGTGCAGATTGCCCAATATAAATAGGATAACTTCGCTCGTCCAAATTAACAGTTAATTTAAGCATGCTTGGCTATTCCTTTATTATTGGTTTTTAAAAATCTAATTTCTCGATGATTTGGTTAGCAACAACTTTAGCGCTTTGCTCATCGGTACGTACAACAAAATCAGCAACTTCTTTGTATAGTGGCTCGCGTTCTTCTGCTAAGCGCTCTAGTACGTTACGAGGTGCTTCTTCAGTTTGCAGTAATGGGCGACGCTTGTCGCGTTGCGTGCGTGCAACTTGCTTCTCTATAGGTGTCTCTAGGTATACAACGATACCTCGAGCCGAAAGCTTGTTTCGAACTTCTTTGCTCATTACTGAACCACCACCGGTAGCAAGTACAATACCTTGCATCTCGGTTAAATCGCCAATAACAGACTCTTCTCGAAGTCTAAAGCCTTCTTCACCTTCAAGATCGAATACCCATGCAATATCTGCACCTGTGCGGCGTTCGATTTCTTGATCAGAATCAACAAATTCAAGGTGTAATTGGTCAGCGATGTGACGACCAATCGTGCTTTTGCCAGCCCCCATGGGGCCAACTAGAAATATATTACGTTTCTCAGCCATATCTTTTAGTACAAACAAACTCTAAAATTTGAAATAAAACCCCGCCTAACGACCTGGCCCCAAAATTAAGGAGGGGATTATCTCAGTAATTGCGGGGGTATTTCAAGTCAATTAGCATAAAAAGCCATATAACGAGCAATTAATCTAAATAATCACCCGTTGGTTAACATAAAACCACTGTATTTTAATCAATTTGTATTTTTGGTGTCACAAAAATAAGTAATTCACGCTTTTCATTAAACTCACTTGTGGTTTTAAATAGTCTTCCTACGTAAGGAATGTCACCTAAAATTGGCACTTTACTCGTAGTATTAATGATCTGCTGCTGGAAAATACCACCGAGTACTACGGTTTGTCCATTCTCAACTAACACTTGAGTTTGAATCTCTTGGGTATCAATAGACACTGCTTCACCTGTTCCCGTTTGTACAGTATCACCACGAGTATCTTGAGTAATAATTAAGTCTAGAATTACTTTATTATCAGGTGTGATATGAGGTGTTACTTCTAAGCTTAGTACCGCTTTTTTAAAGCTTACAGTAGTAGCACCACTTGAAGCTGACTCAGTGTAAGGGATTTCAGTACCTTGCTCTATTCGCGCTTTTTGCTGATTAGCCGCTATGATACGCGGGCTAGCAATAATTTCGCCTTTATTCTCTTCTTCAAGAGCACTTAGTTCTAAATCAATCAGCGTACCGTTAGCCAGCTTTGCTATGTGTAAGCCAATGCTAGCCGCAGGGTTAGTAATAGGTAAATTTACATTTAATCGGTCTGAAATACTTGGTGCATTTGAAGTAGATGTCGCATTATAAATACCTTCTGCGCCTTCAAGGGAGCCTGAAATACCAACACTACTGCCTTGATCACTAAAGCCCCAGCGTACGCCTAAGTCTTCAGTAACGTTATCGCGCACAGTTACCATTCGAGATTCAATTACAACCTGCTGTACCGGAATATCGAGCGTTTCTATCATCCGGCGAATGTTTTCTATACTCTTTACAGTATCTTTTACTAATAAGGTATTTGTACGCTGATCAACCGAAACACTACCACGGGCAGTTATGATGCTGTTCGTATCTGTTTTTAATAAGTCAGCAAAATTTTCGGCTTTAGCATAGTTTAATCGAATGTATTCACTATAGAGTGGCTCTAAGTCTTCAACTTGCTGTTTAGCTTTTAAATCTTTGGCTTCACGTGCCGCAAGCTCCTCTGCAGGCGCTACCATTAAAATAGAGCCATCCATGCGTTTGTCTAGCCCTTTAATACGCAGTACTACGTCAAGCGCTTGATCCCATGGTACGCCATCTAAACGCAGTGTTATATTACCTGTCACTGAATCACTGGTTACTAAGTTAAAATCGTTATAACCCGCAATAATTTGTAGTGCTGCTCGCACAGAGATATCTTGAAAATTTAAGGTCATAGGGCGACCTTGATACTCAACTCCACCATCTAAATAGGCGTTTTGCGTTTCATCTTTTTCTACCGTCAGCGTTAAAATATTATCTATTTGCTGATACGTAAATGTAAACTGAGCATTTGGCTCAATAACGACACGACTTAATCCGTCTTCTTTAAAAGTCTCGATATTACTTACAACAGTACCAAAATCTAATACATCTAATTCATAAAGTAGGTCATCTAAAATATCGGTGTGATGAAAGTCAGCGTAAATTTTCCCGCCACTTTCATGGACTTCAATTGCAGCTTGAGTGTCTTGTAGAAATACGAGTACTTTCGCTTCACCCTTTTCACCACGTCTAAAATCAATTGACTGGATACGGTTGATGTAATTTCCACTTACGTCACCTGAGTCCATCGCTACATCTTCATTTTCAGATTCTGTAAGAGGATTATCAGACACGCGTATTGATACTAAGTTGTTATGAACTTCAGTTTCATAAATTTTTAATCTATCTAAGTTTACCGTTACCTTTAAACCACTGTTAGTTAAAACATTAGTAACACTGCTAATTCCAGCTTGATTAACTTCAACATCATTTAAACCAACCTCTAACTCTGCGGTATCAAAAAACATTTCGATTCGGGCTGGGCTATTAAACACCTGAACTTTTGGCTCAAGCGTTAACTCTTCATCAAAAACAAGCTGTAACTCAGTTTCGCCTTTAAGTAATGGATTATAACGAACATCATAAAGTAACGGCCCTGCAACGGCTGAATTTACAGTGACTAAAGCAACAGCAGCCAGTAATGTTCGTGAAATACGATGAAGCCAAAGTACATCCTTATGCATGCTATTTTTACCTTTTTTATTATTAATTTGCGCCATCTGTTGCCGCCTCTAACATTTCTAATTTAGTCAAGCGCTCTTTCCAACAGCCAGACCCATCAGGGATTAATTCCACTAACTCTATATAGTCGTTACTTACTGTTTTTACTTTGCCATCATAACTACCAAGGTAATTCCCTACCGTTACACGATGCAAAGTAGCGTCAGCTGCTGTTATTAATGCCCATATTTGTCCACTAGAACCAATTGTGCCTTTCATTGCTAAGTTATCTAGCGGGTATTTTTCTAACGGTTCGCGGCGACGCTCTTGATCTGGGTGCAAACAGTTTTTTACTTGCGTTAATTTATTTTGGATTATCTCAGGCTGAGGCGCTACAAACGGACTACGTAGCTGACCAGCACTGTACTCAAATATTTCAAACTTTGTCAGCTCAGGAATTGATTCAACCTTTGGTGTTGTGCTTGCTTTTACCTGATCAATAAATTCTTTTTGCTCAGACGTATCATCATTACAACCACTCAAAACAAACACCATTACTACAGGTACTACGCGAAGGAGCTTCATTTTTTAACCCCTTCTTCATAGCGATATGTTTTTGCAACAACACTAAATGTTAACTGTTTATCGCCCGATGATAAAATAGAAAAGTCATGTAAGCTTACAATTCGTGGTAACTGAGCTACTTTACCCACAAACTCACCAAATTCATGGTAGGTCCCTATCACTTCTATTTTAATCGGTAATTCAGTATAAAATTCTTTCTCGACTTCTGGTAACCAACCTATTTTTAAAAAAGTCAGACCACTTGTTGTGCCAACATACGACAAATCATCAAGTAAACCAGGGGTTTCGTTAGAGGTAGGTAAACGTTTTAATAATTGTGAAAACTTATCTTCCATTTCAATCATTTGTTGACGGTAGATCTCAAGCTTACTCGCGACTGCGTATTTAGTGCGATAAGTTGTGCGTAACTCGACCTCTTTCGCAACTGCACTGTGGTAACTATCAATTTCATCAGAAACTAATAGGCTATAACTAAAAAACAATACAAGTCCGGCAACAAACGTACAGCAAATTGCTTTAACTGCAATAGGCCAATCGCCAATGTTATCGAGCTCTATTTCATTCCAATCAATTTCACTCAGTGCTTTAAAATCAAGGCTCATCGCTAACCTCACCAATTTTATCAAATGGTTTTACATAAAATTCCATATTAAAATCACTAAGTAAACGCGAAGATTGATCGCCTGCAACAATACCTTGCATTGAAGGATTCTCTAGTAAATATGAGCTTTGTACTTGGCGCAGCATTGTTGATAAACGGTTATTAGATTCACTGCGTCCCAATACATGTATTTGGCTGCCTCTGCGCTCGAGTTTTGTTAAGTAAACCCCACCCGGCACTATTTTGGCAACTTCATCCATTATTTGCGTACCCAAATTACGGCTGCTTTGTAATTCTTCAATGAGTCTCATACGCTGTTGTAAGTTTTCTTTTCTTTTATCTAAACTTCTAATTTCACTTATTTTTTTATCTAGCATGCTAATTTCTGAGCTTAAATAGTTATTCTTTAAGTTTTGACCGTCTTTTAATGCACTATAAAAAGAGCTTAATAAGTACATACTCGCAAAACAAAGTATAACGACACCAATAAGTATAGTTACAAATTTCTTTTTCGATTCTTCGCGCTGCGATTCACGCCAAGGAAGTAGATTTATATGTGGCATGTTGAAAAGCTCCTTAATGCCAACCCTGTCGCAATTGCAAACTGCGTTTTGTGACGCTGCATTACATTACGATCTACTTTTGGAGAAATTTCCATATTTTCAAAAGGCTCAGCAACGACAGAGTGAATACCTAGTTCTTCAATGAGTAATCGGTCAATACCTTTAATCATCGATGTACCACCCGTTAATACAATATAGTCGATTTGCTCTTTGCCACTGGTTGTTAAAAACATTTGCACCGCGCGTCGCACTTGTTGAAGTAACGAAGTTTGAAAAGGGGCTAATACTTCAAAGGTGTAGTTTGGCGGTAAATCACCTGATGTTTTACCAATTTCAGCTTCATCAAATCCTTTATTATAATAAGCAACGATACTATTTGTATATTGGTCGCCACCAAAAACTTGGTCACGTGTATAAATTGTTTCCCCTGCTTGAACAACGCTCACGAGCATTAAAACCGCACCAATATCAACCACAGCCACACATTTATTAAATGCGTCGCTAGGTAATTGTTGGTAATACACATCCATTGCACGACTTAATGCATAGCTTTCTACATCAACTATTTTAGCTTCTAAATTTGCAGCTTCTAAAGCGCCAACACGCGCTTCTACACTCTCAGTACGAGCAGCTGAAAGCAAAACATTCATTTTACTAGGATCGGCCTCATTCGTCGAAAGCTTCTCAAAGTCGAGGCTCACTTCATCAAGAGGATATGGAATTAAACTATCGGCTTCAATTTCAATTTGCGACTCAAGTTCAGCATCAGTTAACGATACATCCATGAAGATCACTTTTGTAATGACTGTTTGGCCAGAAACAGCCACTGCTGCAGATTTTAACGACTTTGGTAATTTTTTTCTTAATTTTGTAATTACGTTACCAATCGCTTCAATATCTTGAATTGTGCGCTCACTCATAGCGCCTTTTGGCATCGGCTCAATTGCAAGTGCTTCGAGTCGAAATCCAGTTTCAATTTCACGTAAAAGCACAGCCTTAATAGAGTGCGATCCAATATCAATTCCTACCATCATTTGGGACGGTTTTTGAAATAGTTGACTTAGCATGTTTCAACTTGGCCTTTGTTTTAATAATAAACAAGTTATAATTTTTATATGAAAAAATATTATTCATTTTTTAATCAATATATACTAGCAGTCAAAACTCGCAATTGGGAGTCCATTTAGGGAAATATAAGTGATTTTATTAAAACGAACTTTACAATTTTTTATCATTTGTGTGTTAATTGGTCTGATTACTTTGGTCAGCCTTTATTACTACGTTAAACCTGATATCCCCAGTGTGCAAGTTTTAAAAGACGTGCAATTACAAACTCCTATGCAAGTATTCACTAAAGATGGGCTTTTAATCAATCAATTTGGTGAAAAACGTCGTATTCCAGTGACTATTGATGAAATTCCTCAAACACTCATTAATGCATTTTTAGCGACAGAAGATAATCGATTTTACGATCATATAGGCATAGACCCTATTGGTATAGTACGTTCGGCTGTTGTTCTTATATCTACTGGCGAGAAAAAACAAGGTGCAAGTACTATTACTATGCAGCTTGCTCGTAATTTCTTTTTAACACGCGAAAAAGCATATATCCGTAAAGTTAAAGAAATATTTATAGCGCTTCATATTGAAGGAGTGTTAACAAAAGACGAAATCTTAGAGCTTTATCTTAATAAAATAGAATTAGGTAATCGTGCTTTCGGTATTGGTGCAGCAGCGCAAGTTTATTACGGTAAAGAGCTAAAAGATTTAACACTTGCACAAATGGCGATGATTGCAGGTTTACCTAAAGCACCTTCAGCTTTAAACCCAATTCGTAACCCAACGCGTGCAAAAGCACGCCGAAATGTAGTTTTAGGCCGTTTACTGACCGAAGACTATATAACACAAGAGCAATATAACGAAGCAACTAGCCAACCTATTACAGCTTATTTTCACGGTGCAGAAATAAACTTATACGCACCGTATATCTCTGAAATGGTGCGCGCTGAAATGGTTTCGCGCTATGGGGTAGATAAAGCCTACAACTCAGGTTTTAAAATTTTTACCTCAGTAGAGTCAAAGGTTCAAAAAGCAGCGCAAAACGCACTTGTAAATAACTTACACAGTTACGATATGCGTCATGGTTTTAGAGGTCCAACTGATGTTTTATGGAATCCTGAAACACAACCAGCTTTAACTGAGCAGCAAATACTCAGTAAATTACAGAGCGTAAATGAGTTAGGCACTTTAAAAGTTGCAGCAGTACTCAGTGTTAATAATAAAACAGCTACTGTATTACTTAAAAACGGTGAGCAAACAACCCTCACTTGGGATAGTTTAAAATGGGCGCGTAAGTATATTACTCGCTACCGCCAAAGCTTTGCTCCAAAAGCAGCTACTGATATTTTAACGCCAGGTATGCAAATATGGGTACGTCAAAACGAAGATAACAGCTACTTATTAAGCCAAATACCAGAAGCATCAAGCGCTATTGTATCCCTCGATCCACAAGACGGTAGAATAAAAGCTATTGTAGGGGGTTACAGCTTTGAGCAAAGTCAATACAACCGAGCGATACAAGCTAAGCGTCAAGTGGGTTCTAATATAAAACCTTTTATATATTCGGCAGCACTTGAAAAAGGTTACACGCTTGCGTCTATATTAAATGATGCACCTATAAACCAATGGGATAAGAGCCAAGGCGTAGCATGGCGTCCTAAAAACAGCCCTGCTGTTTACAATGGTCCTATTCGAATTCGCCGTGCTTTAGCACAGTCTAAAAACGTTATTTCGGTGCGCTTACTACGTGGTGTTGGATTGCAACGTACAGCTGACCACTTACTAAAATTTGGTTTTAAAGACGCTGACATTAATCGTAGTGAATCATTAGCACTGGGTAGTGCTTCTATTACCCCGCTTGAACTTGCAAGAGGCATGAGCACATTTGCCAACGGTGGTCACTTAATTGAACCTTACTTTATCTCAGAAATTCAAGATGCTTACGGCAATGTATTGTTTAAAGCAAACCCTGCTCTTGCCTGTGACGAAGAGCCTTTGCTAACACACAATGTACTCTCGATGCATAATAGTGATGATGAAATGGAGCAAACGAAAAAATGTGCGCCGAGAATTATTTCTAAGCAAAATGCATTTTTAATTGCTGACGCTATGAATAGTGCAATTTGGGGGGGTGGTAGCTGGGCTCATAAAACAGGTTGGAGTGGAACCGGTTGGCGAGCACAAGCGCTAGATCGTCGCGATATTTCGGGTAAAACAGGCACAACTAATGACTCAGTAGATACCTGGTTTAGCGGCTTTAATAGTAATGTGATGACCTCAGTTTGGGTTGGCTTTGATAATCCGGGCAACGCTCTTGGTCGCTCTACATATAATAACAACCTAGATAGCAGCCAAATATCAGGTGCGGAATCTGGCGCTAAAACCGCGCAGCCAGCATGGGTTGAATTTATGAAAGCGGCACTTGAAGGCAAGCCTGAAGCCCCAATTGAGCCGCCTGAGGGACTTGTTTCTATTCGTATTGATTTAGCTACTGGTTTATTAAGCCATAAAAATGACTACACGAGTCGATTTGAATATTTTGAAAAAGGTACTGCACCTACAAAGTATGTGCTATCTCAGCCTAACGATATATTTGAAGAAGACACTAAAACAGAAGAAGAGCTATTTTAATAATATGTATGTAATACAAAAACGGCAGCTTATTTAAGCTGCCGTTTTTGTTTAAACCAAAGTTTTATTTTAAGTTTTGAACAAGCCAATATAAATCAGAGTGCACACCCGCAGCGGTCACTTCCCTACCCGCTCCTGGCCCCTGAATCACTAATGCATTATCGCTATACCATTTGCTATTAATTACAAAAATATTATCGCCAGGTGTAAGGTTTGCTAACGCATCGCCATTAGGCACATACGCTATTCCCACTTTAGCAATTACTTCACCTTGTGTGATTTCTAACAAGCCCGTATATCTAAGTACTGAATTTTTAGACTTTGCTGTCACTGCATGCTCTTCGATGAACGCGTCTAGCTGTGCTTTTTTATTTAAAAAGTCATCCCAACTTCCCAGCGCAAGCTCATCTGGCATCAATGCTGATAAGCTAATATCGTCAAGTTCAAGCTCAACACCTAGCTCTCGGGCTAAAATAAGTAGCTTACGCTGCATATCTCGCCCAGATAAATCTTCGCGAGGGTCTGGCTCTGTGAATCCCATTTTCTGAGCTTCCAGTAGCAACTCAGAAAATGGCCTTGTTCCATCATATTTACTGCATAGCCACGAAAGCGTGCCTGAGAAAACACCTTCTATACGTGTTATTTTATCGCCACTATTTTGCAAATCAGCCAAAGCAAAGTTAATAGGTAAGCCAGCGCCTACACTGGTGTTATATCGCCAATGTAAATTACGTTCTGTAATATTACTACGAAGTGCTTTATACCAAGTAGTCGGTGCTGTTCCAGCGTATTTATTAGCACTAATTAAATGACAGTTTCTATCTACAAAGTCTGGATATAACAAGCTAAATTGTTCACTTGCGGTAATATCAATTACAATTTTATGCTCGTAATCGAGCTCATTTATAGCATTCAGTAAATCTGCAGATTGATAGCTATTTGCCTCATGCTGCCATTGAGTTTTCCATTGCTGTGTATTAATACCACTTGCATTAAACAGCATTTTTTTAGAGCGAATTAGACCGACTAATTTAATACTAAAGTCATCCGATAAACGCTCAAATTGTGCCGATAACTGTTTAATGAAAACGTCGCCAACGTTACCAAGCCCCGCAACTATAATTGCGATTTCTTGGCCTTTATTAATTAGCTTATCGTGTAAGTCACTTTGTATATCACTATCTATAAATTGATCGGTAAGCAATAAAGCATAGCCAGTATCTTGATGGACAAAACGAGGTTTTATGCTGTGGAGTTTTAATAAATCTAATGCTTGTAAGCTTAATGTATTAACGTCTTGCTCAGGCGCTACAATTGCACAACCGTTTAAATTTGACTCGCTAATATTTGCCCTACCCGCAAAATAATTAATAACCAGATAAGTTTGTGCTGCAGGTACTACTAAATACACTTCACCATTATGGTTAAAGTGATGAAGGCTATGCTGAATAAGCTGACTAACACTTGCAACCTCACCTTCACTTAATCCTTCAACCATTAATAGGTCAACATTTTGCAACGTAGTTATAAAGCGCTTTTTCTTCGCTGAACCTTCTTTTACTATATCTGTTGGACTTGCTTGTACGTCAAAACTACTGCGAACAGCTAGCTTAATATCTGTGTTTTTAAGAGGCGATAGTGTTTTTGCATGTAATACAGGGTTACCCAAACGAGCTAATAAATTAGCCTGCCCACGGCAAATTTTGCCGTATTTAATCGCTTTTTGTACCTTGCGAGGATCAGTGCTATACACCCCCTGTGTATCAGTCCAAATACATACTTGCTTAGCATTGCAATAATTTGCAAGTAGTGTTGCACTGTAGTCACTGCCATTTCGGCCAAGTGTTACAGTCTCGCCTTTGATATCTGCGGCAATAAACCCAGTAACAACATTTATTTTATTAGGCAAAATTAACTGCCCACATTGCTGCGCATTTTGCGCATGCATTAATTCGCCATCATTTAAGGTAAAAAGAGTACGTGCATCTTGAGCGCATGCCTCAATATTTAGCTGCTGTAAATAAGTAGCGAGTAAACGTGCTGACCACAGTTCGCCATGTGCAAGTAATGCAGCCTCTTTTAGCTGCTCAGCTTGAGCAAGTTCTGCAATATAGCTAAGTTCGATACTTAGTGTTTTAAGTGCACTTCGTTTGAAATCGGCTTCTAATAGCTGCTTTATTAAATCACTTTGATGGTTATTTAACTGCAGTAAAATATCAGCTACTGCTTGAGTATCTTGTTTTTGATAGCTTTGCCAAAGTAATACTAGCGTATCGGTTGTCTTACCCGCAGCCGATACCACCACACAATCACCCGGTTGAGTATGTGTAATTATTATTTTTGCTACGCTTTGGTATCGCTCACTTGAGCTTAAACTTGAACCACCAAATTTATGTACACAATTGACCATATTAATCACCAAAGCGCCGGACGGGCTGCACTTAATTTAACGTTCCCACCAGAAGTGCCTGCACCTTTGCCTACACGGCCAACATTTTTATTTTGCCCTGGTTTTACAAGTTCAAACACTCGCTCAAAATCAGCGACTAAATCGTGTATATCTTCAATACCTACCGAAATACGAATAAGCGTATCGCCCACACCCGCTTCTAAACGTGCTGTTGCCTCCATACCTGCGTGCGTCATAGTTGCAGGGTGACAAATTAAGCTCTCTACGCCACCTAGTGACTCAGCTAAACTAAACGTTTTAAGACTAGTTAAAAATGCCGCAGCGTCATTTATATCGCCTTTAATATCAAAACTAACCATGCCACCAAAACCAAGTTGCTGTGCTTTAGCCAGTTCATGTTGAGGATGTGACTCAAGACCTGGGTAGTAAACTTGGCTTACATATTCAGAGCTTTCAAGATACTTAGCTATTGCCAGTGCATTTTCTTGATGCTGCCTTAGGCGCACATTTAAAGTACGTAAACCACGAAGCGTTAAATAGCTATCAAAAGGCGCACCCGTAATTCCAATGTTATTAGCCCACCAAGCAAGCTCATCGCCTAACTCTTGTGTTGCGGCAATAACAGCGCCGCCTACTACATCTGAGTGTCCGTTAATGTATTTAGTGGTTGAATGCACCACAATATCTACACCAAACTTAATAGGGTTTTGTAAAGCAGGCGACAAAAACGTGTTATCTGCAGCCACCAATGCACCGCATTGCTTTGCAACATCGGTAACCGCTTTAATATCTGTTAAACGAAGTACTGGGTTACTTGGGGTTTCTATCCAAATAAGCTTAGGTTTAATTACTAAAATTTGTTGAAGGCTTTCTTCTTTTGTTAAATCTAATATTTCGAGCTTTAGTAGTCCGCGTTTTTGTAAAGATGTAAATAAACGATAGCTGCCACCATAACAATCATGTGGAATTACTAACGTATCGTCACTATTAAGTAGCTGAGTAGCTAAATGCACGGCAGCCATGCCTGTAGCTGTAATTATGCCACGAGCGCCACCTTCAAGCTTAGCAAGCGTCTCAGCTAAAATATCACGATTAGGATTACCGCTACGACCATAATCATACTCACGCTTAGTATCAAAGTCGGCAAACGAATAAGTAGTCGATAAATAAATTGGCGGTACCACCGCACCATGATGTTTATCAGCATCAACGCCGTTACGTACAGCAATGGTCGCTTTGTTTTTTTCGCTCATATTCGTCACCTGATTAATTTGGATGTTTAGACGTCTAAAAGAGTAAGTTATCCGTTTTGATAAGTCAAAGTATTTTAAAGCTCTAGATGGCTAAAAGTAGAAGAGGCCTCTGCGAATAACACATTTTAGCTCACAAAAGTGTGCTTATCTTTACACCTACAATAGGCTTATTAAGATAGATCTGTATCTATTATTTGACTATCTTTTTTAAATCGATAGAATTTCACGCATATTTACACGCTTTTTATACCGTGTGAGAAATTAATAATCTGAGGCAACGATACATCTTATGGCTAAATGGAATGGTGAGTATATTCACCCATACGCAGAACACGGTAAAAAATCAGAGCAAGTTAAAAAGATCACCGTTTCGATCCCGCTAAATGTATTAAAGGTATTAACTGACGAACGTACACGTCGTCAAATCAATAACCTTCGCCATGCTACAAATAGTGAATTGCTATGTGAGGCATTTTTGCATGCTTTTACTGGCCAACCTTTACCAAATGACGATGACTTACGTAAAGATAACGCCGAAAAAGTGCCAGAAGAAGTTAAAAAAATAATGCAAGAAATGGGTCTAGAAGTACCCGTTTTAAACGAAGAATAAATATTACAAAGACAAAAAAACCTCAGTAATTACTGAGGTTTTTTTATGTCTAAATTTTATTGCATAGCTCTACTGTATAGATTTACTGCATATAGTTTTCAGGTAGCTCAATTTGTGCAACACCTGACTCAATAGCAGCAAGTGCAACAGCTCTTGCTATACGCGGCAGTAAACGTGGATCCATTGGTTTTGGAATAATATACTGCGCACCAAATTCTAGTTTATCTACTCCAGCGGCTTTTAAAACTTCTGCAGGTACTGGCTCTTTGGCAATACTTCGAATAGCATCTACTGCAGCAATTTTCATTTCATCGTTAATAGCACTTGCACGTACATCAAGCGCACCACGGAAAATAAACGGGAAACATAAAACATTATTAACTTGGTTAGGGTAATCAGAGCGCCCTGTTGCCATGATTAAATCGTTGCGTGCGCCGTGCGCAAGTGCAGGATCAATCTCAGGATCTGGATTTGAACATGCAAACACAACTGGTTTTGCAGCCATTAGCTTTAAATCTTCAGCCGCTAATAAGTTAGGGCCAGAAACACCCACAAACACATCAGCATCTGCAATTACATCTTGCAATGTACGCTTATCGGTATTGTTAGCAAAAAGCTGTTTGTATTCATTTAAGTCATCGCGGCGGGTATGAATAACACCTTTGCGGTCAAGCATATAAATGTGTTCACGCAGTGCACCACACTTAATTAACAGCTCCATACACGCAACAGCGGCAGCGCCTGCACCTAAACATACAATAATTGCATCTTCAATTGACTTACCTTGTACTTCTAGCGCATTTAACATACCAGCAGCCGTAACAATGGCAGTACCGTGTTGATCATCATGAAAAACAGGAATACTACAACGCTCTATTAATGCTTTTTCTATTTCAAAACACTCTGGTGCTTTAATATCTTCAAGGTTAATACCACCGAATGTGTCGGCAATGTTGGCAACCGTATTAATAAAGTCTTCTGTTGTTTTGTGCTTAACTTCAATATCGATAGAATCAAGCCCTGCAAAACGTTTAAACAATAGCGCTTTACCTTCCATTACAGGCTTAGACGCTAAAGGACCTAAATTACCAAGGCCTAGAATTGCAGTACCATTAGTAATAACCGCAACCATGTTACCTTTACCAGTATATTTATAAGCATTTGCAGGATCTGCAGCTATTTCACGTACAGGTTCGGCAACACCTGGGCTATACGCAAGTGCAAGATCATGAGCCGTTTCAGCTGGTTTTGTAAGCTCAATGCTAATTTTACCTGGTACGGGATGTGAGTGGTAATGTAGTGCTTGTTCACGAAAGTCAGACATAACGCGATGGTATCCTGCAATTTAAGTTAAAGTGAGAGATGGAGTCTTGGGGTACGATACCCTTATTATTTTTAAATTCCAAGCAATATCAGGTCTATCCTGTTATATGCTATATCCTTTAATTTTAAGAGGTTTTTCAGTAACTTTGCAGGATTATATCAACATTTAATAAATAAAAATTCACCTAAAAAGTAAGTTTTAAGGTGCTTTTATGCCTATCAAAATCTTATAAAATGTATACTTAAAGTATCAGCATAAACTTAGAATAACAGCCTACTACCCTACTTTAAAAACAGATAAGCCCACGTTAGCTACTTTTATCAACCTAGTTAAAAATTGTACTATTTAAAATATAGAGAATATCTATCGATTTGTCTGTAAAGGATTATGCATACTCAGAATAAGAATAGGAAATAGTTATGCAAAAGGAGGGGATAGTTAAAATCAACGAAATAATACCAATCTGCTTATATATGGGGTCTATTTAACGTTAAGAAAATTACGCTAGAACTAGGCAAAAATTTTTGTATCTAGTTGTTCTAAATAAAAAAATTTTAACGACGTTATAGTGCAATTTAATTCGTTAAATTGCTCAAAGATTTATGTAGGTTGGCTTAAGATAATAAATAACAAATTTTAGGCACAAAAAAAGCACCCTAAGGTGCTTTTTTTAACTAAACAGCAATAATTACTTCTTGCTGGCAAGTGCACCGAAGCGCTTGTTGAAGCGATCAACACGTCCGCCAGTGTCTAAAACTTTTTGCTTACCAGTGTAAAACGGGTGACACGCAGAACATACGTCTAAGTGAATGTCTTTACAAAGAGTTGAGCTAGTTTCGAATTTATTTCCACATGAACATGTTGCAGAAATTACTTCGTACTTAGGGTGAATACCTTCTTTCATAGGAACCTCTAGTTAAGGCCGCATCGCTCTCCAAACCCGGAGTTTGGCACCATACGTCGTTAAAACAAATTTGTTGGTGGCGGATTTTATCCAACAACCTCCCCCCACACAAGTATTTATTTATATTTTTGCCAAAAAAGTGAACAATCTCTTTCTCAAGCACTATTGCTAGTAGGTTTTTAGCGTTATTTTTAGTACATTACAGCATTAATTTTACGGGTTGAGTTGTTATGAGTTTTGTTGAAGTTGCTATTAAAGTCCCGCTTCCACGCACCTTTGATTATAAAATAGAAGAACAGCTCAGTGGCTTATCAATTCCCTTACTACCTGGCATGCGAGTTTTGGTACCTTTTGGTAATCAAAAAAAAGTAGCGGTTGTTTTGGGTATTAAAAGCAGTACCGACGTCCCTTTAAATAAAATTAAAAATATTATAGAGGTAATAGACGACGCCCCTATTTTAAGTGCCCAGCATTTAGAACTCCTTAGCTTTACTGCCCGCTATTATTGCTATCCATTAGGCGAAACTATTCATATAGCGCTACCTGGTGCACTTCGCCAAGGTGAATCGCCTGATAAAACCAGTATTAATATGGTTGCCCTGACAGAAAAAGGTGCAAAAGTACCGTCATTAAAAGCTAAAACACAGCTCAACCTATTAAAGCAGTTATCGCAATCAGGTAAGTCATCATTAACTGAGTTAAAAGCACTGGGCTTTAGTAAAAAAACAATAGATAGCTTAATAGATAAAGAACTCATAACACAAACTATTGAGCACGATAACCAATGGCAAAGTGTTGCTCCAACCGTCGGTAGTAAACCAGTACTTAATAAAGAACAAGCGGTTGCTTGCACAGCTATAAATCAAAGTACTGGCTTTAGCAGCTTCTTATTAGAAGGCGTAACGGGCAGCGGTAAAACCGAAGTGTATTTACAGTGCCTAGAAGAAGTACTCAAACGTGGCGAGCAAGCCCTCGTACTCGTGCCCGAAATCGGCCTAACACCACAAACCGTAAACCGTTTTCGCCGCCGCTTTCCTGATACACCCATTATGCTTTGGCACTCAGCACTTACCGACAACGAACGTTTACAAACATGGCGTTTTTGCGAAAAAGGCAGTTGCGCGATAGTTATTGGCACGCGTTCGAGTATTTTTCTGCCATTTTTAAAACTCGGTATGATTGTTGTTGATGAAGAACACGATTCATCATTTAAACAACAAGATACCCTTCGTTACCATGCTCGTGATTTAGCCGCTTACAGAGCTTTTCAGCATAAAATTCCGCTTATATTAGGCAGCGCCACACCCGCGCTTGAAACACTTCACAAAGCAATTAATAACAAATACCAGCTATTAAGTTTAACCGAGCGCGCGCAAACAGCGACTGACAATCAGTTTAAGTTACTCGATATGAAAGGTCAGCCCGACCAAGCAGGTATTGCACATGCAAGTCTTGCTACTATGCGTCAGCACTTAAATCGCGGTAAACAGGTTATGGTATTTTTAAATCGCCGAGGTTTCTCACCCACCCTTATTTGCCATGAGTGCGGTTGGTTGAGCGAGTGTAAACGATGCAGTACCAGCGCTACATTTCATAAAGCGATTGGGCAAATGATCTGTCATCACTGTGGCGACCAGTACCCTGTCCCTCACCAATGCCCTGACTGTGGAAGTACGCAAATATTTCCTAACGGTAAAGGCACAGAGCAAATTGAAGAGTTTTTATCGACCGAATTCCCTGATACACCTGTTACTCGTATAGACCGCGATTCAACTCGCCGTAAAGGTAGCCTTGAAAAAGCACTTGATGAAATAAACCTAGGCGGCGCACGCATTTTAGTGGGCACACAAATGCTTGCCAAAGGCCATCACTTTGCAGATGTAAGCCTTGTTATAATTTTAGATGTAGATAGCGGCTTATACTCATGCGACTTTAGAGCGACAGAGCATTTAGCGCAATTAGTCACCCAAGTAGCGGGGCGTGCTGGACGTTCAGGTGAGCCTGGTCAAGTGTTATTACAAACACACTTTCCAGAACACCCTCTTTTGCAAGACTTAGTTAATAATGGTTACCAAGACTTTGCCCGCTTTGCTCTTAGTGAGCGCGATGATGCTGACTTACCGCCCATTACAAATATGGCCATTGTGCGTGCACAAGGACATAGTATTAAACTAGTCGTCGATTTTTTGACGGATTTGGTTCCTGTGAATGGGGTATCTGGTATACAATTGCTCGGTCCGATCCCTGCCCCACTTGAAAGAGTCGCAGGTATGTATCGTTTTCAATTGCATATTCAAGCGCAAGATCGTCGCATATTACATCAGTACCTTGCGCAAATGGTTGATTATTTAAGTACCAGTAAACTTGCACAAAAAGTACGCTGGAGCTTAGACGTAGACCCTATAGACATGATTTAGGTTAAGGCCAAAATAACACCATGGCACAGCACGATTATATTAATAAAAAGCCTGCAGGCAGAAACAGTAAAAAAAACGCACCCGCTAAAAAACCATTTCCTATTCTTTTAGCCGTTATAGCCATCTTACTTGTAGGTGGTTTTGCCTACACACTATGGTTTATAAAAAGTAATGCCGATCCAAAGCTTGTCGAAAAACAAGCTAACCCAACTGCACCCGCAAAAGTAGAAGTTGTTATTCCACGTACACCGGAATTTATTAAAGAAATTAGAAACCACGAGATTCAAGTTGAAGTAAAAGAACTTGAGCAAAAAGGTCCTTATGTTATGCAATGCGGTTCGTTCAGAACTCATGCACAAGCTGAATCATTAAAAGCTAAAATCGCATTTGCAGGGCTCATTTCTGAGATCAAACAGGCTGAAGGCAGCAATGGCACTTGGTATAAAGTACGTTTAGGCCCTTATAAAACCAAACGCCAAGCCGAAAGCGATAAAAACAAACTTAAACGTGTAAAAATAGTCGGCTGCGGAATTTGGGGCTGGACTTGAAAATAAACCATTCACCCATATAACCTCATCATAATCGTTTTTTACGAGTTGCCTCTGCAGCTCGATGATGAGGAATAACATGACTACTATCGTAAGTGTTCGCCGCGGCGACAAAGTTGTAATTGGCGGCGATGGCCAAGTTTCACTTGGTAACACCGTAATGAAGGGCAACGCCCGCAAAGTTCGACGTCTTTATAATGGCAAAGTAATCGCTGGTTTTGCCGGCGGTACTGCTGATGCCTTCACTCTTTTCGAACGTTTTGAAAGCAAATTAGAAATGCACCAAGGTAACCTAACTAAAGCCGCAGTAGAAATGGCTAAAGATTGGCGAAGTGACCGTGCACTTCGAAAACTCGAAGCGCTGCTCGCTGTAGCAGACGAAACAGCCTCTTTAATTATTACCGGTAATGGCGATGTAGTTCAGCCAGAAAACGATTTAATTGCAATTGGTAGTGGTGGTAACTTTGCGCAATCAGCTGCAACCGCCCTTTTAGAAAATACAGATTTAAGCGCTCGTGAAATAGTAGAGAAAAGCTTAACTATTGCAGGCAACATCTGCGTATTTACTAATAACTTCCAAACAATCGAAGAATTATAATAGGAACTATTATGTCTGATATGACCCCAAGAGAAATTGTTCACGAGCTAGATCAGCACATTATAGGTCAGGCTAAAGCTAAAAAAGCAGTCGCTATTGCGCTTCGTAATCGCTGGCGCCGCATGCAATTAAATGAAGATTTACGCAGTGAAGTAACCCCAAAAAATATATTAATGATTGGTCCAACAGGCGTAGGTAAAACAGAAATTGCCCGCCGTTTAGCAAAACTTGCTAACGCACCATTCATTAAAGTAGAAGCGACTAAATTTACTGAAGTTGGTTATGTTGGTAAAGAAGTAGATACGATCATACGTGACCTCGTTGATGTTTCAATTAAAATGACTCGCGAACAGCAAACTAAAAAGTTTAAACATCGCGCCGAAGAAGCAGCAGAAGAGCGTATTTTAGATGCACTTTTACCACCGGTTAAAGATCAATATGGCGAAAGCCAACGCGACGATACTTCATCTACTCGCCAAACATTTCGTAAAAAATTACGTGAAGGTCAATTAGATGATAAAGAAATCGAGATTGAATTAGCGCAAGCTCAATCAAACGTAGAAATTATGGCGCCTCCTGGTATGGAAGATATGACCAACCAGTTACAAAGCATGTTTCAAAACATGGGCGGCGATAAACGCACTAAACGTAAGTTAAAAATTAAAGAGGCCTTCAAACTATTAACGGAAGAAGAAGCCGCTAAATTAGTAAACCCTGAAGAGCTAAAAGAACAAGCTATTTTTGCAGTAGAGCAAAACGGTATTGTGTTTATAGATGAAATAGACAAAATTTGTAAACGTGGTGATTCTTCAGGCCCTGATGTGAGCCGAGAAGGTGTTCAGCGCGACTTACTACCGCTAATTGAAGGCTCCACTGTAAATACTAAGCACGGAATGGTTAAAACTGACCATATGCTGTTTATTGCCTCTGGTGCGTTTCAGATGGCAAAGCCATCAGATATGATCCCAGAGCTACAGGGCCGCTTACCGATTCGAGTAGAACTTGAAGCACTTACTGCAGATGACTTTAAACGCATCCTTACAGAGCCTCATGCATCGCTTACCGAGCAACAACGAGAGCTGCTTAAAACTGAGCAGGTATCGATTGAGTTTAGCGACGATGCAATTGAGCGTATTGCCAAAGCAGCGTGGCAAGTTAACGAGAAAACCGAAAACATCGGTGCTCGTCGTCTACACACTGTAATGGAAAGATTGATGGAAGAAATTTCATACGACGCTTCTGAAAAAGCAGGCTCGTCATTAGTAATCGACGCCGCTTATGTTGAAAAACACTTAGGTGCACTTGTTGAAGATGAAGACTTAAGCCGCTTTATTCTATAAAACGAATATAAACGTTATACTAAAAGCCTCCAGATTGGGGGCTTTTTAATGGGATATATTAAATGAAACACGTAACAAAAGTGCATTACCACAGTGTAAGTAAAAATCTAGATGTTTACTTTGATGATGACAGTAAAGCTGTATTTAGCTGTGAGTTTTTACGTGTACACTCCCCTTCAGCTGAAGTGCAGGGCCATGGCTCTGGCCCAATGAAGCTAGTACTTAATAAGCAAGCTGTAGGAATAAAAAGTATTGTACCTGTTGGGCATTACGCACTTCGTTTAGATTTTGACGATGGCCATAACAGCGGACTATTTAGCTGGCGCTACTTTGAAAAACTACAACAGCAACAAGATACATTGTGGAGTGAATATTTAGCGCGGGTAACTGAACACGAAAAAAGTAAAGATAGCGTGCCTATAAAATTTGTTCCTTAAACTTTATAGGCCCGTTCTATTAAGCGTTATTAAACCTTAAATTTATCAATTGCAGTGAACAGAACGCGAGCCTGCTCAGAGACCTCTTCACTTGTTTGCGCATTGTTAGCAGCATGTTCAGTTGCGTCTTGTGCAATATCGCGAATTCTTACTACATTTTTATTAACCTCTGATGCCACTTGGCTTTGCTCATCAATAGCAACTGCTATTTGAGAGCTCATTTCCATTATTGTTTGTACATCTTCAGTAATTGCGCCTAATAGCTCACCTGCTTTAATTGCTTGCGAGGCACTTTCATCACCTTGAGAGCGACATTTGTGCATAATACTCACCACTTCTTGAGTACGCTGCTGTAAGGTACTTATAATACCTTCAATCTCACTTGTAGACTCTTGAGTACGCTTTGCTAATGAACGAACCTCATCTGCAACAACAGCAAAACCACGACCATACTCACCAGCACGGGCCGCTTCTATTGCCGCATTAAGTGCAAGTAAATTTGTTTGATCTGCAATCCCTC
Source organism: Pseudoalteromonas sp. S8-8 (assembly GCF_000497875.1). NCBI lineage: Bacteria > Pseudomonadati > Pseudomonadota > Gammaproteobacteria > Alteromonadales > Pseudoalteromonadaceae > Pseudoalteromonas > Pseudoalteromonas sp. S8-8. The sequence goes on from NZ_AUTR01000020.1 coordinate 199,095, forward strand.
GAATTACATCAAGCACTGAACCAATTGTTTCACCATCTTTTTCAAGTTGCGACACTACATTTGATGCATTCCCCAGCGAATCAGATAGGGCCCTAATGTGCTTAACGGTAGAATCTACTTCACTACGCCCTTGTTGTGCACTTAAATTTGTTGACTCTGCTTTTTTCGCAGCCGCTTCAGTATTATGTGAAATATCCTGAATCGTCGCCTGCATTTCGGTGGCTGCCGTTGCAACCATGTCGGCTTCATGTAGTTGCTCTTGCATACCAGAGCTTGTTGCTGCGGTACTTTGTGATAAATGCTCTGTTGCTACATTAAGCGTGTTTAAAGCACCATTAACTTCGTTAATTAAGTTCTTAAAATCGCCTATTAAGCTATTAAAGTCGACCGTCATGGTGGTAATTTCGTCTTTACCAGTTTGCTCTATCATCACGCTCAAATCATTATTACGACGAATATCGTTAATGGTGTGATAAACCCGCTCAATAGGTACAATAATGGAGTGGCTTGTAAAATAAACGAGCGCTAATACAATCACACCTGCAATCACAAATACCAAAATAGCTAAAAATTGAGCCTGCTCTACACTTTGCTCTACTTGTAACTTAGTGTCTTTAACGATTTTAGAAACAATGGCGTCGCTTTTATCTACACTGTCACGCATTACTCCAAGTGCGCCTGACTCAAGATCTAGCCCTAGCTTAGTTTGCGCCTGCACAAGTGTTTGAAATTCGCTTTGGTATATATCAATCAAAGGATTAATTTGTGCTTTATAGTCGCTTGGCAGCTGTGCTGCAGCTATCTGCTGCTTAAATGTATTAATTCCCTCATTAAAACGCCCTAGGTACTTAATATCAAATCTCAGCATGAAATCTTTTTCTGAGCGTCTTAGTTGCAGCATTGACGACAGCAGTTGGTAATTTTGCTGCTCTTTTAATAGTTGCTCAACTTCATGAACCGAGCTTCTAAGCTTGCCATATAACCCGTCGGTCGGGGTTAAACCAATCTCTTTTTGAAGCTTAACAACAGTATCAAAATCATTATTATAGCTATTTATTAGTTGCTCAAAGCGCTGGACCTGCTCCTGTGCAATACCTTGGTTAGCCATTAACTGTTGTAACTTTTTTACTATATCACTTAACTGCTCAAAATCCGTTTCAAATGCAGTTAACGCGTCTTCTTGTTTATAAAACAAAAAGTTTTTTTCATGTTTACGCAATGCTAATGCATGTACGTTGAGCTCTTCTGCTAATTGAATAGTCTTGTTTAAGCTCAAGGTTGTACGTGATTCAAAAATAATCACGCATAAAAGGACCACCATTGCTAAACCAACAACGACTGCGTTTAGTTGTAAACGTCGTTTAATTGTTAAGTTTTGTAAAAAATTCATCGCTAACGCCTTTTTTAAATATGCATTTGTATTATAGCTAATAGATCAAAAGCGACTAATTAATTTAACTTTTTATTATTGGTAATTCTAAACAGTTTAAATGTGATGGCTATAAGGCGACACTATCCCACAAACCTTTATGTAACGATTGTGTGTTATTCCATTGTTGTTTAACCAACCAATCAATTAAAGGCGCGGGATCGCTGGGGTAATTTATTTGCTTGTTTTGCGGCGCGCTATTCCAATCATCAAGGGCTTGTGGGTTTAAATAGTTCATAACATGCGCCATGCCCATGGCAAATAAAGTTTGTGCATTTGCTGCTTGCTCAAACTGACCATCTAAAGGCTTTAATAGTAACTTTTTACCTAACTTAAGCGCTTCACTGGCAAGCTCAAATCCCGCGTTACCAATAACACCACTTGTGTTTGCTAAGTCGTTTAAAAAGCCAGAACGTGAAGGGGCTCGTAAATGTATATGTCCAAAAGACTGATTGCTGGCATTTGGGTGATAGCAATAAAATTCTTTTTCGGGAAAGTCTTTTAAATAATCAACAACGCTATCTAAGTTTTCGAAAGGTAAATATACCAATACCTTGTTCATTACTGCTACAGGGTTGTCGTGATTATGATGAGCAATAAAAGGCGGTATTATATTATTTGCAAATGGTTGCCAGTGCACGCCTAAGTAGGTAGTCGCTGGTGCATAATGCTTGATAAGTGATTTTCTCAGGACGCCACGACCAAACATAGGTACGTTATCTGACAAAAATGCTGCTTGGTGACTAATGCCAATAACGGGTATACCTGCCCGTTTTGCAGCCCATGCTGTGACTGGCTCAAAGTCATTAAGTACAAAATCGTACTGTTTTATCTCAAGCGATTTTATATCACTCACCAACTTACAAATTCGCATGTTTTTAAGTGTTTTTAAATTTTTAACTTGCCCATTTTCAGTGCTAAACGATAAACCACGATACGCTTTATAATCTGAGAATTCGTGCATATCAAAGTAATCTTTATTTGCGCGCCCTGAAAACACATAATCAACATCAATACCGAGCTTATTAAAGCAGCTTGCCATAACCCGAGCGCGCGTTATATGACCATTACCGGTACCTTGTACTCCATACAATATTTTCATGCAGGCACCACAAGTGCTAACGCAAATAAACCACAAAAACTACCAATCGTTGCGCCTATTATAATATCAGCAGGAAAGTGCACACCCAATACCACACGAGACATAGCAACGCCGGTAGCCCAACTAAATAGTAGTAACGCATATTCTGGAAAAAAATGGCTTAATATAATTGCCACTAAAAAGGCAGCTGCACTGTGACCCGATGGTAAACTAAATTTATCGCTTGGTACTATATAGGCATTTGTTACTAAGCAGTCGCATGGACGGATCCGAGCAAATCTATTTTTAGCTAGTAGGTAAATAGGTCTTTCTATAGCAAAACCAATTAATATAGTAACAGGCAATAATTGATGCTGTTCATTATTACTAAGCCACCACACTGCTAAGCATATTAATATATAAAGCTCACCATCACCGCTTTTAGACAAACCAAAGGCCATTGTTTTAAACCACCTCGGTAAATTGCAATTAAACAAAGTTAAAAATAATTGCTCATCTATCTGAGTTACCTTTTTAAGCATATTATTATTCATCACCATCCCTCATTGCATAACATATGAACACCGATTTAGCTTATGTGTTGTAAATAACAATTGAGTGACGCTTTTAATACACTATTATTGCGATTAATGATTTAGCGCTTGTTTTGCCTAAATTTACTGCGATTAAGTCGTTGTTATTGCTTATAAGGAGGGTATACTGAGATATAAATTAATGTACCTTTTGAGGATAAAATAATGGATTACAGCACTTCTGATTTATGCGACCACTTTGCTGACGTGGTTGACGTGCTAGAGCCAATGTTCATCAACTTTGGTGGTCGACACAGCTTTGGTGGCCGCATTAAAACGGTTAAATGTTTTGAAAATAATGAACTGATCCGCGAATTACTTTCTCAAGACGGTACAGACTTAGTGCTTCTTATTGACGGTGGTGGCTCAACTCGCCGTGCACTTATTGATATTGAATTGGCCGAACTTGCACTTGAAAATAACTGGAATGGTATTGTTGTTTACGGCGCAGTACGCCACGTTGATGAGCTTGAAGAACTTGATTTAGGCATTCAAGCAATTGCTTCTATCCCTGTTGCAGCTGACAGTGAAGGTGCTGGCGAGGATGCTATAGGCGTTAACTTTGCCGGTGTATCATTTTTTGATGATGACTTTATTTATGCCGATAGTACTGGCATTGTTTTATCTGCAGAAGAATTAGAATTGGAAGTTGTAGAAGTATAACGTGACCTCCCATTTAAAAGTATATGATGAAAGCGCGGTTAGAGCACTTTGCTCTAACCGCGTAAATGAAAAAAAAGCATGGCAATCAATGGCCTTGCTAGACACTCAAGTAAACCTGCAACAAGCACTTATTGACGCAGCTCAATTTGGCATTCGCTACGTACTTCTTGGTATTTGCGAAGATATTGGCCCAAAAGCCAATTTAGGAAATGGCGGTGCAAACGAAGCATGGCCTGCTTTTTTAAAACGTTTTTTAAACCAACCTCATAATCAATTTATTGCCACTCAAAAAGTACTTTTATTGGGTGAAGTAAATACTGATGATTTAATGGCGCAAAGCAACCAACTTAATAATCAGCAAGCCCAGCAGTTAACTCAATTACGAGATTTATGCCAACAACTTGATGAACGCGTAGAGTCAGTATTAAGCCTTATTTTTAAAGCAGGGCTTGAGCCAATCGTCATTGGCGGAGGTCACAATAATTGCTTAGGTATTATTCGCGCGCTAAGTAAGTCAAAAAACACGCCTGTTAATACTATCAATTTTGACCCTCATGCCGATTTTAGAGAATGTGAAGGTCGCCATAGTGGTAATGGCTTTCGCTACGCGTATAACGAGCAACATCTAAGTAATTACCATGTTATTGGCTTACATGAATTAAAAAACAATCAAGCAATTATAGATGCAATGAGTGAAGCTAACTTTAAATTTGATAGCTATCAATCTATACAAGTTAAGCGAAAAATTACACTAACGCAGGCAATTGAAAGTGCACTAAGTAATTTTAATGATTTACCGCTGGGTGTTGAAGTTGATTTAGATAGTATTACTTATATGCCAGTTAGTGCGTATACATATTGCGGATTTAGTGTGAGTGACACTGAGCACTTTGTGCATTTAGCTGCAAGCCATCGCTACTCTAAGTACTTACACTTATGTGAAGCAGCGCCTAGCCAGCACCCTAACGGAGTTGAGGCCGGATCTGCCCATGTAGGGCAAGTGATTAGTGCACTTGTAAATAGCTACCTACAAGCCAAAGAAAACACTTAACGTTGTTGAACCGATCGCCACTCTTTTAGCCAGCTCATTAAACCGATACTACTTAGCGGATGACCAAAGTAATAACCTTGTGCAGCATAACCTTTTAAGCTTTTTACAAACTTAAGTTGTTCAAGTGTTTCTACTCCTTCAAAAATTACTTTTGTTTTTTGTTGGCTATGCATATCAACCATTCCACCAACTAAACTGCGTATATTGTTTTGATTACTAAAGTCAGCGGTAAGTGAAGGTGAAACCTTAATATACTCAACCGCTAAACTTGGTAACTTAGAAAGTAGTACTGGATTATCACCAAGTCCATCCACACATACTTTTAAGCCTATGTTATTAAGTCTTGCGATCATGCCTCGGCCTTTGTCATCTAAACCAGCAAAAATATGTAAAGGGCATTCAACAATTAAGTCTCCCGCCTCTAAGTGATGTTCATTTATAACAACATCAACAAATTCAACAAACTCTTCATTTAGCATTTCAGGGCCAAATACGTTAATGCTAAGCGGTATAGAAATACCTTCTACTCTAAGCGCCATTGCAAGCTCAGCGGCTCTCTCCATTACAAATTTAGCAAGCGGGTAACCAAGCCCTGCTATTCTTATGTCGTCAATAAAACGATTAGCAGATAAAATTCCTTGCTTAGGGTGCTGCCAACGCAGTAGTAATTCTAAAAACTCAATTTGACCGTTTTCGTTACAAATTATAGGTTGAAAATAGAGTTCTAATTCGCTCGAAAAATCAATATTTGCCAATTCTTTTAGTCGCGCTTGTTGCTCTCGCAGTTCAATCATCATTTGTTGATGATAAGGCACAACCTTGCGATTTGGATGGCTATCGAGTGCTAGGTATGCGTACGATATTAAATTATCAAAGTTATTGTCTTGCTCATTACAATCAACATAGCTCGCCCTCGCTTTTACCTCTACAGTGCAGTTAGCAACATTAAATGGCTTAAGCGTTGCACCCAGTATTTGTTCAATAACCAACTCATGCAAATGTTTTTGATTCGCAAAACTACAAATAAATGCAAAGTTAAGGCCCCCTAAGTGGGCTAGCTTTTCTTGCCCAACTAAAGTCACTATTTCGTCACTTGAAAGCAGTTCTTTTATTCGATTAGCCGATTGTGCTAACAGTATATCGCCAAAGTCACGTCCAATGTGCTGGTTAACTTGTTCAAATCCTTCAAGACGAATAACGATTAACGCTGCACTTACTTGCTTATTGTCGCACCATGCATAGTAACCTTGACGTAACTGTTTTCTATCTGCAAAAACCGAAAGCGGAGACTCTTCAATAAATGCATCACCTGTAGGTTCTGGCTCTATCACTACTTCTATTTCAGCGCTTTCATCATTTAAAAAACCAACAATAGCTAATAATAATATCGCTAACACAACCCAAAATAACGGAACTTCCAATAATAAATGAGCTGAAAATAGAACAACAAATAAAAGACCAGCCATTGAGCTGGTAATAATCATGCTCCAATTATTTCGCTCGAAGGCTTGCCATAAATGAAAACAAAATCCAAAGGCAAGTAAAATGGCAAGCCAAGCTGCGCCCGTACTCAAAATAGCCAAACCAACAGCTGCTGTGCATAAATAGCTAAATTTAATACTGGCATTTTTAACGGCAAATAAAGTGGCAATCATCGCCATCAATAGTGCACCACTAAAAAAAATTGGGAAATTACTGTCGGTTAGTATGTTCAAATTAACGGCATCCGTATTCGCTAAAAAAGTTTAAACCAGGTTATATGTGGGTAAAAATAATACAAATTAGTTAATTCTACCCAAAATCCATAAATTTAACAGTTTATTTACGCCAAATTGGTAACTTAATTGTGATGGATGACTTATTTGCCAATGCGCAATATCAGCTCTTGCACCAACCTTTAAAATACCACGGTCGTCTAACCCTAGTGCTTTAGCAGCATTGCGAGTAACACCTGCCAATGCTTGCTCGGGTGTTAATCTAAACAATGTGCATGCCATATTCATCATCAAGTGCACTGAGCACAGCGGTGAAGTGCCAGGATTAAAATCACTCGCAATAGCTATAGGTACTTTATATTGATTAAGTAACTCAATAGGTGGGAATTTAGTTTCTCTTAAAAAATAAAATGCACCGGGCAATAACACCGCGACCGTCCCAGCGTTTGCCATGGCTTTTACACCCTCTTCATCGAGATGCTCAATATGATCTGCCGAAAGGCCATTGAACTGCGCCACCAGCTCAGCACCATGTTGATTAGATAACTGCTCAGCATGGCATTTTACTGGGAGGTTATGCTTTTTAGCCGCCTCAAAAACACGTTTGGTTTGCGAATAACTAAAGCCTACATTTTCACAAAATACATCGACTGCATCAGCAAGATTATTAGCCACTACCTGATCAAGCATGTCAGTACATACCAAATCAATATATTCATCAGCACGGCCTTTGTATTCAGGCGGTAGAGCATGCGCCCCTAAAAAAGTAGTTTTAATATCAATAGGATGATGCTCACCTAATAAACGAGCTACTTCTAATATTTTTATCTCGTTTTCAGTATCTAGCCCATAGCCTGACTTTATTTCAACAGTGGTTACACCTTCTTTTAACAACGTATTTAAGCGATCTTTTGCATCAACAAATAATTGCTCACAGTCGGCTGCTCTCGTCGCTTTAACCGTACTTGCTATGCCACCGCCTTGTGCCGCAATTTGCTCATAACTTACACCCTGCAAGCGCTGCTCAAACTCTTGCGACCTTGAACCTGCAAACACTAGATGCGTATGACAATCTATTAAGCCCGGCGTTAACCACTGCCCTTTTATACTCAATGTCGGCGTTGCAAACACATCAAAACTGGGCAACGTTGCTTGCTCTCCAATCCACGCAATTTTACCATTTTTAATAGCTATAGCAGCATTTTCGATTGCGCCATAAGGGGCATTTATATTGCTATCCATAGTGGCAATATTGGCATCAGTTAAAAGTAAGTCGATTTCTTCTAACTCATAATTTTTTGTTGTGCTTTGCATTTTACAGCCCTTTTTACGCCGAGAGTGATGAAAATATAGTCTAACAACCCACCTTGTATATACAAGGCAATTGTGTCATCTTATTTATATAGTTTATTTTTAATGTAACCATAAATTTAATGACGACACCTAAATTTGCGCAAATAAAACAATTCATTGTTGATAAAATTCGCAGCGGTACGTGGCAAGAAAACCAACGTGTTCCCTCTGAAAACGAACTAAGTAGTCAATTTAGTGTCAGCAGAATGACAGCCCGCCGAGCACTAAGCGAGTTAACCGAGGCAGGTATTTTAACCCGCAGCCAAGGGTTAGGTACATTTGTAGCCACATTTAAATCGCAGTCATCGTTACTCGAAATAAAAAACATTGCTGATGAAGTAAAAGAACGTAACGGCAACTACACCTGTAGTGTACTTATACTTGAATCAATAAATGCAGTCGCACCTATTGCCATTGCGCTTGGTGTTGAGATTGACAGTGTTGTATATCGAAGTGTACTCGTTCATAACGAAAACGACAGCCCCTTGCAGCTAGAAGAGCGTTTTGTAAACCCTGCGCTTGCGGCTGGTTACTTACAACAAGACTTTAGCACGCTTACACCTCATGAGTATCTATCTAGTGTTGCACCACTTACCCAAGCGAGGCATACCGTAGAGGCTATTATGCCAAACAGCGAAATGTGCCAATGGTTAAATTTATATAACGAAGAGCCATGCTTACAAGTTATTCGACGCACATGGTCTATTAACGGCATTGTAAGCTTTGCGCGCCTTGTATCACCAGGCAGTAAATATCGCTTAGGTGGACACTTAACATTTAAAAAATAACAAACAATAGCGCTTACTGCGCTTTTTTTATAACAAATCACCTTGTATATACAACAGGAGCAAAACATGAACAACCGACTCGACACAAGTCGCGTAATACGTGCACCTCATGGCGATAAAATAAGTGCTAAAAGCTGGCAAACTGAAGCTGCTAAGCGCATGCTAATGAATAATCTAGACCCTGAAGTTGCAGAACATCCTCATGCACTTGTTGTATATGGTGGTATTGGCCGAGCAGCTCGTGATTGGCCAAGTTATGACAAAATTATAGAAACCCTCGATAGACTCGAAAACGACGAAACTCTGCTTGTACAATCAGGAAAACCCGTTGGTGTATTTAAAACCCACAGTAATGCCCCTCGTGTACTTATTGCCAACTCAAACCTTGTTCCACACTGGGCGAATTGGGAGCACTTTAACGAGCTCGATAAAAAAGGCTTGATGATGTACGGACAAATGACAGCGGGTTCTTGGATTTATATTGGCTCGCAAGGCATTGTACAAGGCACTTACGAGACCTTTATAGCCATGGCAAAGCAACATTTTTCAGGCAGTGCTAAAGGCAAGTGGGTATTAACGGGTGGCCTTGGTGGTATGGGCGGTGCGCAACCACTTGCCGCTACAATGGCAGGGTTTAGTGCGCTAGTTGTTGAATGTGATGAAAGCCGTATCGATTTTCGTATAAAAACAGGTTACGTTGATGTAAAAGCAACGAACCTTGAACACGCACTGCAATTAATAACCGACGCGTGCATAAAAGGTGAAGCCCTATCAGTTGGCTTACTTGGTAACGCTGCCGATGTATTTAGTACACTGGTTAAAACAGGTATTACACCTGATGTAGTCACAGATCAAACATCAGCTCACGATCCATTAAATGGTTACTTACCACAAAACTGGACAATGGAGCACGCAGCAAAAATGCGTGAGCAAGATCCAAAAGCGGTAGTAAAAGCTGCTAAACAATCAATGGCAGTCCAAGTTAGAGCCATGCTGGCGCTGCAAAAAGCGGGTGCCGCCACTACTGATTACGGAAATAATATTCGTCAAATGGCGTTTGATGAAGGTGTTACCAACGCGTTTGATTTTCCTGGATTTGTACCCGCCTATATTCGCCCTTTATTTTGTGAAGGTATTGGACCATTTAGATGGGTAGCATTATCGGGCGATCCAGAAGATATTTATAAAACCGATGCAAAAGTAAAAGAGCTTATTCCTGATGATGCACATTTGCATAACTGGCTTGATATGGCGCGTGAACGCATTCAATTTCAAGGGCTACCTGCACGTATTTGTTGGGTAGGTTTAAAAGATAGAGCACGCCTTGCATTGGCCTTTAACGAAATGGTTAAAAATGGCGAACTTAAAGCCCCTATCGTTATTGGTCGCGATCACCTCGACTCTGGCTCAGTTGCCAGCCCTAACCGCGAAACAGAAAGTATGAAAGATGGCTCTGATGCGGTATCGGATTGGCCATTACTCAATGCACTGCTTAATACAGCAAGTGGCGCTACTTGGGTGTCCCTTCATCATGGCGGCGGTGTAGGTATGGGCTTTAGTCAGCACTCTGGTGTGGTTATTGTTGCCGATGGTACAAATGAAGCTAAAGAGTGTATTGCTCGCGTACTTTGGAACGACCCTGCAACGGGTGTAATGCGCCATGCTGATGCTGGATACGACATAGCAAAGAACTGCGCTAAAGAACAAAATTTAGACCTACCAATGTTAGACAAGGAATAATCATGTTCGAACTTACTCTCACTCCAGGCTCACTTAATTTAAACACGCTAAGAAAAATTAATAATTCACCAGTAAAGTTAAGCCTTGTACAGCATGCTGAATCACAAATAGCTGCCAGCGCACAAACCGTTCAAAACGTTATTAATGAGCACCGCACTGTATACGGGATTAACACCGGCTTTGGGTTATTAGCTAATACCAAAATAGCCGACGACGAACTTGAATTATTACAGCGCTCCATTGTGCTTTCACACGCTGCGGGCATTGGCGAATACATGGATGACAGCACAGTAAGGTTAATGATCACCTTAAAAGTAAACTCGCTTTCGCGCGGCTACTCGGGTATTCGCCTGCAAGTAATCCAATTTTTTATGCAGCTGCTTAGTAGCGAAGTATATCCGTGCGTGCCTAAAAAGGGCTCCGTGGGGGCATCGGGGGATTTAGCCCCTCTTGCGCATATGTGCCTACCTTTATTAGCTGAAGGTCAAATGCGACATAAAGGAAAAATAATTAGTGCAGCACAAGGGTTAAAAATAGCGGGGCTTGAACCTCTTACCCTTGCAGCTAAAGAAGGCTTAGCATTATTAAATGGCACACAAGCGTCAACTGCGTTTGCACTACAAGGCCTATTTAGAAGCGAGAACTTATATGCACAAAGCTGCGTTATCGGCTCGATAAGCATAGAAGCTGCAATGGGCAGTCGCGCGCCATTTGATGCACGTATTCATGATATTCGTGGTCAGCGCGGACAAATAGACACCGCTCAAGTATTTAGAGAGCTACTCGATACGCACTCTCAAATTAGTGATTCCCACGTCAATTGTGAAAAAGTACAAGATCCATACTGCCTTCGCTGCCAACCTCAAGTGCTAGGTGCTTGCCTAACTCAGATACGCCAAGCCGCAGAAGTGTTGCTATGCGAGTCAAACGGTGTAACCGATAATCCGCTAGTTTTTGCCGATGTAGGCGACATCATTTCTGGAGGGAATTTTCATGCAGAACCCGTTGCAATGGCTGCCGATAACCTCGCTATTGCGATTGCCGAAATTGGTGCTTTAGCAGAAAGACGAATTGCATTACTTATTGACTCAAACCTATCTAAGTTACCGCCATTTTTGGTTGAAAACGGCGGGGTAAATTCAGGTTTTATGATTGCTCAAGTAACCGCTGCTGCGCTTGCGTCAGAAAACAAATCATTAGCACATCCGGCTTCGGTCGATAGCTTGCCTACATCTGCAAATCAAGAAGATCATGTATCTATGGCAACCTTTGCAGCAAGGCGCTTAGATGAAATGGCCAATAATACCCAAGGTGTTTTGGCAATAGAATGGTTAGCATCGGTTCAAGGGCTAGAATTTAGAAAGCCGCTTGAACCATCAAATAAAGTGCAAAGCGCTAAAGCGTTATTACGCGAGCATGTGAGTTATTATGATAAAGACCGCTACTTTGCTCCCGATATCGAAGCTGCTAATACATTACTAAGTGAAGGTAAGCTATGCGACTTCATAGAGAGCAGTCCCCTGCCTTCAGCATATTAAATACCATATTGGTAAGTAAAGCCTAGCGCTTCAATAGCTGAGCCAATAACTTTGCGCTCAGCTTTATCATCACTGGTAAAGCGTGGTAACTCGCCACCATGTTCTGCACACTTCACTGCGTAGTATTCAGCTTTTGTCGGGTGCGCAGGATTAACAACATTATAAATATTTTGCCCTACTTGCCAGTGCTCTATCACCGCAAAGATAGCATTAATTACATCTTGTTGGTGCACCATATTTACTACTTGCTCACTTGATGTATTAAGCTCTTTGCCTGCCACAAAACGACCAGGTTCTCTATTAGGCCCTAGTAATCCAGCTAAACGCAGCACTTTCCCGTCTTGCTCAAGTACTTGCTCTTCTGCCTCATAGAGCTTTATTTGGCGCTCGTTTGTGCATGAAATATCGCAACTTTCGCTATATACACCAGGCTCTTGATCGTATACCCCGGTTGACGAGCATAATAAAAAGCCCTTTGCGTTTAACTCCTTTGAAAGCTTAAGCGCTGCGGTGAGTGTTTCAGGATAATTACTTTCACTGTGCCTGCTACGTGGTGGAATAGCACATACCCAATAAGCATTTTGTAAATCAACTTGATGTCTTAATTGCCCATCTTCAAGTGTAAACTGACGCTCAAAGTCAAACTCGTGTATATCTGTTCTATGCGTTCCTTGTACTTGCCAATCAGCTTTTTGCGCACTTACGCATAACGCATGTCCTAACCAACCTGCACCTAATACTACTAATTTATTACTTTTATTTGTCATTTTTGTATAAGCCTTTATTTTAAACGCATAATTAGTTCTTTCTATCTAACTTTATAGAGATTTTAAGTAAGATATGATTAGATATAATTTCATAAATAATAAAAATATGCGTACTCATGCTAAATAATTTATCATTACGGAAGAAAATATTATTATTGATTGGTGGAACAATTACCGTTTTACTAATTATTGCCTCAACATTTTTTGTTAAACACATTGCCAACCTCTCTAGAGAAAACATAGAAAATGAAGCGCAAAGTTATCTACAGACCGAGCAACTTTCAATGCAAAGTTACTTTGCGATGTACGGAAAAATGGTATCAACCTTTGTTAATAACCCACATTTAATCAACTTTTTTGAAAATTGGGATACTCGCGATCAAGCACTTGAAAGCGCCCCTGGCTACAACGAAGTAAACCAAGACTTTGTCCGTTTAAGCTCAAATGACGAAAACATTTTATCGGCCTTTTTTGCCTCAGCAACCACCGGTGAATACTTTAAAGAAAATGAACGTACAAGTCACTACAACGGCCAGCCTTATTACGCCTACAAGCGTGGTTGGTGGCAAGAAGCCATGCAAGTTAACAAACTTTACGTAGGTCCAATCTCTGTTGATTTAACCACAGGCGTAGCATCCGCAGTAGTACAACAACCTGTTTATAACGCACAGCGTAAACTCATTGGTATGGGCGGTGTTGATTTACAACTAAACAAAATTAACGACATGGTCGAAAATATTCGCTTTAACGGCCAAGGTTATGGATTTTTACTCGATGGAAATCAAAAAGTAGTTCACTTTTCAAAAGCCACAGGACACAAACTTTCAATTACAGATGAAGGTGCAAACGGTAAAGAAGGACTCGATGCGCTTGAGCAACAGTTTACAGATACAGCAGGCTTTAAAGAATTAAATACACAAATGCGAAATAACCTTAAAGGCAGCCAAATGGTTACTTTTAAAGGTGAGCAGTTTTATGTGGTTTACCATCGTCTGCAGCTAGAGCAGCCTTATATAGATTGGTATGTAGGTCTACTTATTCCTACTAGCATGATTGAAGAGCCCGTAAATGCCGCAGTAACCGCAACAACAACTGCAGTAGTTATTATCTTAATTATTATATTAGCCATGATTTTATGGGCTACCCATATGATTTCAAAACCCATCACAACACTTACGCACATTATGCGTGATATAGCATCGGGCGAAGGCGACCTTACTCAAAAAATTGATATTAATAGTCAAGATGAAGTGGGACAGCTGGCCAATCATATGAACACTTTTATTGATAAGTTACGCGCCATGATGCTAGAAACCGCAGCGCAAGCAGAACAGCTAAGTAATGCAGCAGCTCAGCTAAGACATGTTTCTGAGCAAACTAATTCTGAAATTCAGCAAGAGAAGCAGCAAGTTGATAGCGTCAGCGCTGCGGTAACTGAAATGGCGACTACTGTGCTTGAAATATCACGTAATGCACAACATACAAATAACGCAGCTGAAGAAGTTCAGGCAATTACAGCTGAAGGTGCAAGCCGTTCTACACAGGCGCAAAAAGTAATGACTGAGCTGGCGTTGCATATTGGCGAAGCATCTAAAGTGGTAGCAGGCCTTGAACAAGAAAGTAATAACATTGGTGCGCTAGTCGACGTAATTAATTCAATTGCCGATCAAACCAACTTACTTGCACTGAATGCGGCTATAGAGGCAGCTCGTGCCGGTGAACACGGTCGAGGCTTTGCCGTTGTTGCTGATGAAGTACGCTCACTAGCAAGTCGCACACAAGAATCAACAGACGATATTCGTAATATGATTTCGCGCTTGCAGCAAATAGCTCAACAGGCCTCAGTGATGATGCAACAAGGACAAGATCAAACCGAGGGCTCAGTACTGCAAACTAAAGAAGTACTTAGCTCACTTCACAATATTGCGCAGTCGGTCACTAAAGTACAAGACCAAAGTCATCAAATAGCCACGTCAACTGAGGAGCAAACAGTCGTTGCTGAAGATATTAATACGAGCCTTTCGGCAATTAATAACTTAGTGAACAGTACCGCTGACCATGCGCACACCCTCGCTGACGAAGCTCGTGACTTAAGTGATTTAGCTGCAGCACTTAACAAAACGGTTAACCAATTTAAATTATAAAACACTCATTTAATAGCTGTGTTTAAGCGTCAAACTTAAGCGCAGCTATAACCCTTGTTTTTAATTTATTTAGCACCATATCTTTACAGTTCGCTACTATTTTTACTGTAATTGAGTAATACAAAGTTATTTTTACGAACCAGATCAAATTTTTCGATTTTATACACAGATCTTTTTATTGAGATAGTTTGTTGTTTGGCAGAGTCTGGTATAGTAGCGCACGTAATAAACAGTGCTTTTTGAGCGGTTTAATACAATATTGCTAATTAATATGTTCTAAGTGTTATTTAAAAGCACATATTAATTACCAATTGTTAAAAATGGGTTAGCCGATACTCGGCTGACAAAGAATACATTGTAACGGTTTTATCATGATATCTAATTTATTTACCAAGCTTTTTGGTAGTCGCAATGACCGCACTATTAAAAACTTAAGAAAGACGGTCGCGCTAATCAATGCGCTAGAAACGCAACTTGAAGCGCTTTCTGATGAAGATTTAAGAGCTAAAACAGCTGAGTTTAGAGAACGTTACGATAACGGACAAGGCCTTGACGATATCCTACCTGAAGCTTTTGCTGTGGTACGTGAAGCGTCAAAGCGTGTAAATGGCATGCGTCATTTCGACGTGCAGTTATTAGGTGGTATGGTTTTACATCAAGGTCGCATTGCAGAAATGCGTACCGGTGAAGGTAAAACACTAACAGCTACCCTACCAGCTTATTTAAACGGCTTAACAGGCAAAGGTGTTCACGTAATTACTGTGAATGACTACCTTGCTAAACGTGATGCTGAAACCAACCGTGCGTTATTTGAATTTTTAGGCCTTACTGTAGGCTGTAACGTACCGGGTATGATGCCACAGCAGAAGAAGCTAGCTTATACTGCTGACATTACGTACGGTACAAATAACGAATTTGGTTTTGACTACCTTCGCGATAATATGGCTTTTAGCATTGATGAACGTGTTCAGCGTCCATTATTTTATGCCGTAGTCGATGAAGTGGATTCAATCTTAATTGATGAAGCGCGTACTCCGCTTATTATTTCAGGCCCAGCTGAGGACAGCTCTGAGCTATACACTGAAATAAATACCATCGTTCCTTTACTTGAACTTCAAGAAAAAGAAGACGAAGAAGGTGTTGAAGGCGACGGCGATTACACTATTGATGAAAAGTCTAAGCAAGTTCATTTAACAGAACGTGGTCAAATTAAAGTAGAAGAGCTACTTACTGAACGCGGCTTAATTGAAGAAGGCGATTCGCTTTACTCAGCAGCAAGCATTACGCTACTAAGTCACGTTTATGCGGCCCTTCGTGCCCACAAGCTATACCAAAAAGATGTTGATTACGTAGTAAAAGAAAACGAAGTAATCATTATCGATGAGCATACTGGTCGTTCAATGGAAGGTCGTCGTTGGTCAGAAGGTTTACACCAAGCTGTTGAAGCTAAAGAAGGTGTAAATATTCAGAACGAAAACCAAACACTTGCATCTATTACGTTCCAAAACTACTTCCGTTTATACGAAACATTAGCAGGTATGACAGGTACTGCCGATACTGAAGCTTTTGAGTTTCAATCTATCTACGGCCTAGATACTGTTGTTATGCCAACTAATAAGCCAATGGTTCGTGATGATCGCGCCGACTTAGTTTACCTAACGCAAGAAGAAAAATACGAAGCAATTTTAATTGACATTAAAGACTGTCAAGACCGCGGACAACCGGTACTTGTAGGTACTATTTCAATTGAAAGCTCTGAGTATTTATCACAGTTTTTACGCAAAGAAAAAATTAAGCACAACGTACTTAATGCCAAATTTCATGCGCAAGAAGCAGATATCGTTTCAGATGCTGGCCTACCAGGTACAGTAACAATTGCAACCAACATGGCCGGTCGTGGTACCGATATCGTGTTAGGTGGTAACTGGAACAGTGAAGTTGAAAAACTTGAAAACCCAACTGCTGAGCAAATTGCTGAAATTAAAGCAGCTTGGAAAATTCGCCATGATGCGGTAATTGATGCTGGCGGTTTACATATCATTGGTACTGAACGTCACGAATCTCGTCGTATAGATAACCAATTACGTGGTCGTTCTGGTCGTCAAGGTGACGCCGGTTCTAGCCGTTTCTACCTATCGATGGACGATGCACTAATGCGTATCTTCGCTGGTGAACGCATGACTAACATGATGCGTAAACTAGGTATGCAACGCGGTGAAGCAATTGAACATCCATGGGTAAACCGTGCGATTGAAAATGCACAGCGTAAAGTAGAAGCACGTAACTTTGATGTTCGTAAGCAATTGCTTGAGTACGATGATGTAGCAAACGATCAACGTCGCGTTGTTTACTCTCAACGTAATGAGCTACTTGAAGAAGGCGATATTTCAGAGACTATCACAGCAATTCGTGGTGATGTTCTTGCTAGTGTAATTGATCAGTACATTGCACCGCAAAGCCTTGCTGAAATGTGGGATATTCCTGGCCTTGAAGAGCGTTTAAAACAAGACTTCTTACTTGAGTTGCCAATCACTCAATGGTTAGCAGATGACAATAAACTATACGAAGAAAAACTTCGTGAGCGTATTGAGCAGGCGGTTGAGCAGTCATACAAGCAAAAAGAAGAGCAAGTTGGCGATTCTGTTTTACGTCAATTCGAAAAAGCGATTATGCTACAAAGTCTTGATCAGCATTGGAAAGATCACCTTGCTGCTATGGATCACTTACGTCAAGGTATTCATTTACGTGGTTACGCGCAAAAGAATCCTAAGCAAGAGTATAAGCGTGAATCGTTTGAGCTGTTTTCTGAAATGCTTGAAAACTTGAAAGTAGATGTTGTAAGCATCCTAAGTAAAGTACAAGTACGCGCAGAAGAAGATGTTGAAAAAGTAGAAGAGCAACACCGTAAAAGTGAAAATGCTCCTCGCGAATACCAACATGAAGAAGCTGAGCAAGTAGGTGGCGAAGCGCCAGCACCAGAAACAGCTACTGTAATGGCTCGTACAGAACCAAAAGTAGGTCGTAATGACCCTTGTCCTTGTAAATCAGGTCAAAAATTCAAACAATGTTGCGGTAAATTAAAATAGCCCAATATTGTTATTAGCTTATTAAAAAGCGGCGCTAGCGTCGCTTTTTTTTATGGAGTTTTAAAGTAATGACTATAGAAATTGTACATGTAGCTGTTGGTGTTATTAAGAAAAATAACGCTATATTCATTTGTAAACGTGCAGATGAACAACATCAAGGCGGTTTATGGGAATTTCCTGGTGGCAAAGTAGAAGCAGGTGAAAGTGTTTTTGTTGCACTTAAACGCGAGCTTATTGAAGAAGTTGGATTAACAATTCACAGCTCTAGTCAACTTATGGTGATTGAACATGACTACGGCGATAAGTGCGTTAAATTAGATGTACACGTAGTGAGTAACTTTAGCGGTGAAGCACATGGCGCTGAAGGACAACCTAGTGAATGGGTAGCAATTAGTGAATTAGAAAATTATGATTTTCCTGAAGCTAATGCTGAAATTATCGAGAAAATAGTAGCCCGATACGCATAACAAAATAGGTACAAGTGAGCGCAATGAACATCTCAATACAAAATAAGCTAAGCGAACAATTAGCATTAAATCCTGAGTTAACTCAAGTTAGTGTGATTGGTAGCGGCCATATAAATAGTACATGGCTACTTACGTGTATTGATAAACAGTTTATTGTGCAAAAACTTAATACTGAGGTATTTAAATACCCTGCTCAGTTAGTAAGTAATGCAAAACTAATTGAGCAGCATTTAAATGCTAAACAACTGCAAAATAATTACCCCCTTGAAACAGTTAAGCATATAGCCATACAAAACAACGAACACTTAATAGAAATTGATAGCGCGCATTATCGCGTCCTCAACTATATTAGTGACAGTTACAGCGAAGACGTTGTTAAAAATGCGCAACAGAGCGAGCAAGCGGCTTACGCCTTTGGCGTATTTGCTCATGCATTACAAGATTTTGATACACAACAACTACATACTGTAATTCCTGATTTTCATAACTTAGCGATGCGCTTTGAGCAATTAAATACCGCAATCACAAATAACTCTGTAAATAGAGTAAAGCACTGCGCTGACGAAATAGAATATTGCTTATCACAGCAGCATTTAATTACTGAGCTTAGTAATATAGCTAAGCAGATACCGCTTAGAGTGTGTCATAACGATACAAAAATAAATAATATGCTGTTTTGTAGTGCAACTCACAAAGCAAAAGCAGTGATTGATTTAGATACCTGCATGGCGGGATTTAGGCTTTATGATTTTGGCGACATGGTACGCACTTTCTGCTCCCCCGAAGCCGAGGATTCAACAAACTTACACAACGTTATTATTCGAAAAGATATATTTTCAGCCATTGTTAAAGGCTATGTAACGCCATTAAAAAGTAGCATGAGTACAAAAGAGCAAGAAAGCCTGCTGCTAGGCGCTAAAATAATGCCGCTCATGTTAAGTGTGCGCTTTTTAACTGATTACTTAAATAATGATGTGTACTTTAAAGTGGCTCATCCAGAGCATAATTTAGAGCGAGCACAAAGCCAACTCGCGCTTTATAAAAACATACTCAGTAACGAAAAATGGATGCTCCAGTGCTTAATGAGCTAGCATTAATGAACAAATTCAAGATACAAAAAAACCAGTAAGCTAAAAACTTACTGGTTTTTTGTTATTTATATGCAATTACCAGATTTTTACGCGATCTTCTGGTTTGATATACATTTTATCACCTTCTTTTACGTCAAACGCTTCGTAAAACTCAGGCATATTCGACAAGATACCGATTACACGGTAGTGACTTGGTGAATGAGGGTCTGTTAATAAACGATTACGTAACTCTTCATCGCGATAGTTACGACGCCAAATTTGTGACCAACCCATAAAGAAGCGTTGATCGCCTGTGTAACCATCAATCACTGGTGATTTTTTATCACCTAAAGACAGCATATACGCTTTATGCGCAACCGTTAAGCCACCTAAGTCACCAATGTTTTCGCCAAGCGTTAGCTCGCCATTAACACTTGCATCTTCAAACGGTTTATATTCGTTATACTGTGCAACTAAAGCCGCTGTACGCTCTTCAAATTGCTTAAGGTCAGTTTCACTCCACCAGTTACGTAAGTTGCCATCACCGTCGTATTTAGCACCTTGGTCGTCAAAACCATGACCAAGCTCATGCCCAATTACTGCACCAATTGCGCCGTAGTTTACAGCATCATCCGCTTCTAAATTAAAGAATGGCGGTTGTAAAATAGCTGCTGGAAATACAATTTCGTTGTTTACTGGATTGTAATACGCATTTACTGTTTGCGGAGTCATGTGCCACTCAGAGCGATCAACTGGTTTACCCAATTTAGCAATCATGTCTGCGTATGCCCATTCGCTATAACGAATGTAGTTACCTACTAGCTCATCTGAGTTGATATCTAGCTCTGAGTAATCTTTCCACGTGTCTGGGTAACCAATTTTAGGCGTAAATTTGTCTAGTTTTTCTTTCGCTGCAAGCTTTGTTTCAGGGCTCATCCACTCAAGATTTTCGATAGCAACACCGTAACCTTTAATTACGTTATCAACTAATTCTTCCATGCGTGCTTTAGCTTCTGGCGGGAAGTTATCTTTAACGTATACCTTACCTAAAATTTCACCAAGTACACTGTTAGATGCATCAACCGCTTGCTTCCAAAGAGGTGCTTGTTCTTCTACGCCACGAAGTGTTGTGCTGTAAAAGTCAAAGTTAAGGTTAACTAAATCTTCACTAAGTAGCTCTGCATAACCACTTACAAAATGAAATTTTAAGTAGTTTTTCCACGTCGCTAAATCAGTGTCTTTGTAAATAGTAGCAAGTGCTTCTAAATAGCTAGGTTGGCGTACAATAATGTCACTTGCACTCACGCCAGCATCTTTAAAGAATGCAGCTAAATCAAGGTCACCCATCAGCTTGCTTGCATCTGCTACTGTCATCTTGTTATAAGATTTAGTTGCATCACGGCTTTGCACACGGCTCCACTGAGCATCAGCTAGTGTTTTTTCAAATGCAAGTACGCTCTTAGCAGCTTCTGCTGCATTTTTAACGCCTGACTTTGCTAAAACATCAGTGATGTATTGCTCGTAAGAAGCGCGAATTTTAGTGAATTTTTCGTCATCTTTTAAGTAATAGTCACGATCTGGTAAACCAAGACCCGACTGAGATAAATACAATGCATACTCGCTTGAGTTTTTAGCATCGTTATTTACAAACCAACCAAACGGTAAAGTACCGCCTTGTTTTTGAATTTTAGCCATTAAACCCACTAAATCAGCTTTAGATTTAACGCTATCAATTGTATCTAATGACGGTTGTAATGGCGTAATACCTAGCTCATTACGCGCATCTTTATTCATATAGCTTTTATAAAATGCACCAATTTTATACTCATCACTGCCTTTTTTAGCGGCTTTGTTTGCGGCTGCACTTTCAAGGGCTATTTTCATCGCTTTTTGCGACTCATCATATAACTGCGAAAAAGAACCGTAGTTAGATTTATCACCTGGTATTTCAGTTTTAGCTAACCACTGACCATTTACATGGTAGTAAAAATCGTCTTGTGCGCGTACTGAACTATCCATATTAGCTAATTCAATACCAAGCTCTAGTGGTTTTTCAGCGGGTGCTGTTACTACTGGAGTGTCGGTTACTTTAGTTTCTTGTTGTTTTTCACCACAACCTACCAAGCCAAGCGCAAGTGCGATACTTGCAGCAGCCATTGTTACTTTATTCATAATTATTCCGTTTGTTAGTTAGAATTGAATCATACCAATCTGCTTATATATGGGGTCTATTTAACGTTAAGAAAATTACGCTAGAACCAGGCAAAGGTTTTTGTATCTAGTTGCTCTAAATAAAAAATTTTTAACAACGTTATAGTGCAATTTAATTCGTTAAATTGATCAAAGACTTATGCAGGTTGGTATCACATACCAACTCCATTAAATTCTTGAATATAGCAGGAGTAAAAATAGCACTGCCTACACGCTTTTACTTAATGGAATGGGTATCAAAGAGCTTTCGATCAATATAAAGCCCACGCAGTATCATAAACCTCATTAAGCCAACAATAAAATGGAATATGTAACAAAGTATTTTGAATGCGGTGAGCTGCCAAATTAGCCCCACCAATAACAAGATGGTGGGTAGTTAAGACTTACTTTTATTTTTTCCGTGAAGCGCTAAACGCTCTAGTTTTTCTTTTAAAGAAGGGGGTGCAGAAGATGCTATCGCGTTTAAGTAATCAGCTGTTTGCTCACTCATTTTACGTGAGTTGGTAACTGCAGGACTGCCCGACTTATTCGCTGTACTTAATCTCTGAGTTGCTTGAGGATTTGCAGTTATTTTTATTTGCCCGAGCTCTGCCATTCCGGCAGCTCTAAAATGTGAAAGCATATCCATTTTTAAATAATTAAGCCTAAGCGCGATAGGTGCAGATACCGCCTCTATCATTAGCGTGCCGTCTCGGTAATTACTGACTCGGCATTTATCACCCAACTTAGGACCCAAAAAATCTTTTAATAGGGTTTGCTGTGTATCAAGTGCTTGGCTTTTGCCTGCATAAGCTGATAAACGATTATTTAACCCCGCCATAATATCGGTTAGCGGTTTTGGTGCATATCTATCTTTAGCCATTTTACACCTTGTAAAAGCTCACTTAGACCCAGAGATAATACTCTAGGTCTAAGTATACACTGCGTATTAATACTACGCGCCGGCTATTTGCATTTGCTCTATTAATACTGAGCCAGTTTGAATACCACCACGGCGTTCTATGTCACCACCAATAGCAGATATGCCTTTAAACATATCTTTTAAATTACCAGCAATGGTAATTTCGCTTACAGGATATTGGATTTCACCATTTTCAACCCAAAAACCAGCAGCACCACGAGAGTAATCACCCGTTACGGTATTTACGCCCTGCCCCATTAGCTCTGTAACTAATAAGCCGGTGCCCATCGTTTTTAATAGTGCAGTTAAATCGTTATGAGTTTGCTCAACAAGCCAGTTATGTATACCGCCAGCATGCCCTGTTGGGGTCATATTCATTTTACGCGCGGCATAACTTGCTAATAAATAAGTTTGTAGCTCGCCGCCTTGAATAATTTCTCTATCGAATGTTTTAACACCTTCGCTATCAAACGGTGATGATGCCAACCCTTTTAAAATATGTGGGCGCTCAGCAATATTTACACAATTACTAAATACTTGTGTGCCTAAGCTATCAAGTAAAAAACTTGATTTACGATAAAGTGCGCCACCACCAATTGCCGACACTAAGTGACCAAACAATGAATTTGCAATATCGGCTCTAAAAATAACAGGCACTTTCATTGTGCCTAACTTTTGGCTATTTAATTTAGCTAATGTTTCAGCTGCTGCTTCAAGCCCAACTGCCGCTGCGTCATTTAAACCCGCTTGATCGCGTGCAACAGTATAAGCAGAGTCGCGTTGCATGTGTTCGCCATCTTGACCTATTACCATAGTGCTAATGCTATGACGAGTACGTGGAAAACCGGTTATCAAACCATGGCTGTTACCATAAACACGTAGCCCCTGATGCGATGAAAAGCTCGCACCATCTGAGTTAACAATACGCTCATCTGCATTTAATGCAGCTTGCTCAGCAGCATGACAAAGCTCAATACCTTCCTCAGGGCTTACATCCCAAGGATGATATAAATCTAAATCTTTAGGATTAAATTCAAGCAATTCTTTATCAGCAACGCCGTTAAATGGGTCATCCGATGTAAATTTGGCTATATCAATCGCTTTTTCGACTACCGTGCGCAATGTTTTTGGATTTAAATCAGCTGTCGATGCTGAGCCTTTATTATTACCAACATATACACTAATGCCTAAGCCGCCGTCTTGGTTAAACTCAATGGTTTCTACTTCACCCATTCGTGTACTAACCGATAAACCAGACGTGCTAGACATGGCAGCTTCTGCAGCTGTAGCGCCTAATTTTTTAGCATGTTCGAGTACTTCTGCTACCGCATCTTTAACTTGCGATATTTGAGAATAAATTGGATCGTTTTGTTGGCTTTTCATAAATTAAGTCCTGAGCCTTAGAGGCATAATGCACGCATTTCTTATATTTAAATGCTAACACACTCAATGCATCACATCAGCTAATATTCCTAAGTATCATATTCATGTATAATGGCAAAAGTTATTTTTATTTAAGAGCACCCCATGGCAAAGAAAAAAGGCAAGCCTGCTGAAATTGAAGAAGAAATTGAATATGTATCAAGAACGGAGCTTAAACGCGAAGCGCAAGAGTTTCATCAGTTAGGTACTGAAATTGCCAAAATGGGTAAAAAACAGCGCGAACGCCTGCCATTAAATGACGATTTAAAAGCGGCAATGGTTGTTGCTGATAAAATAAGTAATAAAAGTGACGCGTACCGCCGTCACTTAAACTACATCGCTAAAACGTTGCGTACTGTAGAAAACATTGACGCTATTAGAGCGATTATCGATGTAATGCTTAATAAAAATAACCAAGCTGAAGTATTGGTCAAAAAAATTGAGCAATTACGTTCAGACCTAATTGAACAAGGTGATGACCTTATCAATGAGACTATTGAACAGTTTCCGTCTCTTGATCGTCAGCAAATGCGTCAATTGGTTCGTAATGCGGCAAAAGAAGCGAAAGCTGAAAAGCCGGGTAAAGGTTATAAAGAGTTATTTCAATATCTCAAAGATGCCCATACCGTTACGTATTAATTAGACCGCATTAATTGATATTTTATTAAAAAAGGTGCTTCGGCACCTTTTTTGTTACAGATCAAACCGCCTCACTGCGTACTTTTTTATAATCACTCCCTAAATAAATACTTAGGTGCGCGTGATGATTAAACTTCCACAATGGGATCAAACCCTAATAAACAAATATAATGTGTCTGGCCCGCGTTATACCTCGTATCCCACAGCTCTATCACTGCGTGATGGATATCAACAACAAGACCTACTAAGCGCTGTAGAATCGTCAACGAGTCGTTCACTTTCTCTATATATTCATATCCCGTTTTGTAGCCAGCTTTGCTACTACTGTGGTTGTAATAAAATAATTACCCGCCATCAATCTAAGGCAGATACGTACCTCGACTTTTTAGCAAAAGAAATTACTGCCCAAGCTCATTTATTTAAAAACTACACGGTTGAGCAATTACATTTAGGTGGCGGTACTCCCACCTTTTTAACCGCAAAACAAATGACTCGTCTAATTAAGCTTTTAGAGCAGCACTTTAATTTTACAAGCACAACAGAGCGCGGCATTGAAATAGACCCACGCTCACTTGCCGATAATATGCTTGTTGATTTAAGAATGCTTGGCTTTAACCGTGTCTCATTTGGGATTCAAGACTTTAACGACGACGTGCAACTTGCTGTTAATCGCCCGCAAAATGCAGATACGGTTAAGCAATTAATTACACAAGCTCGCGAGCTGGGATTTCAATCTATTAATACAGATATGATTTACGGGCTTCCTCTGCAAACGCCAGAGAGCTTTAAGCAAACTATAGAGCAACTTATTGAGTTAAGCCCTGACCGAGTATCGGTGTTTAACTACGCGCATTTACCAGAGCGCTTTGCCGCACAGCGTAAGATTAAAGATGCAGATTTACCCAGTGCACATAACAAACTCACTATGTTTAAAAACACGCTGGAGCAGATGACGCAAGCAGGCTATCAATTTATTGGTATGGACCACTTTGCAAAAACCGATAACGAACTAGCTATTGCGCAAAATGAAGGCAAGTTACATCGTAATTTTCAAGGTTATACAACCCATGGAAATTGTGATTTATTAGGCTTAGGCGTGTCATCAATTTCGCAAATTGGCACTGCTATTTTACAAAATCAAAAAGAATTAAAACATTATTACCACAGCGTAGAAACACAAAGCGGCTGCGCACTTAATAAAGGTATGCACTTAACACATGATGATGTAATTCGTGCTGATGCAATTAAGCAACTCATTTGCCAGTTTGAATTAGATATACAAGACTTTAGCGAAAAGCATGCGCTTATATTTAATGACTACTTTGAGGATGCGTTAATTGCGCTCGCGCCACTTATAAAAGATGAACTAGTCACTATAATTAATAATAGAATTAGCGTAACACCACGCGGCAACTTATTCATTCGTATTATTTGCATGTGCTTTGACGCTCATTTACAAAAACAAATAAATGCGACGCGTTTTTCACGAGTGATTTAGCAGATCACTAATTTATTGCAATTAGTATGAAAATTTTTACGCATAAAAAAAGCAGACCAAGGTCTGCTTTTTTTGAGTACTCGATAAATTAAAGCTAATTAAAAACCACTTTATCGCTGCCAGGAGCGGCTTTAAACTCGATGATAATTTTAGCGCAATCGACTTTAACTTCATCTTTAAGTGTTTCTTCAGCTTGCCAACGAGCCTTATCTAGCTTGAAAATCTCTTTTTTAGCATATTTTTTACGTGCATCGTGTGTCGGCATTTCTTTAACTACCTGGTACATTTTATAAATGCCAGGATATTGTGTCGTTAAATCACGCTCGCTCTCAAAGCCATATTGAGACATAAGTACCCAAATACGTAAACAGCCTTCAGAAAACTCACACTGCTCTTCATTCATTGCACGCGCAATTAAATGAATACTATCGGCTAGTTTGGCATTTCGCTTTAAACGCGACTTCTCAAGCTTTTGCTTTTGTTCAGCCTGCGTTTTAGCAATTAACTTTTTTTGCGCATTTAACTTATACAGCAACTGACCCGCATAAAATGCCAGACCAACTATTATAGCAGCGCCTAAAAGTAAGGCTAAAATTACCGCGGTACTCATTATTTATCCTTACTATTTGTCGTCTTCATCTAACCATTCGTTGGCTAAATCGTCAGATAAGTATTGATCGAAATCAGAATTGCCTTTGCTTTCAATATCATCGTCAAGGTCATCTTCAAATTCGTCTTCATCCTCGTCTTCAATACCAAGAATTTCACATAACGCCTGATGGCGAGCAATACGGCTATTAAAGTACTTAGCATCTTTACCAGTTAGCATTTCACCTTCTTCATGACGCTCTACTAATTTAAGTAAACGCTCGTCATTCTCAAGTGCTTCTAGCTCTTGTTCAGGTGTAAATTCAGGCTCGATTACCTTTTTCAGCTCAATAGTTGGCTTTAAGTTGCGTTTCATTTCAACTTTAGGTTCAGGCGCAGTTGCAATTAATGGTACCGGCTTTTTACTGCCTACACGCTTATCTTTAGGCGCGTGACCACCATTATGGCTTTCGCTATCTAGTAAATCTGGCGCGTTACGAGAACCTGGCTTAGCGCCTTTGGTTTTTTTAACTCGCTGCTCTTTTAATGCGCGCATTTCTTTAAGCTTATCTTGGCTTAAACGAACAGGTCCGTTTGCTGGGCTTTTGCGTGACTTTTTAGTTCTACTCATATCTTGATCATCTCACTTAAGAGGTTTTGAGCGAAGCGCAAATTAATGGGCATCGCAGTGCTGGCCTAGCCAGAAGAATTCAGTTTGCGCTTAGAGGTTGGGTCTCTCATTTAAAAGCGCCTTAGCTAATTAATCGCTAATTTTAAACGGTGGGTATTGTAACAGGACAAATAAAAAGGCGGTAGAGAAAACATCTCTACCGCCTGCTAATCTGAGCGCCATTATCTGGACACTTCTCCCTTCGACTTTTTTTAGTCTTTATTATTTTTATTATTATCAGTCCGTATTGTTATTATTTTTACGTTCCTTGTTACATTCCATTTTGTTTTTATTATTAAACTTCCATGAGTTTTTTATTATTTTCGGTCATCCTGACACTTTTTTATTATTTCCTTTAGTAGCACTAATCTTGTGCTATGTAGTCATGTCGCGTTACTTTCCTTGATAGTTATTTCCGTTTTGTTATTGTTGTTTTACGACAGTGGTTAATTTACTCGTTAATGATTTTGTTACAACTGGTTTATATAACTTTTATTATATTTATTACATCTAGGTATTAAAATAAACATAAATTACAATAAGTTAATCTATAATCAAAAATAAAAAGAAGACTTTTCCTACAACCAGATATGGTCAATGTCTTACATTGAAACGGACGATGTCGTTAATTTTTGACACAAAAAAAGCAGCCTGGGCTGCTTTTTTTAACACATTGTAGTTTATTTATTATTAACTGCTAAATAAATACGACTTTAGTGTAAGCCACCTAAATACTGAGAAAGTACTTCGATGTCTTTATCTGTTAATTTTTTTGCAATATCGCCCATCATGCCATTTAAGTCATTATGACGAGTACCATCACGGAATTTTTCAAGTTGAGCCTTGATATATCCTGGATGCTGAAAAGAAATTTTTGGAAACTTAGCAAGTGACGAGCCATTACCACGTGGGCCATGACATGCTGCACATGATGGAATTCCACGTTCTGCATCGCCTGCTTTAAAAAGCATCTCGCCAACTTCAACAACATCTTTAGGTGTAGCACCTTCAGACATGTTCATTGAAGAAAAATAAGCAGCTAGATCTTTCATGTCTTGCTCGCTAAGTGGCATAGCCATAGCGCTCATTACTGGATCCATACGCCCTTCTTTGCCGCCTGACGTCATACCTAATTTTAAATCCTGAAGTTGCTTAAGGATATAATCTGGATGTTGACCTGCAATTTTAGGGTAAATATTAACCGGCGCATTACCGTCTGGGCCGTGACAAGCCGCACACGTTGCTGATTTTTCTTTACCTGCGTTTACATCGCCATCAAATGCTGTTGCGTTGCTTGCTGACAACGCACCAAGCAATATTGTTAAAGATAGTGCTATTTTTTTCATGGTGAATTCTCTGTTTCCGACCCTGTATCATCTACAATCGTGATGTTGTAATACATATATTCTACACGATAATAAATTCTCTGGCACGTTTTCTACACATATTAAGCTTATAATTTACAGGGTTTTGACTTAGATTAAGCTTTAACATGTTTTAAATGTACCATAGGTGCTGTTTTTAGGTGGTTAAATACGCTTTTTAATACATCCTTTATAGTATAAAATACGCGCCCTGAGTGAATTTGGTTTACTCAACGTTATTTATTTAAGTTTTAGGAGAGCCTGTGCTCAAATCTCGTATCAAATATAATACTGCGTCTTTCGTAACAAGCGCTCCCGACATTACTAAATTACCTGCTGATACGGGAATTGAAGTTGCGTTTGCCGGTCGTTCCAACGCAGGTAAGTCGAGTGCATTAAATGCATTAACCGATCAGAAGCTAGCACGTACAAGTAAAACACCTGGGCGTACTCAGCTAATCAATACATTCGATTTAGCTGATGTTGACGATATGCGCCTTATCGATTTACCAGGCTATGGTTTTGCTAAAGTACCAATCGAAATGAAAAAGAAATGGCAAAAATCGCTAGGCGAATACCTACAAAAGCGTCAAAGCTTAAAAGGTATTGTTATTTTAATGGATATTCGTCATCCATTAAAAGATTTAGACCGCGATTTAATTAATTGGGCTATTGGTAGTGAAATTCCAGTATTGGCACTATTAACTAAAGCCGATAAATTAAAGCAAGGCCCTCGTAAATCACAAGTACTGCAAGTTCGTCGTGAATTAAGCACGCTTGATGGGGATATTACAGTTCATGCATTTTCATCATTAAAAGGCACGGGTTTACCAGAAGTAGCTAAAAAACTAGATGAATGGTTTTTAGGTCCTGTTATTGCTGTACCACCTACCGATGAAACAATCACAGACGAAACAAACCCAGAGGCTTAAACGCTGGCGTTACGATAAATAAAACTGCTTTCCTGCAGATTTAATAAAATAGCCGAGCTTATCAGACTCGGCTTTTTCAGCCCACTGATAAAATACGCTTCGCGCAACACGCGCACTACAGCCATAAGGTAGCTTTAGATAAGGCACTTTTGACCCTTTATAATCTTTTATAACTAAAGGCTGCTGAGCGCTCACCAACCACTGCCTAGCTAAATTATCAATACAACACAACACCTGCCCTTGCACTGTATTTTCAAAACGCCAATCAACAATAATAAACGGCGCGTCCTCAACCGTTATTGTTATTTTTTCGACAGGTGTTTTTAAATAAAATTGCTCACCTTTTTTACATAGAACAGAAGCAAACAGCTTCACCATGGCTGGGCGTGTTATTTCGCTGCCATCGTAAAACCATTTCCCCTCATGATTAATGACAATTGGCAGTTCACCACAATGATTAGGCTGCCAACTATCAAAAGGTTTGCTTGGCTCGCTTAATTGCTTGCTAAGCTCACTTAAAGAAATCACTGTTTTTTAAGTGTAATTGCAAATGTAACAGGCACTGCTGTTGCAATTGAAGGTAAGCCCGCTAGCTCTTGCAGCTTTTTA
Organism: Pseudoalteromonas sp. S8-8; assembly: GCF_000497875.1. Lineage (NCBI taxonomy): Bacteria > Pseudomonadati > Pseudomonadota > Gammaproteobacteria > Alteromonadales > Pseudoalteromonadaceae > Pseudoalteromonas > Pseudoalteromonas sp. S8-8. Next base: position 229,414 of record NZ_AUTR01000020.1, read on the forward strand.
ACGCCTTCAGTTACACCAAAATCATCACTATTAATAATAATAGGTGTTAATGATGATACCGTTAAATCACCACTTTGCGTGCTGTTAACGAGTACATCAATTGCCAATGGCTTTTTATTACCGTGAAAATCAAGCTCAGCTTTAATACCCTTCAATACATATTGACCAGGCTTTTTAATATTGCTCAGTTCTTTAGTTAAATTTGCAGTTAAAACAGCATTTGGAAATTTAGCCGCTTCGAATAAAAATGTCGTTAAACGCTCATTACGAATAGGAATTAGAGTTTCGGCTGATGTTAAATCAACATTAACGCTAAACTCGCCTTTATCAGAAAGCATACCTTCAAGGTTAGTAAAATGGTGAGCTTCAGCAATCGAATCTTTTTTAATTGAAACAAAGCTTAGTTGGCTTTTATCATTCACTAGCTGCCAATTGGCCTGAGCAACATTAGAAATAACTAAACTTGATAAAGAAAAACCTGCAATAGCTAATGCTTTAAACATAACGCACTCCTTAGTAATAAAATGAAAAGAATAAAAATAATATCACTTCGATGGTATCACCTGCGATGTACCCAAACCACCTCGAAATGACGAATGAATAATACAATTGATATAGCGCAATAAAGAATTAATTAGATAGGATTTTCAGGCGTAAAACAAAAAACGGCCCACCAAACAAGTTGGTAGGCCGGTATAGCAAACTGGGGAGAAGCTATCAATTTGTTGCACCCTTTCAGATGCATCATCAACAGGATGTCCTACAGGATAGGACAGGCGGGACTTTAACAAAAGCACGCATTAAAATACAATCATATTCCTGTAAAACAGCTCGAATTGACGAACATATAACTATTTAATACAAATAGTTGCTTAAATTAACCTTATTTTAACTAAAGCTTGCATATACCTGATTGAATCGCTGTTATTCGCCATTTTTATTAAACATAAAAAAAGCGCCAAAAGGCGCTTTAATTAAAATGCTCAAATTGCATTAATGAGCTTGTTCCCAGTTGTCACCTTCATCAGCTTCAACTATAAGTGGTACATCTAGCGCAGCAGCTTGCGACATCAGTTCACAGATGTGTTTTGTGTACTGTGGTGCGCAGTCTGTTTTGATTTCAAATACTAATTCATCGTGCACTTGCATAAGCAGCTTAATTGTATTTGGCGCTTGTTCGTGTACCCAGCGGTTAACGCTCAGCATTGCCTTTTTAATAATATCGGCGGCAGTACCTTGCATTGGTGCGTTTATAGCAGCACGTTCGGCTCCTTTTCTACGCGCCCCATTACGTGCGTTTATTTCTGGTAAATGTAGGCGACGACCAAATATTGTTTCAACGTAGCCATTTTCAGCTGCTTTTTCGCGTGTTGTTTCCATGTACTCTAATACACCTGGAAAACGCTCAAAGTATTTATCTATGTAATGCTGCGCTTCGTGGCGTGGCACATCTAGTTGACGTGCTAAACCAAATGCCGACATACCGTAAATTAAGCCAAAGTTTACTGCTTTCGCCTTACGGCGCATATCGGTAGTTACATCATCAAGCTCTACACCAAATACTTCAGCGGCAGTTGCACTATGTACATCTAAGCCGTTAGCAAATGCATTTAATAGACCTTTGTCTTGTGAAAGATGCGCCATAATACGTAGCTCAATTTGACTATAATCGGCAGCGACAATTTTATAACCATCTGCGGCTATAAACGCTTCACGAATACGACGTCCTTCTTCTGAACGAATAGGAATATTTTGTAAATTAGGATCAGTTGAACTCAAGCGCCCCGTAGCTGTAATTGCCTGATGATAAGACGTATGTACACGCTGGGTTTTCTCATTCACCATTAATGGTAATTTATCGGTGTAAGTTGATTTAAGCTTTGATAAACCACGATGCTCTATAATTACTTTAGGTAGCGGATAATCATGAGCAAGTTCTTGCAGTACTTCTTCTGCGGTAGAAGGTGCACCTTTAGGCGTTTTTTTAATAATAGGCAGCCCAAGCTTTTCAAACAACAGTACTTGTAGCTGCTTAGGAGAGCTTAAATTAAATGGTTCGCCTGCTATTTCAAACGCTTCTTTTTCAAGCTCAATTAAACGCTCGCCTAAACGTTGGCTGTGCGCTGCAAGCATATTGCTATCTATCGCAACACCGGTGCGTTCAATATCAGAAATCACACTAATAAGTGGCATTTCTATATCTTCAAATACCGATTTTAGCTTTTCATCAGCTGCTATTTTTGGCCAAAGCACTTCGTGTAAACGCAAAGTAATATCGGCATCTTCTGCGGCGTAAGGCGCTGCTTTTTCAAGTTCAATTTGGTTAAAGGTAAGTTGCTTTTTACCTTTGCCAGCAATATCTTCAAAGCTAATATTTTTATGACCTAGGTATTTAAGTGCTAGCGAGTCCATATCGTGACGCGTGCCTACACTATTAAATACATACGACTCAAGCATGGTGTCAAACTTAATACCATTTAGCGAAAAACCTGCATTCGCTAATACACTTTTGTCATATTTAAGGTTTTGCCCTACTTTAGCTTTGTTTTCATCTGCCAAAATTGGACCTAGCTTTTGCATTACAAATTCAAGGCTTAATTGCTCAGGCGCACCTGGGTAGTCATGCGCTACCGGTAAATACACAGCTTCACCCGCTTTTACGGCAAAGCTCATACCCACCAATTGCGCTTTCATGTAATCAAGGCTGGTTGTTTCAGTATCAAATGCAAATAACTCAGCACTATTTAATTGATTTATCAGCGTATCAAATTGCGCCTCAGTTAAAATAGTTTCGTAATGAGCATCTTCTACTTTTGGTAATTCAGTGGCTTGGGTAGGTACAGCTAAATGTGTTTCAGCATCTTTAGGATTATCAAGTAATTCAGCTAACCAACGACGGAATTCGCACTCACCATATAATGCAATTAATTCGTCTTTGTTAGGCTCTTGAAGTTTGAATGTATCAAGATCAGATTCAACTTCAACATCACACTTAATTGTCGCAAGTTCGTAGCTTAAAGGCAGATGATCAAGAGCAATTGCTAACTTTTCGCCTATTTTACCTTTAATCTCACTGGCGTGATCCATTACACCTTGAAGAGAACCATATTTTTCTAACCATTTAACTGCAGTTTTAGGACCACAACCTTCAACACCCGGAATATTATCGACCTTATCACCCATTAATGCTAAGTAATCAATAATAAGTTCAGGGCCTACACCAAACTTTTCAACCACGGTAACGGGATCTGAAATACTGTCGGTCATCGTGTTTATTAGCGTAACGTGTTCATTAACAAGCTGTGCCATGTCTTTATCGCCAGTAGAGACGAGTACATGTCGTTTTTGCTCTGACGCTATACGTGCAAATGTACCAATAACATCATCAGCTTCAACGCCTTCAATACTAATTAGCGGAAAGCCCATCGCTTTAATAATACTGTGTATTGGTGCTATTTGAGTGCGTAAGTCATCCGGCATAGGCGGACGATTTGCCTTATACTCGCTATACATATCGTTACGGAACGTTTTACCTTTAGCATCAAATATAACCACCATATGTGAGGGATCGTATTGTCTGATCAAGCTTTTAAGCATGTTGATCACGCCATAAATAGCGCCCGTAGCTTCACCTTTAGAATTAGTTAAATGCGGCGGAGAATGATAAGCACGAAATAAATATGACGAGCCATCAACTAAAATAAGTGGGTTTTCGGGGATCTGAGCCATGGTGAATTTGGATCCTAAATGCAAAAAATTAAGGTAATTATAAGCATGCCATAAGGTAGTAAATAAAACGACAGTGAATTACTGCTTATCGTGTTATTAAAACTATAGCAAGCTGTGGATAAGTGTGTAGATAACAGCCACGAGCTATTCTTCCAAAGCATTATAAAATGCCTAGAAAATACTTTAACTGTATGTTTTAATTTAAAAAAGATAATACGAGGTTCTTTTTTTATTATTTTAAACCAATGTGGAAAAAGGTTTTCTAACGACTGCTTGTGTTGTTATTCACTTTGATTATTCGCGTCCATTTAAATAACCGGAGGAGTATTCTAGCACAATGGATCGAAGATCATAGCGATCCTTTATAATTTTTTTAAAGGCAAAGTGATCGCAAATGGCATAAACCGCAATACAACTTGCATAGAGAATGATTTTTGTACTAAAAATTTATTTTCGCGAGAAATTTTGAGCATGTTAGACTTCATCCGATCGACTTATAAAAAAGACTTTAGGGGCACAAAAGCATGAAAAACGTAGCGGTAATATTAGCAGGGTCTGGTGTGTACGATGGTAGTGAAATTAATGAAGCAATTTTAACTTTATTACATATAGCCAAAAATGGCGCAACGTATCAGTGTTTTGCACCGGATATTGAACAACTTCATACCATTAACCATTTAACGGGCGAAGTAATGCCTGATAAACGTAATGTATTAACAGAAGCGGCTCGTATTGCACGGGGTGACATTAAATCGCTGCTTGAACTAGACGTAACTCAGTTTGACGCATTAATTGTACCTGGCGGTTTTGGCGCTGCAAAAAACTTATGTGACTTTGCAATTAAAGGCGCAAAAGCAAATATTAATGAAGACGTACTTAATACTTGTAAATCATTTGCAAAAGAAAATAAGCCTGCTGGTTATATGTGTATTGCACCCGCTTTGATCCCATTTATTTACGATAACGCTGTACTTACGATTGGTAACGATGCAGAGACAGCACAAGCGCTAAGCACATTAGGCGCTAAACATATAAATTGTGCAGTAGATGATGTTGTTATTGATCAGCCAAATAAGCTAGTTACAACCCCAGCTTATATGCTTGCGCAATCAATTATTGAAGCCGATGCAGGGATCGAAAAACTAGTTAGTAGCGTATTATCAATATATTGATCTTAGGATCTAAAAGTTAATTGTATGACTGTTTGCACTTATTAAATTGCTTAACAAAAAACAGTAAATAATTAAATTTTATTGCGTTAACGCAAAAAGTAGTCAGTTTTATTAATAAAAACGCCTCTTAGCATTTTATAAATTGGCTCAGAGAGTTATAATCGGTTTAATTTCCGTCATCTTTAATCGTGATTGATCACGTTCAAATCGAAGTGAGCAAGGCAAAATGAAAAAATTAACAGCTGCAGCATTATTAATGCTAGCAACCACTGCATACGCACAGCCATATGATAACTCTATGACTGAAGATGCAATTAAAGCACGTCTCGCGCCGGTTGGTGCTGTATACCTTGAAGGCGATAAAGCTGCTGTAGCAGCGGCGCCTACAGGCCCTCGTTCTGGTGAGCAAGTGTATCAAGGTGCATGTTTTGCATGTCACGGTACTGGTGCATTAGGCGCGCCTAAATCGCCTGACGATTGGGCTCCACGTATAGCTAAAGGTAAAGACACTTTACTTGAGCATGCACTAAATGGCTTTAATGCGATGCCTCCAAAAGGCACCTGTATGGATTGTTCTGATGATGAGATAAGCGCTGCTATCGACTTCATGACATCTAAGTAAATACAGCTGAAATACACAAAAAAGGTTTACTTCGGTAAGCCTTTTTTAATACCTAAAATAGTGTTTCTAGCCAGTATGGTAGTACGAATATCAACTTGACGATAAGCGCTAAAAGTGAAAGTATAAGGCTAATAACTATACAATAAAAATAGCCGGTTAGATCATTGGAAGATAAACTCTCAGTATCGAGTAAATTGGCGTATCAAAATAAACGTCTAAAAACATTACTCAATAAATACAAACAATCACATCACTTACAAAATGCGCTGATACAATTATCAGAGCAAGCAAGTACTGTTGCCGAGCTAACCCTACTTTATCCCGCTATCCACGACATTTTACAAAAATATGTGCCGAGTAAAAGTTTTTATGTGGTGCTATTAAATCAATACAGTCAATCGTTAGAACTTTCTTACTTTTCAGATGAAAAAGATGGTATTGCCGTCGCCCTTAACCAATCAAATAGCTTTGATGAAGGTGCCACTGGTTATGTATTTAAACAGGGTAAAACCACATGTTTTACCAAGCAGCAAATGCAAAATGCCGCAGCAGAAGGCTTATTTAAAGCATTAGGCACTCCAGCAGAGCATTGGGTAGGTGTACCGGTTTACCAAGAACATAATATTATCGGTGTTTTAGCAGCGCAAAGTTACGATACAAAACAAGGCTATAGCTCACAACAAATACAATTACTTGAGTTTATGTCGCTTTATTTAGCAACTGCAATAGAGCGTGTAAAAAAACGAGAGCTCCTTGAGTCAGAAGTTAAAATTCGTACCCGAGCACTCACTCAAAGTAACGACGCGTTAAACCTTGAAATAGAACAACGCAAACGCGCACTTCAACGCCAACAAATTCTGTTTAAAATATCTGAAATAGCAACGCAAGCTAAAAACCTTGATGATGCTTACTTTAAGATACATGAAATAATAAAAACAATTACCTACGCAGAGAACTTATATATTGCACTTTACGATAAAGAGTCTGGCTGGATAAGCTTCCCTTATTGTGTAGATGAATTTAAAGAAAACACACAACCAAGACGCTTTGCTAAAGGTTATAGTGAACTGGTAATAAGCACTGAAGAAACGCAACTTATACACCCGTGTAGAGCAAAAGAATTAATAGAAAGCGGTGTAGTACAAAGAGCTAAGCCTGTACAAAAAGAGCAAATGGCCACTAGTTGGTTAGGCGCTCCACTTAAAACAGCTCAAGGTGTTATCGGCCTTATTGTTTGCCAAGCTTACGATAACAAACATATTTTCAGCCGGGATGATTGCGAGTTAATTACCTTTGTATCTCATCAAATTGCAGCGGTTTTACAAACCAAGCTCACCAATCAAGCGATTGCAAAAAGCCATCAAGAACTCGAATTTAGAGTAAACGAAAAAACCAAAGAACTGCGTCAAACAAATCTGCACTTACAAATGCAAATAGATGAGCGTAAAAAAATAGAGCAGCAGCTTTATCACGACGCACATCACGACTCTCTTACTAGCTTACCTAATCGCAGCCTCTTTTTAACTCAGCTTGAAAAAACACTACAACATTATCAGCGCTTTCCTGAACATAATTTTGCTGTTTTATTTATTGATTTAGATAAGTTTAAAGACATTAACGACCAGCTTGGTCACCATGCTGGCGATCAGTTTTTAATTAACGTTAGTGAGTTATTTGCCCAGTGTATACGCGAACATGATTTACTAGCACGCTTAGGTGGCGATGAGTTTGTTATTTTATTAACGCACTTAACTGAGCCTCAACAAGCAGAAGATGTCGCTAATCGTATTATCGATTTAATGAAAAAGCCTTTTTTCCTTAAAGGCGAATCACTTCAAAGTGGTGCTAGTATAGGAATAACCTACTCAAAGAAAAGCTATACGCATACGGATGAAATTATTCGTGATGCCGATGCTGCAATGTACCACGCTAAAAACTCCGGAAAAAATCGCTACGAGCTATTTCATCCGCTATTAACGCAATCAATACCTGCGCAGGCACTAAAAGCACAACATCACCTTGATATATTACCTATGAGTTTTAGAAGCTCTGAAATAATTACTCTTGATGAGCAACATCAGTCTGAATCTTTATTTGAAGCATTTGGTGAACACCCAATACTTGGCTTTACTAGCTTTGATATTTTGAAAAAGTTTGCATCAGATAAAGAACAGCACCTCGAGATAGAGTTACAGTTATTACAACGCGCTTATGCACAAGCAATTACCGCAAATGTAACTATGGCGCTGGTTCCTTGCTCTGGTTTACTACTCGAGGAGCACGAATTTGTTTTATTTACAGATACGCTAAATAAACAACAAGGACATAGCCAGCTCTGTTTGCTATTTGATGAGCAAGAAATTCGTCACGCAAGCGCAACACAAATAGAAAACCTCAAAAAGCTATCACAACTTGGTTATTCAATTGGTTTAAACAATTTCGCTAAAGATCGATGCGAACTTAATTTACTAACCGATATTAATTTTGACTACCTGCTACTTAGCTCGACCTTTAGTAAACGTGTTTTACAACAAGAAAGTTACGATTTTCAGCTACAGGGCGTGCTTGCAATTACGAAGCTCAAAGCAATGAAAGTCATTGCTAAAGGCCCATCAATACTTAATTTTAGAGCTTTACTAGACAAGCACGGTTTGGCATTTTTTGTGGGAAAACAACACGCTCTAGTGTGTTCTGAGTTACCTGAAATACAAGCAACCCAGTCTTTATAAAATTAGCCTGAGGTATTACTCAGGCTTTTTAAACATTGCACGAAGGTTAGCGACTCTTGCTTGGCCTTTTTCCATTCGCTCTGCTTGCGTATTTGGCGCCTTTTTATTTTCAAACGCGAGATCGTCCTGCGGTAACTCTTGTACAAATCGGCTTAACTCAGTTTGTGAGGTTTCACCAAATTGACGACGTATTTTTGCATAAGTAAGTGTTAACTCCTGCTGCGCACGAGTAATACCAACATAAGCTAAGCGGCGTTCTTCATCTACGTTATCTTCATCAATACTTACCTGATGCGGAAGTAAGCCCTCCTCCATACCTACCATAAATACGTATGGGTACTCTAAGCCCTTAGATGCATGCAGTGTTGATAAGTGCACCGCATCGGTTTCATCTTCTTCTTCGTTACGCTCAAGCATGTCGCGAAGGGTTAGCTTGCTAACAACCTCGGCTAATGTCATTGGTTCGTTGTCGGCATCACCGGTCAACATATCGGTGATCCAACGATACAACTCAGATACGTTTTTCATACGCATTTCAGCGGCTTTAGCACTCGGTGACGACTCGTACAAATATGCCTCGTAATTAATATTACGCACTAAGTCTTTAACAGCTTCGAGCGTATCACCGCGTACTGCGTTATCTGATAGCTCAACAACCCAGCGTGCAAACCCAGCAAGCGCATTAAAACCACGCCCTTTTAGTCTGTAGCCTAAATCGTTATCAAAACAGGTAGCAAATAAGCTCATGTGCTTTTCGTTAGCAAGCGTACCAAGCTTTTCAAGTGTAACCGTGCCTATTTCGCGTCGCGGTGTATTTACGATACGTAAAAATGCATTGTCATCATCTTGATTAACTAGCAAACGTAAATACGCCATAATATCTTTAATTTCTGAACGAGCGAAAAACGACATCCCGCCACTAATTTTATAAGGGATACGGTTACTCATTAATGACTTTTCAAAGCCACGTGCTTGATGATTACCACGATATAAAATCGCGTAATCTTTATAGCTGGTTCGCTTCATAAACTTATGTGAAATTATTTCAGCAACCACACGCTCAGATTCATGCTCTTCATCGCGGCACCCTATTACTTTAATCGGCTCACCATAACCTAGTTCACTAAATAACTTTTTCTCTATGTCATGTGGGTTATTCGCAATTAAAATGTTAGCCGCTTTTAGTATTCGCCCTGCACTTCGATAGTTTTGCTCAAGCTTTATAAGTCTAAGCCCTGGGTAGTCTTTACCTAGTAGCACTAAGTTTTGCGGGCGAGCACCACGCCATGAGTAAATTGATTGATCGTCATCACCTACCACAGTAAAACGGGCACGCTCGCCTACTAGCAATTTAACAAGTTGATATTGGCTTGTATTGGTATCTTGATACTCATCCACCAGCAAATATTTAAAGCGTTGCTGCCAGCGCTCACGAGATGTGGCGTTATTAGTAAGTAACAAAGTAGGGATCATAATTAAATCATCAAAATCTAGTGCGTTATAAGCACGTAGCTGATTTTGATAGCGAGCATACAGCTGTGCAAACAATGCCTTTTGCGCATCACGCGCTTCGCGTATTGCTTGCTCTGGCAGTACTAATTCGTTTTTCCAACTACCAATTTCCATTTTAAGTAGTTTGAGTAAGTCCTTGTCTTTTTTTAGCTCATCTTCGGTGAGCTCACTTAGAAGCTGATTGGTATCTTGATCATCAAATAACGAAAAGCCGGGTTTAAACCCTAATGTGCTTAACTCTTTTTTTATTATTTCTAAACCGAGTGTATGAAACGTTGATACCCATAAACCTTTAGCGTCTTGCTTTCCGAGCGTTTGCAGTACTCGTTCACGCATTTCTTTGGCTGCTTTATTGGTAAAAGTAACAGCGGCTATATTTCGCGCTTTGTACTCACATTTTTTCACTAAATAAGCGATTTTATTCGTAATAACACGGGTTTTACCAGAGCCTGCGCCTGCGAGTACTAAGCATGGACCACTAATATATTTTACGGCTTCATCTTGTTTAGGATTGAGTTTCATAACGACCAAAGAAATTTAAAAGACGCGCAATTTTAACGTAACCATTACTGCGAGCATAGCAATTGCCTTAATTAATTAAGGTAAAGATGATCATGTGTTAAATACCGTGGGTATAAGGTAATATTAGTTATTATTATTTTAGGCCGCATCGAAGGGACAAATATGATCAACCCAGCAAAACTTGAAGAAATTGCTAAGCAAATTACTAGCAATATGCCACAAGGTGTAAAAAACCTAGCAGAGACACTCGAAGGTAAAACAAAGCAAGTTTTACAAAACAAGCTTGCTGAGATGGATTTTGTGAGCCGTGAAGAATTTGATGTGCAAAGCCAAGTACTTATTCGTACTCGCGAAAAACTAACCGAACTTGAAGCTAAAGTTGCATTGCTTGAGCAACAACTTAGCACTAAAACTGATGCTGAATAATTATACCAATTGCATTAAATTAGTGTTCTATTATAGCGATAAGAAAATAGCTCAATAACAAGGCTAAAATTATGGTACATAGTTGTTCTATATAAATAATTTTTAACGTAGTTAGTGAGTTATTTAATACGCTAGAATGATCATTTTTTTAATAAAATTGGTATTAATTTAATGTACAAAAAAGGCAGCTTAGGCTTAATGCCAGTCAGTTAACAGCTGACTGGCTTTTTTTATTGGGGTATTTACTGGGTTTTGGTTTCACACACCTCGGATACGCCCGCTCCCGTTTTATCGGCAATATGTGATATTCAACTTGAGCTTGTAATTGCTCTATTGATTTAGGTATCCGTCCTGCATTTTCTATAAACATTGTATGAATAAGGTTAATAATACTAATAGCACACGTCGTAAAACTCAGGTGTTTTGCATATATCCCAGATTTTTTCTGCGCCATTTTCACCATCTGGTATCGGAGCAAGTTATAGCTCAACATTACGCCCCATAATTCTTGCGCTATCATCTCAGGTTTCTTGCTGCGTAGCGTAAAGTGACTATTCAGTAAGGTTTGTTTCATTTCTCGATAACCAAGTTCAATTTCCCACCGATCACTATAGAGGTCAACAATTTCAGCCTTAGGGAAACGCATTGGGTCTGTTAATGAAGTGAGTATATTCACCTCTTTCCCCTTAACCGTTTTTGTGACTAGCCTAACTTCAATGCTCTCTGGTAAATCGTCGAACTTTTTTCTCGCTTGTGCTGTTGCTTTTAGCTTGATGAGTTTGTCTTGACGACCTAGAGAGCGAACAATTTCATATTGCGTGCCTTTTCTCATCGGTTGAAGCCAATGCCTATTTACCCCAGCATGATGCCAACGATTGAGTAAGCCTAGAGAATAGAAGCCTCTATCAAATAACGTCAGTGAGTTATCGGGTGTTGCCTCGATTAAGTCTTCAGCCAACACCATTTCACTAGTACGACAACTATCAAAGGCGCTCCCCATTAATAAATGACTAGTTAACTCCATCAAACACACCATGCGAACCTGAGGGAAGGCCGTGTCACCATACTGATTTTTCCACATGGAGAATGCATGTTGATTTTCAGCAGTATCCGGTGTGCGCCAAATGACACCATCAACACCCAGTAGTGATAGCCCGCACCATGTGGGATGGTTCGCATCAGCATTCCACATTTGCTGACTTTGCTCAAAAACCTGTTTAACGGCATCAGCCCCAAGCCGCTGCCTAGCCTGTACAACCGCGCTGGGCGCAACGAGTTCTTTTTTACCTGGTAAAGCGAGCCCTAATTTACTGACAATACTCCACAGTGGGTCTTCACGATAAAACGACATACAAATGACTGTCCAAACGGCCATCTCAACAGGAAGCCTTCTTTTCCTTATCGTCGCGACACCTGCGGTTTCTGCGCATTGTTTGATAAACTCAGGGCATAAAAAATCACTCAGTTGACCTAAGCCTTCTGAATTGGGTGCGTAGCTATTGGCTAGAGAAAGTGCGGTAGTGAGTTGCAAAATAAAAGGCTCCTGAATAAATTCAGAAGCCTTTATAAACTAACCAGAAGATCGGTCAATGGATCGTTAAATATTTCTTAACTGATCGGCATTA